>NZ_JAPZVM010000006.1:0-169867 GCF_027529745.1 Phocaeicola acetigenes
AATTTATCATTAAATTTGATAGGTAATGCTTCTTATCGTAAGCAGAAAGCTCCTGGAGCAATGAGCTCAGAAGCTAATGCTGTGACTGGTGAAGTAACACGCGAGTTTGATATTAATCCATATTCTTATGCATTGAATACTTCTCGTACATTGGATCCGAATGAATATTATGTTCGTAACTATGCACCGTTTAATATTTTGCATGAATTGGACAATAATAATATGAATTTGGATGTAATTGATATGAAGTTTCAAGGTGAGTTGAAGTGGAAACCGTTTAAGAAGATTGAATTATCAGCATTGGGTGCTTATAAGTTTTCTACTACTACTCAATCTCATTCTATTACAGATTATTCTAATCAAGCATGGGCTTATCGTGCTATGGATGATGCTACCATGCGTAATGCAAACCCTTGGCTGTATACGGATCCTGATAAAGCAAACTCATTACCTGTATCTGTACTGCCAGTCGGTGGTTTCTACCGTGAAACAAAATATAGTATGAATAGTTGGGATTTCCGTGCTACTGCAAGTTATAATGATGTATTCAATGAAAAACATATATTCAACTTCTTTGGTGGTATGGAGGTAAATGCATTGAATCGTTCTCAAACCTGGTTTAATGGTGTGGGTATGCAATATGGTATGGGTATGCTTCCTGCATACGATTACTTGTTCTTTAAACAGGGAAATGAAGCCAATACAGATTATTATACAGTAGAATATACTCGCTCTCGTGAAGTTGCTTTCTTTGGAACTGCTACTTATTCATATCAAGGAAAATATACGTTGAATGGAACCATTCGTTATGAAGGTTCTAATAAATTAGGTAAGAGTCGTGCCGCACGCTGGCTTCCGACTTGGAATATTTCTGCAGCTTGGAACATGCATGAAGAAAGTTGGTTTGAAAATCTGAGACCGGCATTGTCTAATTTGACATTGAAAGCTTCTTATTCTTTGACTGCCGACAGAGGTCCTACTAATGTAACAAACTCACGTGTCGTTATTCAGAGTTATAACCCTTGGCGTCCCTTCACAGATGTAAAAGAATCTGGATTGGAAATTTATGATTCAGAAAATAGTGAACTGACTTATGAAAAGAAACATGAGTTGAATATCGGTGCTGAAATCGGTTTCCTTGATAATCGAATCAATTTTGCTTTTGACTGGTATAAGCGTAATAACTACGATTTGATTGGTATACTGAATACGATGGGTGTAGGTGGACAAATAGCCAAATATGCTAACGTGGCAAGTATGGAATCAAGTGGTGAGGAGTTTACTTTGTCGACTAAAAATATTGTAACTAAGGATTTTACTTGGAATACAGATTTCATCTTTTCTCATGCAAGAAACAAAGTAACAGATCTTGAAAGTTCCAAACAAGTTATTGATATGATTACTGGACAGGGATTTGCAATGGAAGGTTATCCGGTTCGTTCTTTGTTCTCAATCGATTATCGTGGTCTGAATGAAAATGGACTTCCGACATTTATTAATGAAATGGGGCAGCTGACAGTAAGTGATATTGATTTCCAGACAGATATAAAGGATTATTTGGTTTATGAAGGACCTACAGATCCTACATTTACTGGTAGTTTTGGTAATACTTTCAGATATAAGAATTGGAAGTTGAATGTCTTTATGACCTATTCATTTGGAAATGTAATTCGTTTGGATCCAGCATTTAGTAATGAATATTCTGATATGGATGCTATGCCAAAAGAATTTAAAAACAGATGGACTAATACAGGAGATGAAGCTTATACTACAATTCCTGTTATCGCAGACAAACGTACTAATCAAGATGATAACTATTTGAATAAAGCTTATAATGCATATAACTATTCTACAGATCGTATTGCCAAAGGTGATTTTATTAGAATGAAGGAAATCTCTTTATCGTACGATTTCCCGAAAAAATGGATTTCCGGAGCAAAAATCAGTAATCTGTCTTTGAAACTTCAGGCTACTAACCTGTTCTTGATTTATGCAGATAGTAAATTGAATGGACAAGATCCTGAGTTCTTTAATACCGGTGGAGTAGCTGCTCCTGTACCAAAGCAATTTACTTTAACGCTGAGATTGGGTATTTAATTTAAAAGAGAGGAGATTTAAATATGAAGATGACATATATTTATAGTGCTGCAATAGGACTCGCATTAGGGTTAACATCGTGTGAGGATTTTCTGGATACAATGCCAGATAATCGTGCAGAGCTGAACTCAGATGAAAAGATTACAGCCATATTGGTTTCTGCATATCCTACACATTCTTCCATTCTGCTTACAGAATACGGAACAGATAATGTGATGGATAATGGAAAAGCATATAATATTTATCATTATTATCCTATTACAGAAGAAACTTATTTGTGGGAAACAAGCTCTGAGAGTTCGGGAAATGATGATCCAAATTCTGTTTGGCAGGGATATTATAGTGCGATAGCTGCAGCCAATCAAGCACTGGTCGCTATTGAAGAGATGGGAAATCCAGAGCGATTGGCCCCACAACGTGCAGAAGCTTTGCTTTGCCGTGCGTATGGACACTTTATGCTGGCTAATGTTTTCTGTCTGCCTTATAATCCGCAGACAGCAAGTAAAGATATGGGTTTGCCTTATGCAAGTGCTCCTGAAACGAAGCCTGAACAAACTTATGAGCGTGGAACTCTGGAAGAGTTGTATAGCAAAATCAATGCAGATATTGAAGCGGCTTTACCTTATGTTGATGATAGAATTTATACGGTACCTAAGTATCATTTTAATGTCAAAGCAGCTTATGCATTTGCAGCTCGTTTCAACTTATTTTATGTGAAGGCCGATAAGTCAAATTATAATAAAGTGGTAGAGTATGCAACGAAGGCGTTGGGAGCTTCTCCTGCTTCTTTAACTCGTCAGATGATAAAATATACTGCATTTGGTGCCGATGATATTTCTAATGAATATATAAGAACTAGTGAAACAGCAAACTTTTTAATGTTGCCAGCTTATTCAGCTGCTGGGCGCTGTATGCTTGGTATGGAACAACGCTATAACCATGCTCGTCCTATTTGTACAAATGAAACTTATTGGGCTACAGGACCATGGGGAACAGGTGGATCAAGTGGATTTTATATTTCTACTTTGTATGGCGGTAATCAGTGTGTACGTTTCCCAAAGATTACTGAGTTTTGGGAAGAAACGGATAAAATTAATGGTACTGGTTATCCACATATTGTCCATGTAGCTTTTTCTGCTGATGAAACATTATTATGTCGTGCAGAAGCCTATGCTTTTCTTAAGGAATATGATAAGGCAGCAGCCGATTTGAATATTTGGCAGAGTGGACATTGCTATGCATCCTATCGTGATAATCGGGGAGTTTTGAGATATTTACCAGAGCTGACAAGAGAAAGAGTTAATGATTTCTTTACTGATATTCCTTATTCTCCAATTGAAGCTATTGTAAATGGTGAATCTGTCGGAACCATTAAGAAAACTTTACATCCACAAGGTTTTATGGTGGAGGCAGGTGAACAGGAGAATTTCATTCATTGTGTATTACATTTCCGTCGTTTGGAAACTTTACATGATGGTTCTCGTTGGTTTGATATCAAACGTTACGGAATTGAGGTAGGTCATAATCGTGATGGATTGAGTGCTGATATTTTGAAAGTAGATGATCCACGTCGTGCTATTCAGTTGCCTAAAGATGTAATTAGAGGTGGATTGACTCCTAATCCAAGATAAACTTTAAAAAGAGAAGGTTATGAAAAATATAAAATTGTTTTTAGTATTAGCTACGGCTTTATTTGTATGGTCTTGTAGTGAAGACGATCTTGATTCAAAGAGTATCTTTGAAAGTGAGACAGTTGCTGAACAGAATGAGTTCGACAAGTGGTTAGTACAGAATTATGTAATACCTTATAATATAGATTTTAAATATCGCTACGATGATAAGGAATCAGATATGACTTATAATTTGATTCCTGCCGACTATGATAAATCTATCGCTTTGGCAAAATTGATTCAGCATGTATGGCTGGATTCTTATAATGAGGTTGCAGGAGAAAACTTTATGAAAGAAAACTGTTTGCGTGTCATGCAGTTGATTGGTTCAAAAGCATATAATGAAGATGAGTCTGTGACATTGGGAGTTGCTGAAGGAGGTATAAAAGTAACATTGTATAATGTAAATGAAATAGACGTAGACAATATTGATTTGGATGTATTGAATTATTGGTTTTTTAAAACAATGCATCATGAGTTTTGTCATATCTTAAATCAGCTGAAAGAATATACTACAGACTTTAATCTGGTATCACAGGGAAAGTATAAAGCTGCTGACTGGGTTAACTTGAATGATAATGATGCTCCTGCTTTAGGATTTATTTCCGGTTATGCCAGTAAAGAAGAAGGAGAAGATTTTGCAGAGTTGACCAGTATCTATGTAACCAGTACAGAAGAAGCCTGGCAAGCACAACTTGATTTAGGTGTTGTACCTGTTTTAGATAATGAGGGTAATCCTACAGGACAATATGATTCGACTGGAAAAGAAACAATTGAAGCTAAGTTTGATATTGTAAAGGAATATTTCCTTACTAAATGGAATATTGACCTGACGACTTTACGTGACGTGGTACAGCGGCGTACTCAGGAAATATATACATTGGATTTAAAAAACTTAAATTGATGGAATTATGAAGAAGTTAAGTAATATACTATGGGGAATACTGAGTCTTATGTTTGTACTCAGTGCATGTGCCCCTGAACAAGATGATATTTTTGATGATTCTTCGGCCAATCGAATTGAAGCTGCAATGAAATCCTATCAAGAAATATTAGTAGGTGCATCAAATGGTTGGTTAATGGAATATTATCCCAATGCTTTACAGGCTTATGGAGGCTATAATATATTGGTATCTTTTACGAAAGATGGAAAGATGCAGGCTTCAAGTGATGTCTATGGCAGTGGAAAGGTATCGGAAAGTACTTATAAGTTATACCAAAGCTCAGGTACTATATTAAGTGTGGATACATATAATGAGGTATTTCATTTTTTCTCTGATCCTGATAATCCGGCAAATGTGGGTAAAGATGGTGACGGAATGGAAGGCGACTTTGAATTTACTATAATGTCTGCTTCAAAAGAAGAAATTATTTTGCAAGGGAAGAAAACAAAAAATAAAATTGTGATGACTCCTTTGTCCGAAGAAACTGTATGGGATACTTATTTGAATGGTGTACAGGCTTCAGAAGGAAAGATGAGCAAGGCTTATGAGTATGAAGTAGATGGAAAAGTTTATTCTATATCTCGTTCTTATAGAACTTTCGTATATTCTTACGAAGAGGAAGGTAAGGTTGTTACAGAGTCTTATCCTTATATACAGACTTTAGAAGGAGTAAAAATGTATTCTTCAATGAATTTAGGAGGAATAGAGGTACATGACCTGATTTTTGATGGAGATACAAAATCGTTGAAGTCTCGTGATGGTAAAGTTGTATTGACAAAGGCCGTTACACCTCCTGCTCAGCTGTTTGTATCCAATGGTCCTTGGTTTGTAACTTATGAAGGGCTTGGAACAGCAAATCAGAAGAATGCAAGTGCTGGATGTGAAGCCATAAAGAGTGTAGTTGGAGCATATCCAATGGCGTTTATTATAGGTAGCTATATTTATACTGATAATGCTTTGAATATTTTGGCAGGACAAGGATATGGAGCTTTGTTATTGGATACTAAAGTGATAAGTAATGATGAGGTGTCTTTGACTTTAACAGGTTCTGGTGACCAATTTGGTGTAGCTTGTTGGAATGGAGGTGGATCTAAGCTTTTCACAACTGTAGCAGGAATGGGGGCCCCAATGAATTGGAAGGTTGTGCCCAATGATCCAGATGAACCTACAGTTATGACTATGACAGAAGTTGGTAATGAAAGTAATGTGATTGTAGTTACAAATCAAGAAACATTATTTGGATATCCAGCTCAATAATAAAAATGTAATAAGATAATTTTCTCTCTTATATAAAGTTTACATATTGGTGCAGTCGTTTTTGTGAAAAAGCGGCTGCACACCTTTTTTATAGAATTACTAATGGATATGAATTACATATAGAACTTTTATTATGCAGAAAGTGCTTTCATCCTGCCTGTAAGAAGGATGAAAGCACTTTTTGTAAAAATAATGTAGAAATGAAATTTACAGAGTGAGCAGTTCTGAAACTGTATTTCTGTCTTCTTTCAGTTGTTCAATCAGGGCATCAAGATTGGGAAAACTTTGCTCTTTACGGATGAAGTGCTGAAACTCAATACGCATTTGTTTATGGTAGATATCACCCGAGAAATCGAGTATATTGACTTCTATGGAACGGTTTGTTCCATTATGAACTGTTGGTCGGCAGCCGATATTGAGCATTCCTTTGTACCGTTGTCCTTCGATATAAGTATATACTGCATATACCCCTTCGGCTGGAATCAGTTTGTCGGGGCAGGAGGGAAGAAGGTTGGCGGTAGGAAATCCTAATTTACGGCCTACCTTATACCCGTTTACTACTGTACCGTCTAAATAATAGGAGTAACCTAGGTAGTGGTTGGCTTGTGTTATGTTTCCTTCTTTTAGTAAGGCACGGATTACAGAAGAGCTGATGGATATGTTTTCTTCCGTCAGAGCTTGTGCCTGAACTACCTTGATGTGTAATTCTTCACCATAGCGGCAATAGTCTTCAAAACCTTCGCTTCGGTTGTGACCAAAACGATGATCATAGCCTATTACCAGGGTACGTACGTTGTATTGCTGGTGAAGAAACTGCATGAATTCGCGTGCAGTGAGGCAAGAGAGTTCGTGAGTAAAAGGCAGCATGATGCAATAATCTCCGGGAAGTGACTGTATGAGATTTGTCTTTTGTGGAAGACAAGATAGTAGTTGAGGCTGATAGTCACTTTGCATTACTTGGCGTGGATGAACCGGAAACGTTATCAGCGCCGTACACAGACCTTCTTGCCGGGCTACTTCGGTTACCTGTTGGAGCAAGTACTGATGGCCGCGGTGTACACCGTCGAAACAGCCGATAGTGGCTGCACATGGAGGAAAAGAGAAGGACTGTATGGCGTCTGTGATAATTTGCATTGTACTGTAATTATTCGAATATTTTGTTTAAATCTGTTCCGGGTATATAATGAACTGCATGTATGCCTACTGAAGCTGCAGCCTGACAGTTTATTTCTGCATCATCAATAAAAAGAGTTTCTTCGGCAGATAATCCGGCTTCGTGCAGTGCTGTACGGAAGATGGCAGGATCGGGTTTTGCCAATCCCATACGGAATGATAGGAAAATCTGTTTGAAACAGTCTTTAAGGTCTTTCCCTTGATGCTGAAATGCATAAGCTGAACCATGTTCCCAATGCAGTTCGTTGGTATTGCTGAGCAGGTAAAGGTTATAACGGGAATGCAGGCTCTGTAATAGTTCCAGTTTTTCTTGAGGAATAGAGAGCAGTTCACTGTTCCATAAACGATCTATTTCTGCGTTTGGCAATTCTGTTCCTATGAGTTGGCAGATTTCTTTGCGGAAAGCGGGAGTATCTATCTTGCCACATTCATAGTCTTTGAATACACCAAGTTCATTGGTTCCGTTCAGCAGTTCTTTGATGTGGGTTGCTCCGGCTTTTTCGAAAGCACGGATGCAACCTTCTACGTCAAGGTCCAGCAAAACGCCTCCCCAGTCGAAGATAATATTTCGGATGTTTGAATTCATCGCTGTATTATTTTTTAGTAAGACGTTTGATACCTCTCCATAATTCACCTATCCACAACACAGCAGAAGTTGCTCCTATAATGTAGAGCCATTCTATCGCTGGAAGCGGTTCTGTTCGGAATACTTTTCCACCGAAGGTGACGATAATAATCTGGCCAATCAGAATAATAGCTGCTACACTCAGCATTCCCAATGCATGACTGGCATCGCGGAAAATAGAATGGTTGGTTCCGAATACACTGGCATTAAACAGATTCCAGAACTGCAGCATGACAAAGATGGTAAAGAATATGGTGAGGTGATGTGTATCCATTCCTCCTGGAAGATGATTGAAATAAACCAAAAGCCCCATTAGGATAGCAAGGAATCCCAATCCTACTCCGAAAATGTTGTTGCGCATGGCAGGGGTAATGATGAAATCGCTTCGGCGACGTGGCTTTTCGTCCATGACATCCATGCTGGGTGAGATGGATGCCAATGCCATGGCAGCAAAAGTATCCATAATCAGGTTTACCCATAGCATTTGGGTTACAGTAAGAGGAAGTGCTGTACCAAAGAATGCACCAAACAGTACGCTGAGTAGAGCGACTACGTTGATAGTAAGCTGAAACACGATAAAGCGCTGTATGTTTTTATAGAGTGATCGTCCCCACATTACAGCTGTAGCGATACTGTGGAACGAGTCGTCGAGCAAGGTAATGTCGCTGGCTTCCTTGGCAACTGACGTTCCGGTACCCATAGACAGGCCGACCTGGGCGTGGTTAAGGGCAGGGGCATCGTTTGTACCATCACCTGTAACAGCTACGACTGCTCCTTTTTGCTGGAGCAATTGTACAAGACGCTGCTTATCCATCGGACGGGCACGGCTCATGACTTTTAAGTCGAGTACACGTTCTAATGCTTCTTCGTCGGTTAGGGCAGCAAACTCGACTCCGGTTATTCGGTTACGTTCCGTATCTTCCGGTTTCCACAAACCAATCTGGCGGGCAATCTCTGTAGCTGTTCCCGGAGTATCTCCTGTTACAATCTTAATACCGATTCCGGCAGACTGGCAGCGTTTTACTGCTTCGGGAACGTCGGGACGAATCGGGTCGCTGATGGCGAAAATACCAATGAAGGTCATTCCTCCTTCGTTTACCAGTTCGGCACAATCTTCTGAGGCCCCATCGGGAATGTATTTATAAGCTACGCCTAAGGTACGCATTGCCTTGTTCTGGTAAGCCAATAGCTGTGCATTATACTGATTGATAGCGTCAGAAGTCAGATTACATTTACTCATGACGATTTCGGGA
Source organism: Phocaeicola acetigenes (assembly GCF_027529745.1). Taxonomy (NCBI): domain Bacteria; kingdom Pseudomonadati; phylum Bacteroidota; class Bacteroidia; order Bacteroidales; family Bacteroidaceae; genus Phocaeicola; species Phocaeicola acetigenes. The sequence continues at coordinate 9,020 of NZ_JAPZVM010000006.1, forward strand.
GCTCCTTTAATATAAAGTACTCGCTTCTTCTGGATAGGAGAATCTACTAAGGTAGCCATGTATTTACGTTCGGTAGAGAATGTAAGTTGGTTGACTACTTTGGCATTTTCACGAAGTTGCATATAGTTTTCTCCTTTGCTGTTGAGCCACAACAAAAGAGCTATTTCTGTAGGGTTTCCTACACCCGAAGGTTTTTCGCCTTCGCCTTTTTCTTCCAAAAAGGCGGTTGAATTGGCTGCAATACCTTCTGCTATCAGTTCCGGATGACTCTCGTCGAGCTGTGCTTCGTATACCTGCATCAGATTTTGTGTCAGTGTTCCGGTTTTATCTGTACAGATTACGGTAATGGCGCCCATGGTTTCGCAGGCATGCATTTTGCGTACCAGGTTATTGGTCTTCAGCATACGGCGCATGTTGAGTGCCAGACTGAGGGTAACGCTCATCGGTAATCCTTCGGGAACTGCTACTACGATTAAGGTAACAGCCATCATGAAGTATTTCAGTACGATACGGGCTATTTCCAGCCATTCGTGCCATCCGGTGACTTGAGTCGTAGTCAGATAGGCATAAAGGTCTTTGGCTGTAAAAGTAAGAAAGGTAAGGGTCGCAATGGTGAATCCTACTTTTCCTATCAGATTGGCCAGTTTGGTAAGCTGGATGTTGAGTGGGGTTTGTTCTCCGCTTTGTTCGGTTGCCTGACGGGCTACTTTCCCAATTTCGGTTGCATCTCCTACTCGTTCTACTTTCATCACTCCATGTCCGTCGGTAATGGTAGTACCGCGCATAACAGTATTCGACGGGTAGGTGGCTTCTTCATCGAAATGAGCTTCATCTGTTGTTTTGTTGACCATTAACTCTCCTGTTAAACTTGATTCGTTCACTTGGAGTGATACAGCCTCTATCAGAATTCCATCGGCAGGTATTTCTTCGCCGGTATTCAATATGACAATATCGCCTACTACAATGTCTTTACGGGGAATTTCGCGTATTTTCCCGTCACGGATAACTGTAACGGGGGTTTCTTCTCCAACTGCATTCAGTAAGTCGAATTTTTTGCTGGCATCGTATTCAAAATAGAAACCGATTCCGGTAGCCAGAAAGATGGCAAAAAAGATACCAATGGTTTCAGCATATTCGCTTTCTATAAAGGAAATAATCAGAGAAAAAAATGCTGCAACCAGCAATACCCGTATTACCGGATCCTGGAATTTCTCCAAATATAACTTCCACATGGAAGGGCGTTTGGGAGGTGTTAATAAGTTGTTGCCGTGTGCCTGACGACTTGCAAGGACTTCTTGTTCTGACAAGCCTGTAAGGTGATTTTCTTTTGACTGTTGTGACATATGCCTAATTATTAAATTATTAAGTGGAACAAAAATACAACATATATTGATAAGTCTTGTCGCATTAGTTTTTTTTATTAATTTTTCCTTGCTAAATGTTGCAGGTTTCATCCTAATCCATTACTTTTGCATCAGTTTTGAAATGTTTAAAATTTCCAGGGCTTGTAGCTCAGTTGGTTAGAGCAACAGACTCATAATCTGGAGGTCCTAGGTTCAAGCCCTAGCTGGCCCACAAAGAAAAAGGTTGTAACACTGGTTGTTACAACCTTTTTTTCGTGTGCAACCTCCCGATTACAAGCTGTTGCTTTTGCCTGTTTTTATCCTCTTTTAAGGCATTTGTTTCACTATTGTTTCAGTGCTACAGAAATGGCTTTAGGAATCAACTCTGCTTTACATGGTGATGAAAGATATAAATAAACTTTATTGATTGAGAAGGATAGGGCATTCTTAAATGGCTGTCCTTTTCTTAAATATCCAATAATTAACCATTTATATTTGTAAGTACGCAAATAAGTACATATCTTTGCACTATAACGAAGGAGGGTTTATGAGAACAGCCAATTACACAGATTTAAGAGCCAATTTGAAAAGCTACATTGATGCGGTTATTGACGATTATGATACTGTAGTTGTCAATCGTGGGAATGGCAAAGGAGTAGTGATGATTTCTTTGGATGAATATAACTCTCTAAAGGAAACGGAATACATCATGTCGTCACCCGATACAATGGAAGCAATACATAAAGGCGAAGAAGATATTAAGAACGGTAACTTTGTATCTCAGAATGAAGGTGAAAGCATAGAGGATTTCTTAAAACGTGTAGCATGTACAGAATAACATTATCAGAACAGGCACGAAAAGAATACCTATACTTTACCCAAAGTCGGAATAAGGCTATCTTAAATAAAATCAAAACCTTATTGGAAGATATTGCTGCACATCCATACACAGGAATAGGAAAACCAGAACCGCTTAAATATGAACTGGCAGGGAAATGGTCAAGAAGAATCAATGCAGAGCATAGAATCGTTTATTCCGTGCATGATGATATAATAGAGGTTTATATATTCTCTATGAGATACCATTATTCCAAGAAATAACAAACTGTCACATATTATTAGTATTGAAGGAAGAGACTATTAAAATAAAATTTAGCTATCAAAAAGGTTGTCATTGGCAAAAACTATCTCGAAAGTATAACGAGATTGTCATTTTGTTCAAGATGACAAAATAATAGTCAAATTTTATTTTGATAGTCTCTTTTTTTATGTCTACTTTTTCGATTGCAAGTTTATCTTGTTTCCCTTCTTTCTTTTTTAATATAATTGTTTTGTTTTTGTTACATCTGTTTTGTTCTTGTTACTTTCTAATTACTAATGAGTTAGTAGGATTTGGTGTGTAATGAAATTGTAATTAACCTGTAAGCCAATTATCAGCAGTATGCAATCTGTAAGAAATATACTCGGAATATTTTTGCGACAGAAAAATAAAAAGAGTAAAGAATGATTGGTGCAAGTAAAATGTGTTTGGCAGCCACGGCAATGATGATAAGTGTCAGTGCTCAGGCATTTACGGTAAAAGGTGTAGTAATAGATAATACAACCAAGGAACCGCTTATTGGAGCTACGGTACAGGTTGTGGGAACTTCTACTGGTGCAATTACTGACATAGACGGTTGCTTTGAAATTAAAGATATAAAAGGGAAATCGTGTACATTGCTTGTACAATATGTATCTTACAAATCACAGGAAATTGTAGTAGAAAAAGGAAATAAAGAGGAATTGGTTATTGCCTTGACATCTGATGAACAACAATTGGGGGAAGTTACAGTTGTGGCAAGAAAAAACTTGGAAAATGAAAGAGCATTGATGGTAGAACGGCAGAAGTCGAGTGTAGCCATTGAAAACATTGGTTCCAAGGAAATGAGTATTAAAGGTATCTCCAATGTTGAGGAAGGGGTGAAGAAGATTACAGGTGTATCTGTTGCTTCTGCCGGACAGATTATTGTACGCGGGTTGGGTGACCGATATAGCACGACGACATTGAATGGACTTCCTATTGCTTCTCCGAATCCGGATAATAAATTGATTCCGCTGGATTTGTTTCCAACTTCTACAGTTAAGAATATTACAGTGAGCAAAGTTTATGAGGCAAATTCATTTGCTGATTATTCTGGAGCTCATATTGATATTGGTACTAAAGAGCAGACTGGTGAGGATTTTTTCAGTGTTTCTTTCAATGTAGGTGGAAAGTTTAATACACTGGGAAAAGATATGTATCGCATGGATCAGAATGGAACATTGTTTAAAACTCCTTCTTTGGATCAGAAACTGCGTGATATGGAATTGTTGGAGTTTGAGGAGTATGCGAAGAAAAACTCATTGTTCGGTACTACTTTTGATGTATCTAAAAAGACAGCGTTACCGGAGTTTGGTGGAAATATTGGCTTTGGCAAGAACTTCGATGTAAATGGTAATCAACTTAGTTTATTGGCATCTGTAGGTATTAGTAATGAACAACAGGCTATGTTTGATTCGAGCGTACGTACATTGGAGGCTACCGGTACAACCTTGAACGACTTTAGCTATGACAGCTATTCAAATGAATTGAAAATAGCAGGACTTGGTAGTTTGGGATATCGTTTCCGTACACAAGATCAGTTGAGCTATACTTTTTTCTATGCACGTAATGCTGTGGATACTTATATGTACCGGGAAGGGTACGATTATGAAGACCATAATTTGATAGGTAGTAATAGTGTGACTCATATTTATAGTCTTCAAAATCATCAGCTCAATGGAAAACACTTTTTTGGAGAACAATGGAGCTTGAATTGGGGAGGTTCTTATAGTAAGACCGCCAGTGATGAACCCGATCGTCGTCAGATTATGTTTATACGTGAGGGTAACAGCATCAATCTTTTCAAACTAAACCGTCAGGAAACTATGCGTTATTTCGGTGTATTGGATGAAAAGGAATGGGTAGGAAATCTGTCTGGGGAATACAAATTTGGAGCACAAAACAAACTTCAGGCAGGATTTACTTATAAGGATAAAACACGAGATTATGCTTCTACCCGTTTTTATTATAACCTGAACAAACTGAATCCTACAATAAATGGAGAGGAGGATATTTATAATCCTTCAGGCTTTTTAAATCAGGAAGCAATAGAAAATGGAGAAGTTTCTATTTCACGTTCTCAGCAACCTAAGGACAGTTATACTGCAGGAAACAAAATTTATGCAGGATATGTGTTGGCTGATATTTACCCGTTGGAAGCTTTATTGGTGAATGTGGGGGTTCGTTATGAAAGCAGTAACCAGTGGGTGGACTATGCGGATGATGGAGGAAAACGTCATCGAAGAGAGTTGAAGACAAACGATCTTTTTCCTGCAATGAATTTACGTTATCAGTTTAACAAACAGCAGAATCTTCGTTTCTCATTCTCTCGTACAGTGACTCGTCCATCATTTATTGAAATGGCTCCATTCCTTTATCAGGAATCATATGGTTCTGCACAGATTCGAGGTAATGCAGATTTGAAGAATGGTTATAATTACAATATAGATTTGCGTTACGAGTGGTTCTTTGATAATGGAGATATGTTTTCTGCTACTGCTTATTATAAACATTTGGAGAATCCGATTGAACAGATACAGACTCTGGCGGGAGGTGCAACTGTACATTCTTTCCAAAATGCCAGCAATGGTATGGCTACAGGATTGGAGGTAGAATTCCGGAAAGAACTTGTTCGCGATTTGCGTTTCGGTGCGAATGCTTCCTTTATGTATACCGACGTAAAACTGCCGGAAGGAGGAGCTTACACCAATACACAGCGTGCACTGCAAGGGGCATCACCTTATCTGGTTAATGCGGATATTACATATAGCCCGCGATTTGGAGAAGTCAAACAGTTGAGTGCTGCATTAGTATATAATTTACAAGGACCACGTATTCAGTCGGTCGGTATTTCTGGATTGGGAGATGTGAAGCAGCAGCCTGTACATACTCTGAATTGGGTGACCAGCTTTAAACTGAACGAAAAAATAGCTTTTAAACTACAGGTAAATGACTTGTTGAATCAGCCTGTGATATTTAAACAGGAAGTACCGTCTACAGGAGAAAAAGTAGAGGTGGAACGATTTAAACGAGGTACTAATTTTGAAATTGGAGTAACATATAATTTATAGTTAAGGTAAAAAACGATTAAACTAAAAAACATTTTATTATGAAAAAGTATTGGAAATCTGCTGCTATGGCATTGTTTACAGGTATGGCATTGTGTACAACTTCTTGTAGTGATAATACAACTCCGTCAGGACCGGAAGAAGGTGGCCAGAATGTAATTGATAAGGATATTACTGAAAACATGACATTGAAATCAGGAGAAACATATACATTGACTGGAGGTGTTCATGTTAAACCAGGCGTAACATTGACGATTGAACCGGGAGTAACTCTTATTGCAAAGTATGATGAGGTTGTGGACTATATTTTGGTAGAACAGGGAGCAAAGATCAATGCACAAGGTACTGCGGAAAATCCTATTATAATGACTTCTGAAAAGAAGGAAGCTGGTGCGTGGGGAGGATTGCACATCTGTGGTTATGCTCATACCAATAACGGATCTGGACTTTCTGAAATCGGTAACGCTGCTTATGGTGGTTCAAATGATAATGATAATTCAGGTACATTAAAATATATCCGTTTGGAATATACAGGATATGCGTTTGATGAAGAACACGAAGCAAATGGTGTTTCTTTCTATGGAGTTGGAAATGGTACTACGGTAGAACATTTGCAGGCATATAAAGGATCGGATGATGGTTTTGAGTTCTTCGGTGGTTCTGTAAATGTGAAATATATGGTTGCTACCAGTTGTAGTGACGACTCTTTCGACTGGACAGAAGGATGGAATGGTAAAGCTCAGTTTGTTGTTGCTTATCAGGAAGCTGAAGGTAGCTTGGGATATGACTGTGACTGTTTGATGGAATGTGACAACAACGGAAATAACAATGCTGCTACTCCGGTTGCTCATCCTGTTATTGCCAATGCAACACTGATTGGAAATGGAGGTACAGAACAGGGAGTACGTTTGCGTGCAGGTACTCAGGTTGAGTTGTATAATGCGTTGATTGCAGGTAAAGGAAAACCCCTGACTGTAGAAACAAACGAAACAGAAAATGCATTGAAAGATGGTACTTCTAAATTGGAATATGTAGCTTTGGATGGGGAAGTTTCTTCAAAACAAGGTATTTATACCAATACAGATTTTACAGCTGTAGCAAGTAATTTGACTAATCAGGTATTCCAGTGGAAGAATAACTATGTAGGTACAGTTAGCGGTGGTAAAGACTTGTCAGATGATTCATTCTTTACAGCTACAGACTATAAAGGTGCCGTAAAAGAAGGTGAAGACTGGACTGCAGGATGGACCTTGTAATAAAATAAAGGACACGAGGTGTCTGTATATCAATTGTTGGCAAATAAAGTAAGTCTGATGAAAAGGCTGAACCCAAGAGTGGGTTCAGCCTTTTTTGATAGAAATCCCATTCATTTTTAATATACTTTCGCTGGACTCCTTTTTTCGTTGTGAAAAGCTTGGATTGCATACTGGAAAAAATGTAATATATTTCTTTTTTTGTGGAATTTTATTACATTTGTTTTTATAACCAATAAAATAAGATTATATGAAGAAATTTTTATCCACATTTGTGATTTTTGCTTGTTTATGGATTGCATTGCCTGCACAAGCTCAAGTGAAGTTTGGTTTGAAGGGCGGATTGAATATTTCTACTTTGTCTTTCTCACAGGATGTGGTGAAGGGAGATAACCGTACCGGATTTTTTGTAGGTCCGATGGTTGAATTTACCTTACCGGTTGTTGGTTTAGGATTTGATGTGGCTGCTCTGTATAACCAAGATGGGGCGAAAGCTACGGTAAATGTAGAAGGAGAGAGTTATAGCGAAAGCCAGACATTGAAGTCTGTTGAAGTTCCTGTTAATCTGAAATGGTCGTTTGGATTGGGAAGTACATTAGGCGCTTATGTGGCTGCTGGTCCACAGTTTGGTTTCAATGTAGGTAGTGGACATTTTTCAGAGGCTTTTGATATGAAGACGTGTTATACTACATTCAATGTAGGAGCAGGTGTGAAACTGATCCGTCATATCCAGATAGGATTAAATTACAATTTTGGTATCAGTAAGCTTGCTAAAGCTGTATCCGACGAATACGAAGGTCCGACTGTTGATATGAAGAAAAATACTTGGCAGATATCATTGGCTTATCTGTTCTGATTCTTCTTGAATGTTGAATATACCGATATTATTTTTAAAAGGTTATCAATAAATTGAATCCTCTCTTGTACGATAGATTCGTACAAGAGAGGATTTTGGTATTTGTTTATAGGCTAGTCTTTATTTAGTCACATGGATAAACTACTCCCCACTCTCGTCTTAGTGCATCCATTTGATGCATGATGCGTAAGGTTTCGGAATGTGGCATATAAGGCGATTCCAGCCATCCTTTTTCGAGTGCTTCGATACAGGCATATACCTGATATTCGTATCCCGTGATTTGCTGAGGTGCATAATATATAGCAGTGGTATTATACTTGCGGTCTACGATACGTACTGATTGCGGATTATTGATGTTTTCTACTACCATAAATCCTTTATCTCCTGCAATGATTCCCTGACGGTCACTTTGTACGTGGATACTGGCTTGGAGCGTAGCCATCTTACCGTCTTTATAGAAAAGGGTAATACTTTCTTGTGAGTCGACACCGGTTTCGGTTTTTTGACATACGCTGTGTGTTTGTTCAATCTCTGTGCCAAATGCCATAGCTGCAAAGTTCAGTGTATAAACACCGATATCCAGCAAGGCACCTCCTGCCAGTTCCGGGCGGATGATGCGTTCCTTGTTGTCGATGACGTAGCTTAGGTTGGCAGATAAGGTACGGGGAGTGCCGATGACACCCGATTGAATTAGTTCCTGTATAGTGAGGGACAGTGGCATATAGCGGGTCCAGATTGCCTCTGTGATGAATACTCCTTTTTCTTTTGCCAGTTGAAGCAATTCCTCTGCCTGGCGGGCATTGGCCGTGAATGCTTTTTCACACAACACCGGTTTGCCTTTCAGAATACACATACGTGCATTGTCGTAGTGCATGGCATGTGGGGTAGCAATGTAAATCAAATCTACTTCCGGGTCGTCTGCCAGTGCTTCGTAAGAGCTGTAAGCTTTAGTGAACTGCCAGTCGTTTGCAAACTGTTGTGCTTTGTCTATCGAACGGGAAGCAACAGCGTATCGGGCGACTCCTTTCATCCCTCCCAATGTGGCTGCCATTTTTGCTGCAATGCCTCCACAACCGATAATACCGATTTTGTATATTTTCATAAGTTGTATTGTATAATTGTTCTTTTGCAAAGCTATAAAAGTTTGATAAACGGGCAATCGGAAGCAAGTGTTTTTTGTACCTTTGTAGCATGAAGAAGTACGTGGATGTCATAGTGCCTTTACCTGTTGTCGGACAGTATACCTATTCGCTTCCGGAGGAATGGGAAAGCCGTGTGCAACCAGGCTGCCGTGTTATTGTGCAGTTTGGAAGTAAGAAATTTTATACGGCAATTGTGACTCGTGTACATGAAGAAAAGCCTGAGGGGTATGAAACCAAAGCTATCAGTGAAGTGCTGGACACAACTCCTGTATTGTTGAAGCGCCAATATGATTTCTGGCAATGGATGGCAGATTACTATTTGTGCACACTGGGTGATGTATACAAGGCAGCGTTACCCTCGGGGTTGAAGATAGAAAGTGAAACTTTGGTTGTGTATAATCCGGAGTTCGAATCGGAAATCCCTCTTCCTCTCAAAGAACAACAGATACTTGATTTGCTCAGTAACGATCCGGAGCAGTATGTTACTCAACTGGAAAAGGCTAGTGGAATCAAATTATTACTTCCGGTTATAAAATCGTTGTTGGATAAACAGGCGATTCGTGTAAAAGAAGAATTAAAACATCATTATAAGCCTCGTACAGAAGCACGTGTAAGGCTGACGGAGCAAATGCGGACGGAGGAGGCTGTACGTCTTCAGTTCGATAAATTGGCACGTGTCCCGAAGCAGTTGGCTTTGTGGATGAAGTACATTGAGTTGTCCGGATGGACGCAGGATGGAACAGAATTAAAGGAAGTTTCCAAAAAGGCCCTGTTGCAGGCAGCCGGTGTTTCTCCTGCTGTATTGAATGGTCTGGTAGATAAACAGGTTCTCGAAGTATATAACCAGGAAATAGGACGGTTGACTGAAACTTCCCGTCAACTGGTGGCATTGAATCCATTGAGTGAAGCACAGCTGCGTGCTTATACCGGAATACTGAATTGTTTTTGCGAGAAAAGTGTATGTCTGTTACATGGGGTAACTGCCAGTGGGAAGACCGAAATCTATATTCATCTGATAGAACAGGTTTTGAAGGCAGGAAAGCAAGTTTTGTATTTATTGCCTGAGATAGCTTTGACGACACAGATTACCGAACGTTTGCAGCGTGTGTTTGGTTCTCGTTTAGGCATTTATCATTCCAAATTTCCGGATGCCGAGCGTGTGGAAATTTGGAAGAAACAATTGTCGGAACACGATTATGATGTGATTTTGGGAGTGCGTTCATCTGTATTTTTACCTTTCCGCCGGTTAGGATTGGTCATTGTAGATGAAGAACACGAAGCAACTTATAAACAGCAGGATCCTGCTCCCCGTTATCATGCACGCAATGCAGCCATCATGCTTGCATCCATGTTTGGTGCGAAAACTTTGTTGGGAACGGCTACTCCGGCTATTGAAACTTATTACAATGCCCTGAATGGAAAATACGGTCTGGTAGAGCTGAAGGAACGTCATCAGAATATTCTTTTGCCACATGTGGAGTTAGTAGATATAAAGGAACTTGCTCGTAAGAAACGGATGACTGCTCAGTTTTCTCCTTTACTCTTGCAAAAAGTACGTGAGGCACTGGAACAGAAAGAACAAGTCATTTTATTTCAAAATCGGAGAGGCTTTGCTCCTATGATAGAATGTCGTACATGTGCATGGGTGCCCAAGTGCAAGAACTGTGATGTCAGTCTTACTTATCATAAAGGATTAAACCAGTTGACTTGTCACTATTGTGGCTATACGGAAACCGTACCGAAATCATGTCCGGCATGTGGAGGAACGGAACTGGTAAACCGGGGATTTGGAACCGAAAAGATAGAAGATGATATGAAGGTCCTGTTTCCCGAAGCCCGTATTGCCCGGATGGATTTGGATACGACACGTACCCGTACGGCCTACGAAAAGATTATTGCCGATTTTGAAGAGCAGCGCACAGATATTCTGATTGGTACACAAATGGTATCGAAGGGGCTGGATTTCGATAAGGTGAGTGTAGTAGGTATATTGAATGCTGATTCGATGTTGAACTATCCCGATTTCCGTTCTTATGAACGTGCTTTCCAGTTGATGGCGCAAGTAGCAGGGCGTGCCGGAAGAAAGAATAAACAAGGTCTGGTCGTGTTACAGACAAAGTCGCCGGAGTTGCCTGTCATTCATGAAGTGATGACGAATGATTATCCCAGAATGTATCAGGAGCAGATTGATGAACGGGAATTATTTCATTATCCACCTTTCTACCGCTTGGTATATGTGTATCTGAAGCACCGTAAAGAAGATGTGCTTGGACAAGCTGCCGATTTGATGGCTGCTTATCTGCGAAGCGGGCTGGGAAGTCGAGTCTTAGGACCTGACAAGCCTCCTGTATCGCGTATACAGACCTTATTTATCCGAAAAATAATAGTCAAGGTGGAACAGACTGCTTCGATGAAAAAAGTGCGTGATTATTTAACTCAAGTACAGCGCAGCATTATGGAAGATGAACGCTTCCGCTCGCTGACGGTTTATTATGATGTAGACCCGATGTAAAATATAGTTTATGAAAAAAGTAGAATTAGATGTACATACACATACAGTAGCAAGTGGACATGCTTTCAGTACTTTGCAGGAAATGGCACAGGCTGCTGCAGAGAAAGGATTGAAAGTATTGGGTATCACAGAGCATTCGCCGGGTATTCCAGGAACGTGCAATCCTATTTATTTCCGTAATTTGCATGTAGTGCCTCGTCGGATGTATGGTATTGAATTATTATTAGGAGCAGAAATTAATATTATAGATGCAAAAGGTACACTCGACTTGGATGAAAAGACCATGCAAATGCTTGATATCCGTATTGCCGGTATTCATTCGTTGTGTTACAGTCAGGGTACAAGAGAAGAAAATACGCAAGGTATGATAAATGCCATTGCTAATCCATATACTCATATTATCAGTCATCCGGGTGACGGAACAGCCCAACTCGATTTTGAGCCTATCGTACTGGCTGCAAAAGAACATCGTACTTTGTTGGAAATCAACAATAGTTCATTGAAACCTTGCCGGAATAAAGCAGAGGCGAGAGGTAATAATTTAGAGATACTTCGCCTTTGTAAGAAATATGAAGTACCGGTTATTTTAGGAAGCGATGCACATATTTCTTTTGATATTGCCACTTATGACTATGTGTGGCAACTGGTGGATGAAACTGGTTTCCCGGAAGAACTGATAATGAACCTGAGTGTAGAAAAGTTTGAAGATTATCTGAATATAAAATAAGCATGAAGCGAATACTCTTTGTTTGTTTAGGAAATATCTGCCGGTCTTCATCGGCAGAGGAAATTATGCGTACATATATTAAAAGAGCCGGACTGGAGCATGATATTGAAGTTGATTCGGCTGGTATCAGCAGCTTTCACCACGGTGAGCCGGCCGACGAGCGGATGCGGGCACATGCTGCACGGCGTGGCTATCACATTACTCATTTGTCCCGTCCGGTACGCACAGAAGATTTCTATAATTTTGACCTGATTCTTGGTATGGATGATCGCAATATCGATGCGTTGCGTGAAAAAGCACCGGATATTGAGTCAGAACGTAAAATTCAACGAATGACTGATTATTGTCGGGTAAAGGTTGTGGATTATGTCCCCGATCCTTACTATGGCGGTGCGCAGGGATTCGAAAATGTACTCGATATTTTGGAAGATGCCTGCGAAGGCTTATTGGATGCTGTAAAACAATAGTTTTTGCATTTTAGGGCAAGTTTTTAAACAAACTGTTTATACGAAAATAAGGGCTGATTTACGTTACTTGTATCGAAGGCCGATGATACAAGTATCGTAAGCTAACGATACAAGTATCGAATGCTGATGATACAAGTCACGTTTTCGAATGTAATAACAGGGCATTTAAAACTCTATCAGACAGCATGAATTACTTTTAAATAAAAATGCCTTCATACTTTTTGATATGCTTTATTTGAAGCAAATAGAGTATGAAGGCATTTCTTTTATTTCTTAAGTTCCGGATAACTGATACGTGTGTGGTACATTGTTTTCAGTTTTTCCTTGAATACAGTTTTTACAGTGGCTATGTCTTTGAAAGTAATCGGACATTCCTTAAAATAGCCTTCTTGTACCTGACTGTCTATAATCTTGTCGACTAATGCCGAAATGCTTTCTTCTGTATATTCCGGTAAACTGCGTGAAGCTGCTTCTACCGAGTCTGCCATCATCAGAATAGCCTGCTCTTTGGTAAACGGATTGGGACCGGGATACTGGAAAGCTGTTTTATCGACTTCTTCATCCGGGTGTTCGTTCTGATATGAAATATAAAAATATTTGGTAAGCCCTGCTCCATGATGGGTACAGATAAAGTCTTTTATAACCGTAGGAAGATTATACTTATCCGCCAGTTTCATTCCATCCGTAATATGGCTGATGACAATCTGAGCACTTTGTTTATAAGTCAATTGGTCATGAGGATTGACACCTGATTGATTCTCTGTAAAAAAGGCGGGATTGAGCATCTTACCTATATCGTGATACATAGCTCCGGTACGTACCAGTTGGCTGTTGGCTCCGATGCGGTTAGCAGCAGCAGCAGTGAGGTTAGCCAATTGTAAGGAGTGTTGGAAAGTACCAGGTGCTACTTCCGACATCTCCCTCATTAGTTTGTTGTTGATGTTGGAGAGCTCTACTAATGTTACGTTGGAAGTGAATCCGAAGGTCTTTTCCAATATAAACAGCAACGGATAAGTGAATAGAAGCAGAATTCCATTCAGGATAAAATTGATATACATATTCGTGCTGAGTTGTGCTATCGTACTGACGTGAATAAGGTCTAGTGCCAGGTAGAGAATCGCATAAGACAGTGTTACGATAAAAGCACTTCGCAGAAGTTGCGACCGTTGTGATAATTCCCGAAGACTATAGATACCTGCCATACCTGCTACGGTTTGAAGTAAGATAAACTCATGCGGCGTACGCAGTACAATAGAGCATAGTAATATGGAGGTGATATGTGCCATAAAAGCGGTGCGGGAGTCGAGGAAAATACGTATAATAATCGGTATCATGGCAAAAGGAACAATATATACATTAAGAAAAGCGTGTTCTACCATGATAAACGATATGATGGGGAAGATGACGATAATGCTGAAGAGCAGATATAGACATCGTTTCCGGCTGTAATAATCTTTGCGGAAAAGTTCCAGATAGGTAAAGAAAATACCAATGAGAATCGCTACAAACAAGATTTGTCCGAAGAGAGTAAGACGTTTCTCGGTAGTGGTCTCGCTTCGTTTGCTCCATTCTTTCTGGAGTGACTTTAAGATGTTGTAGGTTTGCTGGTTGATAATTTCTCCTCGGTCAATAATTTTTTGTCCGTTCATGACGAAACCACTGGCCCAGGAAATGTTTGACAGCAAATCCTGCTTCGCCGATTCCGATTTCTCTGCATCGTAAATCAAATTAGGAGCAATGTAATTGTTCAGGTTACAGAGCTGTAGCATCCGTTTGTTGTAATGGATTGTATCAGACTTGATAAGTGCTTCATAAGCCTGTTTGATTGTATACAGATTGTTTATATCTCGTTGACTTGATATGTTTCTGTCCACAATCCGTATATGGAAAAAACTGTCTTTCCGCAAATTGGACAAATCATTGACGCCGATTACTCCTTGTTCATATATTTCTTTCAATAGTCGTTCAATGTGATTTCTATATGTTGGATTGGGGATAATACGATAGAGAGTGCTGGCATAGTCATCTTTGAATTTTTTTATCATTTCATCACCAATCCTTTTGTCTAGTCCATAATAAGGACGATAGGCAGCCATTATGCTGTCTTGCTCATGTTGTACTTGTTGCTCTTCTTTGTAGATTGGAAAATCGAATGAGGCTTGAAGCAGTCCATATTTCCAAGGCTTGTTAATGTCAAACTGATAATTGAATTTCCCTTCCCGTGGCAGGAAATAGACGAGCAGGGTTACTGTAGCTAGAAAAATAATGCTTTTATATAGCAGTTCCTTGTATGAGAACTGCCTTTCGGTCTGGAAACTTTTCATAATGAAGTATATTTTGGGTGCAAAATAAGAAAAAAACGGGAAAATTAGCTTAATTTTGCACTGTATTTTTAGATAGAAACCACTATGTCAGAAAGAAAAGTAAGAGTTCGTTTTGCACCTAGCCCTACTGGTGCATTGCATATCGGCGGTGTACGTACTGCCTTGTATAACTATCTGTTTGCCCGCCAGCATGGTGGAGAATTGATTTTCCGTATCGAGGATACGGATTCAAACCGTTTTGTTCCGGGAGCAGAAGAATACATTCTCGAATCTTTTAAATGGTTAGGTATTCATTTCGATGAAGGGGTAAGTTTCGGAGGAAATTATGGTCCATACCGCCAGTCGGAGCGTCGCGATATTTATAAGAAATATGTACAGGTATTGCTGGATAACGGAAAAGCTTATATTGCTTTCGATACTCCGGAAGAACTGGATGCAAAACGTAAGGAAATTCCTAACTTCCAGTATGACGCATCTACTCGTGGTAGTATGCGCAACTCTCTTACCATGAGTAAGGAAGAAGTGGATGCACTCATTGCAGAAGGTAAACAGTATGTAGTTCGTTTCAAGATTGAACCGAATGAAGATGTACATGTACACGATATTATTCGAGGAGAAGTTGTGATTAATTCATCTATTTTGGATGATAAGGTGCTGTATAAATCGGCAGATGAACTTCCTACCTATCACTTGGCCAATATTGTAGATGACCATTTGATGGAAGTTTCTCATGTAATTCGTGGAGAAGAATGGCTTCCTTCTGCACCTTTGCATGTGCTGTTGTATCGTGCGTTTGGCTGGGAAGATACGATGCCGGAATTTGCTCACTTGCCTCTGTTGCTGAAGCCGGATGGAAATGGTAAACTGAGTAAGCGCGATGGTGACCGTTTGGGATTCCCTGTATTCCCATTGGAATGGCATGATCCGAAAACTGGAGAAGTTTCCTCGGGATATCGTGAATCAGGTTATTTGCCGGAGGCAGTAATCAACTTCCTTGCTTTGCTGGGATGGAATCCGGGTAATGACCAGGAGCTGATGTCGATGGATGAACTGATCAAATTGTTCGACCTGCATCGTTGTAGCAAAGCTGGTGCTAAGTTCGATTACGAAAAAGGTAAATGGTTTAACCACGAATACATCCTGATGAAGAGCGATGAAGAGATTGCCGGATTGTTTATGCCAATTCTCAAAGAACATGGAATAGAAGCTCCTATGGAAACAGTGGTAACTGTAGTAGGATTGATGAAGGGACGTGTCAGCTTTGTGAAGGAATTGTGGGAAACTTGTAAATTCTTCTTTGTTGCTCCTGTAGAATACGATGAGAAGACCGTAAAGAAACGTTGGAAAGAAGATTCTGCAGAACGTATGTTGGAATTGGCCGACTTACTGGAATCATTAGATGATTTCTCATTGGCTCATCAGGAAGAAGTTGTGATGAAGTGGATTGAAGACAAAGGCTATCATTTGGGTAACATTATGAATGCGTTCCGTCTTACATTGGTTGGTGAAGGTAAGGGACCTCATATGTTTGATATTTCTGCTGTATTGGGAAAGGAAGAGACCGTAAGACGTATGCGTCGTGCTGTAGAGGTACTCAAATAAAAACCAAGTGTGATGATTTATAATCTGATTATATTTCTTTATGTAAGTGCAGTCCGTTTGGCTGCACTTTTCAGTGAAAAAGTATCAAAGATGGTGAAAGGACAGAAAGAGTCCTTTTCCATCTTGAAACAGCATATAGACCCCTCTGCCCGCTATTTATGGTTTCACGCTGCCTCTTTAGGTGAATTTGAGCAAGGGCGTCCTCTTATAGAAGCAATCCGGAAACAATATCCGGACTACAAGATTTTGCAGACTTTCTTTTCTCCATCAGGCTATGAAGTGAGAAAAGACTACAAAGGAGCCGATGTGGTTTGCTATCTGCCACTTGATACACCGGGAAATGTAAAGAAGTTTATCGACCTGGCACATCCGTACATGGCTTTCTTTATTAAGTATGAGTTTTGGAAAAATTATCTGGAAGAATTACATCGCCGCCAGATTCCGGTGTATAGCGTATCCTCTATCTTCCGTCCGGGACAAATCTTTTTCCGCTGGTATGGAGGATGCTATAAGGATGCCTTGAAAAGTTTTACTCACCTTTTTGTACAGAACGAAGAGTCGGTACATTTGTTGAAAACGATTGGCATATCCAATACCACAATAGTGGGAGATACCCGCTTCGACCGTGTACTGGAAATCTGTAATCAAGCCAAAAATCTTCCTTTGGTAGAGCAATTCAAAGGAAATGCGCTGACCCTTGTGGCTGGTAGTTCATGGGCACCGGATGAAGATATTTTTATACCTTACTTCAACAGTCATCCGGAGATGAAGCTGATAATAGCTCCTCATGTAATCAGTGAAAGCCATTTGAAAGAAATTATGGCGAAATTGAAACGTCCTGTGGTGCGTTATACTGAGGCGACAGAAGAAAATGTGAAACAGGCAGATTGCTTGATTATCGATTGTTTTGGACTTCTTTCTTCTATCTATCGTTACGGAGAAGTTTCCTATATAGGAGGAGGATTTGGCGTAAGTATTCATAATACACTGGAAGCTGCCGTTTACGGTATTCCTGTTGTTTTTGGACCTAACAATAAAAAGTTTCTCGAAGCACAAGGGTTGAAACAATGCAAAGGTGGTTTTGAGATAACTGGAGCTGAAGAATTTAATGCCTTAATGGATAATTGGATAAAAGATCCTGCTTCTCTTGCTGCTTCTGGGAAAAATGCCGGAAACTATGTATCAGCCCATGCTGGCGCATTGGATAAAATCATGAAAACAGTACAGCTATAATATAGCTTTCAATATCATAGCCACAGAAACATGTTCTATTGTGTTTCTGTGGCTTTTTTAGTTTTCTATAGAAATAAATACTGATAAACTTTTTATTTATTTGTGTCTTGTCCGAAAGTTATAGCCTCCTGGGGTGTGGGCATATTATTTTCGTATAGTGCTTGTATGATTGTGGATGAAAGCATACGAAGTACTTTGCTGAGAGTTATAATATAGTAGGAGCCATATCGTTTCTTTTAAAAAAGCAATTTTCTAACACTATTTAAAGGCCTTTATGCTGGATTCTTCTAAAATAAAACTTATCTTAGCATAAACTTTAAAACTGATTCTTTTATCATGGGCAATAATAATTTTTATTGTGTAATTATGGCTGGAGGTATGGGGCGACGCTTTTGGCCTTATAGCCGTAAATCACTACCTAAACAGTTTCTTGACTTTTTCGGAACCGGACAAACGATGTTGCAGCAAACGTTTGAAAGATATAAACAGATTGTAGCGGTAGAGAATATTTATATCACTACACATCGTGATTATAAGGATTTGGTTTTGCAAATGCTTCCTGAAATAAAAGAAAATCAGTTGATTATTGAAGAAGAAAGAAGAAATACTGCTCCTTCTATTGCTTACGCTTCTCATGTAATACAGAAGATTAATCCTGATGCTACAATTGTAGTGGCGCCGGCTGATCATTTGATATTAAATGTAGAACGCTTTCGGGAAGCTATTCTGAAAGGACTTGAGTTTGCTTCGCGTACGGATAAACTGATTACACTCGGTATAAAGCCGGCAAAGGCAGAAACAGGATATGGATATATACAAATTGATGAAGAGAAAGAGGGTGATTTCTTCAAGGTAAAGACCTTTATAGAAAAACCGGCAAAAGAATTTGCCGAGATTTTTGTGCAAAGCAATGAGTTCTATTGGAATTCAGGCATTTTTATCTGGCATGTGAATACCATTCTAAAAGCATTTCATGAAATGATGTCCGAAATCTGTCCACGTGTGGAGTGCGATGTACCCGACTTTACTTCTTGCCCTAATATCTCTATTGATTACAGTATCATGGAGAAGGCTAATAATGTGTATGTACAACTTTGCGATTTTGGATGGGCTGATTTAGGAACATGGGAATCGCTGTATGAAACGTCTCCTAAAGATCACGATAAGAATGTGATAATCAATAGTAATACATTACTGTACGATTGTAAAGATAATGTAGTTCTGATGCCGGAAGGTAAATTGGCTGTGATACAGGGATTGGAAGGATATTTGGTTGCAGCTCGCGATAATGTGCTTCTCATTTGTAAGAAAGATGATCATAATGCCATCCGTAAGTTTGTAAATGATGTGGAAATGAAGTTTGGAGAAAAGTTCTCCTGATTCTTTATATGTAAGAAAAGACAAAGGGACTGTTTCGCAGCTTGCTGCCGGAATAGTCCCTTTGCCTTTCTAAAGTATCTTGTTATCTATTGGGTAGATTAGTATTCAAAAGTGATGCCTAAAGTGGGAAGCAATGTGCCACTTTCCTGCTTGATGTATTTCATTACATAGCGTTGTTCGGATGGAGCAGCCGAAGGATTTTCTATAGTACCTGTACTCATCAGTACGTCGGGTTGTTTCAGTTTGCTGGCAGTAATATTCTGTATGTCCAGATAGATTCCGAACATGCATTTCTTCCAGTAAAAAGTTTTATCTACACGGACATCCAGCTGTCCGAAGAAAGGAAGGCGTTCTGTATTGTACCGGCTGTAGTCATAGTATGCTTTTCCCTGTGCATTCCATGCTTCTACCAGTGACGATTTTTCTTCATCATATGGAGTATAAGGAGCTCCTCCTATGCAGCTTGCTTTCATTCCGATACTCCATTGTTTGGGAAGACTATAGGTACCACTCACATTGAAGATGAAACGGTTATCCCATGCCGATGCAATATAGCTTTCATTTTCTTTCGACTTGAATTCACTTTTAAAGAGGGTGAGGGAAGAAGATAGGTTCAGTTTCTGGGCCACTAACCACTTGAACATCATTTCTACCCCATAGGAGCGTCCTTCTGCATCCGATCGCAGTGCTTCGTTTCCTATTACCCCGTAGTCGTTACCCTTACAGGAAAGAGGGATTCCATCGTTTATGGAGAAAGGCATATGCTTGTATTGTTTGTGAAATCCTTCTATAGACAGTTCCATTGTTTCGTTAGGATTCCAAGACAGTCCGAGACTTTTTTGTGAAACAGATATATAGTCTAGATTTTGATTAGTGTAAGCCCGTCCGTCTTCTTTAAATCCTAAAGCAGTATATGGCGGAAGTTGATAATATTGTCCCAGATGTCCACTTAAGAACAGACCTTCTGCCAGCCGATAAGAAACAGAAAGGCGTGGAGAAAGCTGCTTCCACATTTCTTTCATTTTATCACTGTAATTATTGCCATCGGCCCGGACTCCCAGTGAAGCTGTAAACTTCTCGTCTGCCGAGGTATAATCTATTGAAGCAAATATTCCCCAGCGTAGCATATTCAGATTGGTCTTATAGTCGAACACATGAATTTGGTCTGTGAATAACTGCTGATAACTGTTCTGGTCATATTGTGAATAATTCAGTTCGGCTCCCAGATTTACTTTCCATACACTCCAGTTTGAAGTATTTTCCATTCTTATCTTGGTTTCCTGTTCTATGGAGCGGAGACGTAATGTCAGGTTGTCTTCCGAACTTTCATCATTATCCCGGTATTTCAGGTTACGGTTATTCAGATAACTGTGACTGACAGTAATGGTCTGTATATGCGGACCACCATAGTGGCGGTAGACACTTCCCAATGTAAATGTTTCCTGTTCTATTTTAGGCAAGTATCCCAATATATATTCGGCATCTTCACCTTCAATATCAAAGTTCAGTTTCATTCGGTCTATACCTCCCAGGCCTAAAACTGTCAGCTCATGGTGCGGATTGAAGCGTGTTTTTATCTTAAAGGAAGCATCTGTATAAGCCGGAAGGAGAGGTAATCCCAGAACTTTGAACAGCATTTGCAGATAGGATTGGCGTACTGATACCAGATAAGATGTTTTTTTGCCTAAATGTCCGTTCGAGGTCAGGGCTACTTCCGAAGCTCCTAATGTGGCTTTTACGGAGTTGTGTTCCATATCTCCGTCTCGCAGACTGAAATCGAGTACAGAACTCAATGCATTTCCTCTGTTGGCCGGGAAGGCACCGCTATAAAACTCTACGCTTCGTATCAGGTCGGCATCAATCAAACCAACCGGACCTCCGGAGGCTCCTTGTGTGCTAAAATGGTTTATATTAGGTATTTCTACTCCGTCCAGATAGAAACGGTTTTCAGAGGGACCTCCACCACGGACAATTAAATCATTACGGTATCCGATGGGAGAAAAGGCTACTCCCGGATAATTCTGTACAACACGGGATATATCGCGATTAGCTCCTGGAGCTTTTTCTATTTCTCTTAGCCCGATGACGCGTAGACTTACCGGACTTTCTGCTACTCTACGGAAAGGAGAAGCAGTGATGGTTACGGCATCTAAGGTCAGTTCATCTTCCTCCATCTCTATTTGAACATGTGGGGTAATATGATTTACCCGATATTCTGGAGTAAGTACGGTTTTGTATCCCAGGCTGGAAGCTTGTAGACGATAAATGCCGGGAGGTACCTGTTCTATAGTAAAATTTCCTTCAGAGTCGGTAGAGGCACCGGAGTTTAGTCCTACCACCAATACATTGACAAATTCCAACGGCTCGCGTGTTCGTTTGTCTATCACACTACCTTGTATTTTGTAAGTCTGTGCTAGGGAAGGGAGCCAGAATATGAGAAGAATAAATAACAGAAGGAAGTAGTTCTTTTTCATAGTGAATCTTTTTTGCAAAGATACGAAAAAAGCCATCCCAAACGGTAAGGGATGGCTTTCATATATAGTAAGGAGGAAAAATTATTGGGCATTATCTGTCCATGCTTGCTGAATAGCTTGAGCGATGGCTTTAAATTCTTCGTCGCTCAGTTTCAGTTTCGGATTAGAGAAGATCATATCCGACTCTTTTTGTATAGGAATCAGATGAATATGAGCATGTGGAACTTCAAGTCCGATGACAGCTTCGCCTACCTTTTTGCATGGAAATGCTTTTTGAATGGCTGCTGCAACATGTTTGGCAAAGATGTGCATAGCTGCAAGCTCTTCATCACTCAAGTCGAAAATATAGTCGACTTCTTTTTTAGGAACTACGAGTGTGTGTCCTTTTACCAGTGGATTGATATCCAAGAATGCGTAGAAATTTTCATTCTCTGCTACTTTGTAGCTGGGAATTTCACCTGCAATGATTTTACTGAATATTGTTGCCATAGTGGTATGGTATTAAAAAGGCAAGCCTGCATAAAGCAGACTTGCCTTTATTGATTAAAATGATATACCTGTAATTTCCAAGCTGATTTTACCCTGTGGAATAGTGATTTCTGCAATATCGCCTACTTTTTTGCCCAAAAGACCTTGTGCAATAGGAGTAGTAACAGAGATCTTACCCTGTTTAAGATTTGCTTCACTTTCTGATACGATAGTGTAAGCCATTTTCATGCCGGTCTTTACATTCTTCAACTCTACACGAGTCAGGATCTGTACAGTATCGGCTTTCAACTTGGAAGTATCGATGATTTTTGCGTCGCCGATAGTTGCTTTCAGTTGGTTGATTTTCATTTCCAATAAGCCTTGTGCTTCTTTTGCTGCATCGTATTCTGCATTTTCCGACAAGTCTCCTTTGTCACGAGCCTCGGCAATAGCAGCTACGATTTTCGGGCGCTCTACCGATTCTAAGTGTTTTAATTCGGCAACCAGTTTCTGGTAGCCTTCTTCTGACATGTAAGCCATAATTTTCTCCTTTTTTATTTGTTATTACTAATTTTTCTATCCTATAAACAAAAAAGAATCCCGACATGTAAACAATGCCGGAACCCTTTCTTATTTTGTATCTTTGACAAAGATAGGTCTTTTTATAATATCTGTCAAGTATATAATCGAGCTATTTTAGCATGCTTTTCAACATATTATAATAATTTCTTAATTGCTTCTTCCAAATTGGTTTTTTCGCCGATTCTTACACTTAACACATTCTCACGGTTCACAAGAAAAGCTGTTGGAAGCTGTGTTACTCCATATATGTTTGCATAAGTTGAGTATGGTCCTTGTGGGTCGCGTACGCAAATCCATGGCAGATTATCGGATGCTGTTTTCCAGAAGTGTTCGTCTGTATCCAATGAAACCTGATAGATTTCCAAGCCCTGTGAAGCATATTTCTGATACAATTCGCGAAGTGCCAAATTATGTGCTCCCGATGCCGCGTTGGCATACACTGTAAAGTCTATCAGCACGACCTTTCCTTTTAAATCGGTCAGATGTCGGATATTTCCTTTTATGTCCATAAGAGGAATATCAATGATAGAGGCCTCCTGTATTTTGTCTTCAGGAATTTCCAAAGGTTTGGCTTGTGGAATACGGGTATTTTTCATTCCCTTGATTACCATGTTATACAGATTGCGGGAACGGTCTGCATGAGGGTACATGTTGTTCAGACTGGTAGCTACAGCAGCAAAGCATTTGATGTCTTCTTTGTCGTTCAACGGGTCGAAAATCATCAGTCCGTTGAGCTGCTGGAACAGGGCAAAGTAAGAATACGGTTTGTTAGGACCGATAAAGATGTAATTCTTCTTTACTTTTTCCTTATAGGCATTTACCATTTGTTGCAGGCTGTCCTGTACCACTCCGATAGGAAGTCCTGATTTTCCTAATTGATTGACTTTCTGCTGTAAGTCTGCTTGCAACAGGACTAGCTCTTTAATCTTTTCGTTATTTTCTGAATTCTCAATCTGATAATCGGTTGCGAATTTATTGAAGTCGGCATGAATAGTGACGGTTTCCGTAGAATCAACGGTAAAGTTGATTACCTGCTCTCCGATGCGTAAACGGTAAAAGTCGGGTGATTCGGGACGTGCACCTGAAAAAGAAAATGCACCTTTGTCATTAAGTTTAACGGAGTCGATGGTTACGATACCTTCCAGACCTGTTTGTTCAAAATACAACATTTTGTCTGTAGCTTGTGCTACTTCACCTTCTACTTTAAAAGCAGGTTCGTTGTTGCAGGCAACCAGCCCTGCCGACAGCAATGCGGCTGCGATATAAGCATTTTTCTTCATTATCAGTTCTCATTATATTCGATTTGCAAAGATACGGCTTTTCATGACTTCACAAAGTTTTTACTGTTTCTTCTTGCTTTTCTCCTCTGTTTTTGCCTTGAAAATCATCAATAAATGTATAAAAACAGATTATAAATGAAAGTTTTATCTAATTCCCTCCTTTGTTAATATATAAATGCCTATCTTTGCGCGTATTTATGATGAATTTACATTAAAACATTTTTTATGATCAATCCTATTGTTAAGACGATCGAGTTGGGTGATGGAAGAACCATTACGCTCGAAACGGGAAAGCTAGCAAAACAGGCAGATGGTGCTGTTATGCTACGCATGGGTAACACCATGTTGCTGGCTACTGTTTGTGCAGCAAAAGATGCAGTTCCCGGTACAGATTTTATGCCGCTTCAGGTGGAGTATAAAGAGAAATATTCAGCGTTCGGACGTTTTCCTGGAGGTTTTACCAAACGTGAAGGAAAAGCTTCGGATTATGAAATTCTGACTTGCCGCCTTGTAGACCGCGCATTACGTCCGTTGTTCCCGGACAACTTCCATGCAGAAGTATATGTAACAATTAATATGTATTCGGCAGATGGAGTGGATATGCCGGATGCTTTGGCTGGTCTGGCTGCTTCTGCAGCTTTGGCTGTATCAGATATTCCATTCAACGGTCCGATTTCAGAAGTTCGTGTGGCACGTATCGACGGACAGTTCGTTATCAATCCTACTTTCGAAGCATTGGAAAAAGCTGATATGGATTTGATGGTAGCCGCTACTTATGATAACATCATGATGGTAGAAGGTGAAATGAACGAAGTTTCTGAACAAGACCTGCTCGAAGCAATGCGTTTCGCACACGAAGCAATCAAAGTACACTGTAAAGCACAGATGGAACTGATGGAAGAAGTGGGCAAGACTGTAAAACGTGAATACTGCCACGAAGAAAACGACGAAGATTTGCGCAAGGCGGTTCACGAAGCTTGCTATGCAAAGGCATACGAAGTTGCAGCTTCTGGTAACAAGAACAAACACGAACGTCAGGATGCTTTCGATGCTATTTGTGAAGAATTCAAGGCTCAGTTTACTGAAGAAGAACTTGAAGAAAAAGAAGGCATGATAGACCGTTACTACCATGATGTAGAAAAAGAAGCAATGCGCCGCTGCATCTTGGACGAAGGCAAACGTCTTGACGGCCGTACTACTACAGAAATCCGTCCTATCTGGTGCGAAGTAAGTCCGCTGCCTGGTCCTCACGGATCTTCTATCTTTACACGTGGTGAAACTCAGTCTTTGAGTACTGTAACATTGGGTACTAAGTTGGACGAAAAGATTGTAGACGATGTACTCGATCAGCATAAGGAACGCTTCCTGTTGCACTATAACTTCCCTCCATTCTCTACAGGTGAAGCAAAAGCACAGCGCGGTGTAGGCCGTCGTGAAATCGGTCACGGCCATTTGGCTTGGCGTGCGCTGAAGGGACAGATTCCTGCAGATTATCCTTATAGTGTACGTGTGGTTTCCGATATCCTGGAATCAAACGGTTCTTCTTCTATGGCTACTGTATGTGCCGGAACATTGGCACTGATGGATGCCGGTGTACCTATCAAGAACCCGGTATCTGGTATTGCAATGGGATTGATCAAGAATGCTGGAGAAGAAAAATATGCCGTATTGTCTGATATCTTGGGCGATGAAGACCACTTGGGTGATATGGACTTTAAAGTAACCGGAACTAAGAACGGTATCACTGCTACTCAGATGGATATCAAGTGCGACGGTTTGACTTACGATATTTTGGAAAAAGCATTGCTTCAGGCTAAACAAGGTCGTGAATACATCTTGGGTAAACTGACCGAATGTATTGCTGAACCACGTGCAGAACTGAAACCGCATGCTCCACGTATTGAAACAATGACTATTCCGAAAGAATTTATCGGTGCTGTAATCGGCCCGGGCGGAAAGATCATTCAGGGTATGCAGGAAGAAACCGGTGCTACTATTACCATTGAAGAAGTAGATGGAGTAGGACGCATTGAAGTTTCTGGTAACAATAAACAGGCTATTGACGATGCAATGCGTTTGATTAAGGGTATCGTTGCAGTGCCTGAAATCGGTGAAGTATATAAAGGTAAGGTACGTTCTGTAATGCCTTACGGTGCATTTGTAGAATTCTTGCCGGGTAAAGATGGCTTGCTTCATATCTCTGAAATCGACTGGAAGCGTCTGGAAACAATCGAAGAATCTGGTCTGAAAGAAGGTGACGAAATTGATGTGAAGTTGCTGGATATCGATCCGAAGACCGGTAAATTCAAACTTTCTCATAAGGTGTTGTTACCTAAACCGGAAGGTATGAATGCGGGTGAAGGACAACCTAAACGTGAAAGACGTCCTCAGCAGAACAAAGAGCAGAAATAAACTTTTGTTTATATAGGTATAGTAAAGATTCCCTGATCGGTATTCGATTAGGGAATCTTTTTTTGTTTCTATTGTCTCGGATAATTTTGCTTGTGAGCAATTTCAATGGTAGCTGATGAGTGTTATAATCGTCGTCGCCGATTTTACAAACGGCGGCGACGGCTGTATGGCCGATGTCGCTGAATTTGTAGCCGACGCCGCTGTTTATAGAATGCAAGCAATGCCGAATTATTTTATTCTTGTTTGTGCTGTATTTATGTAATAGGAGAAGGGGAAAGGTATAAAATAAAACAAGGCTGCTTTCATATGAAAACAGCCTTGTTTCGTGGTATAATGCAATTTATTCTTCTACTACCTGGAAGTCTTCCTTGCCTACTCCGCAAACGGGGCATACCCAATCTTCTGGAATATCTTCGAATGCAGTTCCCGGTGCGATACCGCTTTCCGGATCACCTGTTTCAGGATCATATACCCAGTCGCATACAGTGCAAATGTACTTTTTCATAATCTATCTTTATTTTTGAGTTAATATTAATAATACTGTCTTATCTAAAAACAAATATAGAAAGAATTTGTTTACTGTCTATCTTTTAATAAAATCTTTTTTAACTCATAAACTCCTTCCGAAGCTCCTTTTCGAATCACATTGACTTGTCTGCCGGAATTGATTTTTACTTCTTTCGGGTCGATCAGGTACACCGGTACTCCATAAGGAACATAATTCAGTAATCCTGCGGCCGGGTATACGTTGAGTGAGGTGCCGATGATAACGAAGATATCCGCCTGCTCGGTATAATGAATAGCTGTTTCAATCATAGGAACGGCCTCGCCAAACCATACAATAAACGGACGGAGTTGTGATCCGTCTTCTGCTGTATCGCCCATTTTGACTTCATACTGTTCGGGCTTAAGCTCTTTAATATAGTTCGGGTTATTAGGCTGATAACTCGAAGTGACTTTGGTCAGTTCACCATGCAAATGGACTACGTGTGTACTTCCGGCCCGTTCATGCAGATTATCTACATTCTGTGTAATGATGGTTACATTGAAGTTTTGTTCCAGTTCTGCAAGCAACTCGTGTCCCCGGTTAGGTTTCACCTCAAGCAATTGTTTACGCCGTTCGTTGTAGAAGTCTATTACCAGTTTCGGATTTGCTGCATATCCTTCGGGAGTGGCGACTTGTTCTACCGGATATCGTTCCCACAGTCCGTCGGAATCGCGGAATGTACTGATACCACTTTCGGCACTCATACCGGCTCCTGTTAATACAACTAAGTTTTTCATCTTTATACCTTTATTTATATAATACACAAAAATAAGAAAATTTAATCGCTTAAAGCGGCTCATATTCAAAGAAAAAAGATACCTTTGCCACGTTTGTTAAAAAGAACGATATATTAAATAAAATTCAATCATGGATAAATTCAGTTACGCCATTGGTCTGGGAATAGGCCAGAACTTACTGAGCATGGGTGCTCGCGGTATTGAAGTAAACGACTTTGCACAGGCTATCAAAGACGTATTAGAGGGAAACCAGACAGCTATCACGCATACAGAAGCTCGTGAAATTGTAAATAAGTATTTCACAGAATTGGAAGAAAAAATGAATGCGGAGAATATTGCTAAAGGAAAAGCATTCCTCGAAGAAAACAAGAAGAATCCTAATATTGTAACATTGCCAAGCGGATTGCAGTATGAAGTGATTACTGCGGGAAACGGTAAAAAACCGAAAGCTACAGACCGCGTACGTTGTCATTACGAAGGTACTTTGATCGACGGAACATTGTTCGATAGTTCTATCAAGCGTGGCGAACCGGCTGTATTTGGCGTAAATCAGGTAATCAAGGGATGGGTAGAAGCTTTGCAGCTTATGTCGGAAGGTGCAAAATGGAAATTGTATATTCCTTCTGATCTGGCGTATGGTGCACAAGGTGCCGGAGAAATGATTCCTCCTCACAGCACACTGATTTTCGAGGTTGAATTGATTGAAGTATTATAATTAAAAATATAAAAATAAAAGGTAATGAAAAAAGGTACAGTAATAATGATGCTGGCTGCAGCAGCAGGTTTGGCATCATGTAGCTCTCAGGGCCCAAAGGCAAATATGAAAAGTGATGTAGATACTTTGTCTTATATGTTGGGTATGACTAACTCTCAGGGATTGATGGACTATGCTACCGGACGTTTGGGAGTAGATTCTGCTTATGTAGCAGACTTTATCAAAGGTATCGAACAGGGTACTACTGTAGAAGATGCTAAACAGAAAGCATATTTGGCTGGTATGCAGATTGGTTTGCAGATTAGCGGTGATATGTTTGATGCTATTAATAATCAGGTGTTCAGAGGTGATTCTGTAAACAAATTGAACAAAGAAAACTTCTTGGCAGGTTTTATTTCTGCAGTAAAAGAAAAAGGACTTGTATCTGCTGATTCTGCAAGAATGTATGTTCAGGAACGTACAGAAGCAATCAAAGAAAAAGCATTGGCAGAAAAATATGCTGACTACAAGAAACAGAACGAAGATTTCTTGGCAGAAAACAAAGGTAAAGAAGGAGTTAAGACTACACCAAGTGGTTTGCAGTATAAGGTGATTACAGAAGGTAAGGGTGAAGTGCCTGCCGATACTTCTCGTGTAAAAGTTCACTATAAAGGTACTTTGATTGATGGTACTCAGTTCGATAGCTCTTACGACCGTAAGGAGCCTACAACTTTCCGTGCTAATCAGGTAATCAAAGGTTGGACAGAAGCTTTGACTATGATGCCTGTAGGTTCTAAATGGGAACTTTATATTCCGCAGGAATTGGCATATGGTTCAAGAGAAGCTGGTAACATCAAACCTTTCTCTACATTGATTTTCGAAGTAGAATTGCTGAGCATCGAAAAGTAATTTAGCTTTAAAATATAAATAAGGAATCTGCAGACTGTTTTCAATGGTTTGCAGATTCTTTTTTATATAAAGTGATGTGTTTTGTCTTTCTGATGAAGAAAATGAGGATATTTTTATTCTTTTGGAAGAAAAAGTCCCGATTTGTTTTGCAGGAATGAAAAAAGTTCTTACCTTTGCAGCGCATTAGAGAAATGCCCAGATGGCGGAATCGGTAGACGCGCTGGTCTCAAACACCAGTGGAGTAACATCCATCCCGGTTCGACCCCGGGTCTGGGTACGATAAGAGGACTAAGTTAGCTTAGTTCTCTTTTTTTATGTCCTTTTTTCTGGCAAAGTATATTTCCGCAAGAACCAGACAGCTCCTATTGTAATTATGATATTGATATTTTCTTCTTCCAGCATAAGATTGAAGATTATGATAGATACTGCGGGTAGAGACAAATGTCGTTTGTAAGTATCAGGCGTATTTCAATGGATCGCTAATATTTTCGATAAAAAATGCAGAAATATTTTGGAGGTTGAAAATAAATCCCTATCTTTGCAGCGCATTAAGAGAAATGCCCAGATGGCGGAATCGGTAGACGCGCTGGTCTCAAACACCAGTGGAGTAACATCCATCCCGGTTCGACCCCGGGTCTGGGTACTGAAGCGGAGAAGTTAGAAATAACCTCTCCGCTTTTTTTATTTAACTGTAATTCCCATGAAAAAACGTATAGAAGAGCTCGACTTTTTGAAGTGTGTATTCATTATCCTGATGATTGTGTTTCATCTGGTCTATATCGGTGATAAGTATCCATATGCCAAACAGCTGGTTTATACGTTTCATATGCCGGCCTTTCTTCTTATTTCCGGCTATCTTGTCAGTATTTCCAAAAAGCCGCTTGTTTTTTTCCGCACCATGGGTTGGATTTTTGTTCCTTATGCCGTGATGGAAAGCGGATATATGGTGATGTCGTCTATTCTGCCGGTACGTGACGGAGTGGATGAACTGAGTCTGACGGTTTGGGCCGATAAACTTTTTCTCCATCCATTGGGCCCTTACTGGTATTTGCATACACTTATGTTATGTAGTACGACTTATTATCTGCTCGACAGAGTAGGAAGGAGATGGTTGAAAAATACGCTTTCTTTTTCCATTGTGTTGGCTTTATGCCTGGCAGTCGAATCTACAGTACTTCATATCAGTTCTCTGCCTCATGTACTTTATTTCTGGGGAGGAATTATGTTGCGTCGCTGCAATCTTTCTTTTACTGCTTTCTTCAAGACTTCCTGGTGGGGAATACTGCCTTTTATCTGGTTGTCTGCCAATGAACAGAATTTGAATTGCTTTACGTGGGGAGGAATGGCCATGGTATATTTGGCTATTAGCATGGGACTGACTGTTTATCCTTTTCTTTCGGGAAAGTTGAGAGACGCATGTCTGTATATTGGCAGAAATACGTTTGTGATATTGGTTTTCTCCCCTATTTTCACGGTAATTACAAAATCTTTTGTATCTTTCTTCAATTTTGATACTTCAGGAATGTGCTTTTTGATTGTTTCGGTAGGTTTTGTGCTGGCCGGAAGCTTTCTGATAGCCTGGTGTATGGACCGGTGTAAAGTGTCTCGCTTTTTCTGGGGAAAAGAACGTATGTTGCAGTAAACTCGTGACAGGGTGGCAGACAATGATTTTCCTGTGAGAAGAAAGCTTTTTGGCATTTTATTTGTATGCTTATAAGAAAAGGTTATTCATTAAAAATTATAATATTATGATTTCAGAAAAATTACAAAATGCCATCAACGATCAGATTACTGCTGAAATGTGGTCATCTAATCTTTATCTTTCAATGTCTTTCTATTTGCAGCGTGAAGGTTTCGACGGATTTGCAAGCTGGATGAGAAAGCAGTCTCAAGAAGAGTTGCAGCATGCATACGATTTGGCAGACTATATGACAAAACGTGGTGGTACTGCTAAGGTTGGTAAAATTGATGTAGTACCTCAAGGATGGGGAAGTGTTGTTGAAGTGTTTGAACATGTATATCAGCACGAGTGTCATGTATCTGAACTGATTGATAGTTTGGTAAATGTAGCTTCTGAAGCAAAAGATAAGGCTTCTCAAGATTTCTTGTGGGGCTATGTACGCGAACAGGTAGAAGAAGAAGCTACTGCTCAGGGTATTGTAGAAAAACTGAGAAGATGTGGTGATGGTGCCGGTATCTTGTATCTGAACGATCAGTTGGGACAACGTAAATAAACTCTCATTTTTTTGAGAGAGACAGGCTGTAGTAACTATTTTATGGTTGACTACAGCCTTTTTCTTTAGATAACTCTACATTGTATATATCTATTCAGAAAATAGGAGGCAGCTTGGCATCGTCAATGAGCGAGAACTTTGTTTTTTCTTTGCCTTTGCTCTTACCTTTCACAATCTTTTCAGAAGATAGGGTGCGGCTCGGCATTACTTTCGCTTAAAAGCAAGCTTTTGGCTTGGTACTGCACTCGCCTTTCACTATCTTTGTTTGCGCGAAGATAGGATACGGTTCGGCAAAGGAAAATCTGGAAACGTTGTTTTCGTTTTCCTCTGCTCTTGCCTTTCGCTATCTTTGCCTTTACTTAATAAGGTTGAATAGAGATGGTAAATTGGTTTTTTCGCGGTTGGAATTGGTGTCGTCGCTTCCGTCATCGTTGCGGGTACGGAGTTCATTCTCCCTCTGATTTTTTCTTGATTACTTTTGTGGTATACGAGCGTATGGCATTTTATGCATACCGTACTTTGCATGATAAGAGAAAGGCTGTGCTGTCTTTACCGCATTATCGTGAAAAGGTCGATAAATTTTTATTCCGGTTTACCAACTACTGGCAACCTTCTTCTATACTCGAAATAGGAACAGGAAGTGGCTTGTCGACTGTTTATATGGCTGAGGCTAAACAGGTACCAGTTCATACTTATGACTGTTGTCTGCACCAGGACGTGAAAAACCTGCTGGCTTCTTATCCTCAGATTGTATATCACACAGAGGATGCCTGGCAAAAGACGATTGACTTTTCTGCCGACCTTGTTCATATTGCTCATACCCCTTATTATAAAGAAGTATTCGAAGCTTTGTGCAGTAAAGCCGGTTCGCGTACCTGCTTTGTAATTGCTTCTCCTTATGCCACGAAAGAAAAAAAAGAATGGTGGAACTCGGTAATTGCCGATTCGCGTACAGGGGTTACCTTCGATTTGTATGATGTAGGTATTGTTTTCTTTGATAAAGAGCGTATTAAAGAACACCGTATTGTGAATTTCCTATAGTCATTTCATGGATAGGTAAAGGTGTCTCATTATAAGGAGATGCTCGTCTCATTCTAATGGTACACCCGTCTCACGACAATGAGACGGGTGTACCACTGTAATGAGATATCTTCATTCTCTGATTTTTTCTGAGAAATATTCATGTCTTTATATTTAAGAGAACTTATCAGTCAGCTATAAGAATAGCTCAGAATTTGTTTGACGCTTGTTATAAAAAGTTTGAATGGAGTGTAAATCCATAAAATGACAATTTTGTACTCTCCTTTATTTTCCTAAATTTGCAGAGTAAGTATTTAGCATAATAAATAAGTAACCTTAGTATTATGAAAAAAAGTTTGATTTATACCCGTACAGGCGATAAAGGTACGACTTCATTGGTCGGAGGTGTGCGTGTGTCAAAGACTCATATAAGACTAGAGGCATATGGCACAATCGATGAACTGAGTGCGCATCTCGGGATGTTGATAACTATGATGGATGACGAAGAGAACCGGACTCTGTTACAATACATACAACATAAATTATTTTCTGTAGGAGCTTATCTGGCTACCGATCAGTCGCAGACCGAACTGCGCATAGAAAGCCGTATTTCGGAAGAAACAGTACGGAAACTTGAAGTGGCTATTGACAAGATAGATGCTTCTCTGCCTAAACTTACTGAGTTTGTATTGCCGGGAGGATCGAAGGAAGCTTCCGTGTGTCATGTATGCCGTACGGTATGCCGGCGTGCAGAACGCAGAATATTGGCACTTGAGGCAGAAGAAGGATGCGTGATAGATGCCGAAGTGAAACAATTTGTCAACAGATTGTCCGATTATCTGTTTATTTTATCTCGAAAGTTAAATCAATTAACACATCATGATGAAATTTATTGGGATAAAACTTGCATATGAAAGAATTTGTTATACTTTTGTGCGACAATAAAAAAGAGTCAAACATTTAAAAAACAGGAAATGCTATGTATTGGACATTGGAATTAGCCTCTAAGCTGGAAGATGCTCCGTGGCCGGCAACAAAAGATGAATTGATTGATTATGCGATGCGTTCGGGCGCTCCATTGGAAGTAATTGAAAACTTGCAGGAAATGGAAGACGAAGGCGAAATATACGAAAGTATTGAAGATATTTGGCCTGACTATCCCAGCAAAGAAGATTTCTTTTTCAACGAGGAAGAATATTGATTCTGCCTGTTGAGTGGTTAAAGAAGGCAAAGGAGATAGAGAAGGTAAGGCTCAATCATGTTGTGGGAGCTTTACCTTCTTGTTTTTTAGGACTGTTTGTCTGTCTTTATCCTTTTCTTAACTATGTTCCCTTGTGGTATTTATCTATGTATTCTCTTTTCTAAAATCGGTAAATGAAAACTTTATCTCCCGAAACATGGCGTTTCATACAAGAACATCGTGAGGATGATGTGCGTAATCTGGCACTTCAGGGTAAGAAATATCCTTTGGTCGATATGGCTGAGGCTGTAATACAGATTGCAGCCCGGCAAATTGCGGAGAAGAAGTTACCTTCATGGGGAAGTGTAGAGGGGATATATTATCCGGGCCATCTGTCTATGGAGCAGTGTTCGTCGGAACAGACCGCTCTTTATAAGGCATCGCTGGTTCGGGGGGATTCTTTTGCAGACCTTACAGCCGGATTCGGAGTGGACTGTGCTTATATTTCCCGAAACTTTGCACAGGCTGACTATGTGGAGCGTCAAGAAGGACTGTGTGAGTTGGCGACGCATAATTTCCCTTTGTTGGGGTTGAATCATATCCGTGTAAATCATGCCGACGGTATTGATTTTCTGGCAAAGATGGAGCCTGTAGACTGTCTTTTTCTCGATCCGGCACGTCGCGATAAGAATGGAGGAAAGACTGTAGCCATTACAGATTGCGAACCGGATGTGTGTGCGCTTGAGCCTTTATTGGTAGAAAAAGGGAAAACGGTACTGATAAAGCTTTCTCCTATGCTGGATATTGCTTCTGCCTTGCGCGATTTGAAGTATATTCGGGAGATTCATGTCATTTCGCTTCAGAACGAGTGCAAGGAGTTGTTGCTGATTCTCCGGAAAGAAGCTGCTTCTGTTAAGAAAGAAACAAGCGAGGTACAGATTCATTGTGTGCAACTTTTTTCTCATGCACCGTCGCAGCATTTCAGTTTTTCCTACGAGCAGGAGAAAAGAGCGATTTGTCCTATATCGGAGCAAGTGGAAACCTATTTGTATGAGCCGGGAGCTGCATTGCTGAAGGCTTCTCCTTTCCGTTTGCTTGCATCGGCTTATGGGGTAAAAAAGCTGCATTCCAATAGTCATCTGTATACTTCTTCTCAGTTCGTCGATTTTCCGGGACGTTGTTTTAAAGTGGTAGGAATATCCGGTTTCGGGAAAAAAGAGTTGAAAACATTCTTGGAAGGAGTAGAGAAGGCTAATCTTACAGTGCGTAATTTCCCTTCTTCGGTAGCAGACCTGCGGAAGAAACTGAAAATAAAAGAAGGAGGAGAAATCTATTTGTTTGCCACAACGCTGGGAGATGGGCAGAAAGTTCTTGTAAAATGTCGTAAGGTAGGGCAAGAGGAAGCCTGAAAGTGATAAAAATCAACCTTTCTGGAAAAAAGTACTGTATAAAAGTACAGAATAGTGTAAAAGATATGTTTTATAGCGATAAAACATATTCATTATGAAACTATTTCAAATATTTGGTTTGTTTATGTTCTTGGCCTCTTGTGGGGAATATAAACCGGAGGAAGAACTGGATTCAGAGGGAGGAGAGGTGAATACTACTTGTACTTTGCAATTGAACTGGCAGAGTGAGAATAATTCAAAATTGCATTATCCGTTATCGGTTTATGTGTTCGATGGGGCAAATAACTGTGTACTTCGGGAAAGTATAGCATCGGCTTATGCCGGTTTCTCTGCTTCTCTTCCCCAGGGAAAATATACGGTATCGGTATTCTCTGCTTTATCATCCGACGATTTTGCCTTTCCCTTTGAAGTGATTCCGGATAGTTACATCCGTCTGAAAAATGAGAACCGCTGTACTCTTCCGCTTCAGATGGGACAGGCACGTGTCAGTTTAAATCAGTCAACCTTAGTCAATCTTACTCTTTCTTATATGGTATCTGCTTTGCATTTCTCATTCAATCTTGTACCCGAAGAAGCTAAAGCCGTGCAAGTAGCCGTATCACCGGTCAGTTCATCGGTCTCTTTTATCGGAAATTACAAAAACGATTCTGAATCCAGTGTCATTTCCTGTCGCAAAGAAGGGCATGTATGGAAGTCGGATGCAGTTTATGTATTTCCTTGTAAGGATACACAGACCCATTTGTCTGTGACGGTACGTATGCCCGATAAAGATGAAGTGTACAGCTATACGTATAATGCCAGCCTTAAGCCTGGATACCCTTATCATTTTACGGGAAATTATAGCGATGGGGTTTCTCTTGACGGCGAATTTCAGATAGAGGGCTGGCATCCGGGAGTGGATATTGAATTTGGTTTCGATGAAATCCAGCCCGATGAAGGAGGGGGTGAAGGGGGAGGAGGCAATCCTTCCGGAGGGGAAGGCGATGACGATGAAGTCATTTCTGTGAATACATTACCGCAAGCCGATGCTGTATGGGGGCCTTTCTATGTCTGGAAGGTAGAGACCATTTCATCGAAGGAAGTGGAGGCTTTTCTGATTGCCCCCGACCAGTATTATACCGTTGCATCGGGTACGGAGAGCATATTGTCTGCTTACGATGTAGATGGTATACAAGGTTGGAGAGTCTTTTCCAAAGATGAGGCAGAAGCTTTTCGTGACCAGTTCTACAGCTTTACGATGGAAGAACTGAACAAGTTTCTGGTGGCCGAAGGTTTGGATGGATTCTATTATACAGATGGAGCCCGCTATTTGTGCAATGAAGGAAAATCTACTTTCTGTTTTTACAACAAGCGTGTACTCGATGCCGGAGCCACTCCCAAATATTATCTGCGTCCGGTGAAAGAAGTACGTTTACGAAAAGAATAATAGTTGCTTTTTCAGGTAGAACAGTTGGTATTCAGTATTAGATAAAAACATTGAAGCATCCCGATTGTATCCGAAAAGATACATACGAGGATGCTTCAATACGTTTGAGAGAATCAATGTTTATGTAATTAAATAATATGCTGTTTTTTTAGTTCGTCTGCTACACTTTCCAGTTCCTTGTACCATACCTCTCCAAACTTTCGTATCAGCGGTTCTTTCAAGAACTTGTAGACTGGCAGATTTTCTTTCTTTCCAAGCAGGACAGCAGCTTTACATACATCCCAGCGGTGATAATTCACAGCCTTGTAAGGTCCGTAGTTTCCCACACGAATGGGATATAAATGGCAGGAAATAGGCTTGTAGAAATTGCATCGTCCTTCTCTGTAAGCTTTCTCTATGGCACAATAGCAATATCCCTTCTCGTCGTAACATGTAAATACGCAGTCTTTTCCATTTACAATAGAAGTTACCAGATCGCCGTCCTGGTCTGTATATACCACCCCTTGCCGGTCAATCACTTCACGTGCTTCGGGCGACAGTTCTTCCCAGATAATCGGAAGTACTTCTTCCAGCTGTGCTACTTCTTCCAGTTCTACCGGAGCTCCGGCATCTCCTTCTATACAGCATTCTCCTTTGCAGGCATCCAGATTGCAAAGAAACTTTTCGCGGAATACATCCAGGCTTACTACTACATCGTCTATTTGTACCATACTGATTTCTTTTTATCCGTGCAAAGATACGAAATAACTCCCATCTATCCCTATGCTGCTATCAGATTCTTCATTTCACTTTTCTCTAAGTGGTGGGTGTAGAGATTTGGTGAGTGTCTGTCCGTTCTTTGTATAAAGAAAGATAATGACATAAAAAAAGAACAGCGTGTCTGTCCGGAGTGATGCCGGAATACAGACACGCTGTCTTCTATTAGAGATGTATATCTTATTTAATCAAGTCCTTACCAGACATTTCTGCAGGCTGAGCCATACCCAGGATGTGCAGGATAGAAGGAGCTACATCGGCCAATACACCGTTTTCTACCTTTGCATCCTTGTTTGCAGTTACGTATACAAACGGAACCGGATTCAGTGAGTGAGCAGTGTTTGGAGTACCGTCTTCGTTCAATGCATGATCTGCATTACCGTGGTCTGCAATGATGATTACTTCATAATCGTTAGCTTTTGCAGCTTCTACTGTATCTTTCACACAGTTGTCGATTGCTACAACAGCCTTTTCGATTGCTTCGTAGATACCGGTATGTCCTACCATGTCACCGTTTGCATAGTTTACTACGATGAAGTCATATTTCTGAGTGTTGATAGCTTCTACCAGTTTGTCTTTTACTTCGTATGCACTCATTTCCGGTTTCAAGTCGTAAGTAGCAACTTTCGGACTTGGTACCAGGATACGGTCTTCGTTATCGTACGGAGTTTCACGTCCACCGTTGAAGAAGAAAGTAACGTGTGCATATTTTTCAGTTTCTGCAATGTGCAACTGAGTCTTTCCGTTTGCAGCCAGATATTCTCCCAAAGTATTCTGTACGTTTTCTTTCGGGAACAAGATGTGTACACCTGTAAATGATGCATCGTACGGAGTCATACAGTAGAACTGTAAGCCCGGTATAGTCTTCATACCGTTTTCCGGCATATCCTGCTGAGTCAGAACAATAGTCAATTCTTTTGCACGGTCGTTACGGTAGTTGAAGAAGATTACTACATCACCTTCTTTGATAGTACCGTCGAAGTTTGCATTTACAATCGGTTTGATGAACTCGTCAGTAACTCCTTCATCGTATGATTCCTGCATAGCCTGAACCATATCAGTAGCTTTCTTACCTGTACCGTTTACCAGCAAGTCGTAAGCTTCTTTTACGCGTTCCCAACGTTTGTCGCGGTCCATAGCGTAGAAACGTCCTACGATAGAAGCGATTTTTCCTGCAGACTGTGCGCAGTGAGCAGAAAGCTGTTCGATAAATCCTTTACCGCTCTTCGGGTCTGTATCACGACCGTCCATGAAGCAGTGGATAAATGTATTTTCAAGTCCGTATTCCTTAGCGATATCGCACAATTTGAACAGATGGTCCAAAGAAGAGTGTACACCACCGTTTGAAGTCAATCCCATGAAGTGGATGTTCTTTCCGTTTTCTTTTGCATAAGAGAATGCAGCTACCACTTCCTTGTTCTGAAGGATGCTTCCGTCTGCACAAGCGCGGTTGATTTTTACCAAGTCCTGATATACGATACGTCCGGCACCGATATTCAGGTGGCCTACTTCAGAGTTACCCATCTGTCCGTCAGGCAAACCTACGTTTTCACCACTTGCCTGCAACTGAGAATGAGGGTAGTTAGCCAACAGACTGTCCCAATACGGAGTCGGGGTGTTGAAGATTACATCGTCTTTCTGACGGTCGCCACATCCCCAACCATCAAGAATCATTAAAAGCGCTTTTTTAGCCATACTGTTATTTGTATTTTAAGAGTTAATATTTCTATGCTTTACAACATGCAAAAATACAAAATATCTTGTGCTTAAGTGCATTTTTTAGGAATTTTATCCTTGTTGAAAACAAGGCAAGCCTGTTCATAACTGCAAAGTTATTAACAGGTGCTGTGAATAACTCTCTGTATTGTGAATAAAACAGAGAAATCAGAAGTCAAAAGAAAGTTGTTCGTTGCCCAGCAGGTTGAAAGTCTTGCGGTGATAAGGCGTAATGCCATATTGCGCAATGGCTGCCCGATGTTTGGGAGTAGGATACCCCTTGTTGCCTTTCCAGTCGTATTGCGGATAAGCTTCGTGCAGCTCTTTCATGTAGTCGTCCCTGTATGTTTTTGCCAGAATCGAAGCCGCTGCAATCGACAGATATTTTCCATCTCCTTTTACAATCGTAGTATGAGGCAAATCCTGATACTTGTTGAAACGGTTTCCATCTATCAGCAAATGTTGCGGGCGTACTTTCAGTCCGTCTATAGCTCGGTGCATGGCAAGAAACGATGCATTCAGAATGTTTATTTTATCAATTTCTTCAGGAGTAACTACCCCCACAGCCCATGCTACAGCTTCTTTTTCTATCACTTCGCGCAGTGCATAGCGTTGCTTTTCACTCAGCTGTTTGGAATCGTTCAGCAGTTCGTTGTGAAAATCATGAGGCAGAATCACGGCTGCTGCATACACAGCTCCGGCCAGACAACCTCTTCCGGCTTCATCACAGCCAGCTTCTATCAGTTCAGGATGTAAATAAGGTAGCAGCATCGTTCGTCGCTTTTTAATTTCGGGCTGCAAAGGTACGTCTTTTCTCCGGAAGAGAGGTCGGATATAACGGGAAGTTATGAATAAGTTATTGACTGCTCCTGTGAATAGGAGTTTGGAAAGAGTTTAGTTGTCTTGAGATTGAGGGCGGTTTTACCAAATTCCTGCTTCTCTTCTATGTGCATTTGAACACGGGAAACCCCTCTTTTGA
This sequence comes from Phocaeicola acetigenes, assembly GCF_027529745.1. Taxonomy (NCBI): domain Bacteria; kingdom Pseudomonadati; phylum Bacteroidota; class Bacteroidia; order Bacteroidales; family Bacteroidaceae; genus Phocaeicola; species Phocaeicola acetigenes. The sequence goes on from NZ_JAPZVM010000006.1 coordinate 48,870, forward strand.
GATTATGAGTTTTGTGAAGGATGTATGAAAGGTGATACCGAGGCTTTTCTGCAAGGTTTTCTAAATTTCTTTGCCGATAGAGATGTACGAAGCCTCCGGAAAGTTACCCATCCGGAGGCTTCATTATTATATTAGTTGCATTAAAATTGCAGAATAGGATGCCATTCCTTTACAGTTTTCAATATATCTTCTGCTGTTTTACAAGAACCTTTAGTACGTTTATTTGCCTTCTCAATAAATTCATTATCATAAATATTTATAAGTTGAATTCCATTAAATTCTGATACAGGTTTAATAAATACAATGCCATCGCATATATCACTAAGTTTTTGCTCTTTAGCGTAAGGTGAACCTTTCTCCCCATAATTTGACAGTTTTATTGTAGGATTAGCAAAATATGTTTCTGTTCTTAATAGAGGGAAATCATCTTTTAAATCAAATCCAACAGGTTTATTGCCATTTTTCTGAAATGCTTTATCTATTACACCGTCAGCTATAAGATTCCACCGTGTCTGATTATTTTCTATATAGCCTTTGCTTCCCATTTGACCACCCCATAAATTAATGATGAATACATCTTGCGGGTAACAACTTTTAAGTAAAAAGCCGGCTGAAGGCCAATTGTAGTAGTAATCGCCTTGACGTGTACCATTTATACGTGCCAAGGTATGTGATGCTCCAGCATAAAAAACAATGTGCGAGCGTTTAATGATATAGTTTCTTATGATATCAAACATATTATCATCCCGTGAGCCCGTATATACATAGTCTTTGCCATCAAAATAATCTTGTATATATGCCGGGTCCACTAAAAGGATACGTGTTCGGAAATTCTCAGGTTTCTTTTGGTTGTTTTCCCATACAGATTTGAAAACATCTGCATATTCTTTATATGGATTCCCCAGATCATCAGGTGTATATTGCAATATCTTAAAGACTAGATCTTCTCTGTAAACAGGGGATTTTATCAAGCTATCAGCGAGATACTGATATCTTTCGGAACCAAACTCAACTGCAACTGCATCAATATTTGCCGTTGAATCCTGTGCCGAAGCAGTTATCAAATCGCACAAGAATTGAGGATGTACATCTATCCAATGATCTTCCCCTAATGCAACGACTGAATGTGAACGTATTTTATCAAGTACATATTCCAAATGTGGTTGTCCGTTATTTTTAATGTATTGATAATAAGATTCTGTGTCAAGACAATCTTGCGCAATAGAAATGTTACTTGAGATTATCAAAAGTAACATGATAAGACATTTTTTAATCGTAATACTTCTCATTCTTATATTCATATCATATTGATTTATAGTTATGTATTAATTCTTATATTTTGCATTTTTCAACAAAACTCTACTAATATCGCAAATATAGTGTTTATAATCAGAAATATATTCTTTTATTTATATTATAAATAGAGACTTATTATCAGTAACTTATAATATAAATGTCTGTAGTGTTCGTATATTCATGAAATTCTTTGGTCGGCTTTGGTAATTATAAGATGTATTGCTTCTCAGCATATCGTACGAAGGACGTGTGATGCCCCTGCTGTAGCTCAAACCTATGTTTTTCATTCGCAAAAATAGAATGAATTATTTGAACAAGATAAAAAATCACCTCTACAAACCAGTTCTTGCCATTTGCTGCTACTGCTTTGATTATCCGTGGTTTATAGGATAGATCACAGCCACAGTCTCTCTACAATTTCATTTTTAGTGCGCTATTATCCGTTGGTTCGGTGTCAAATCTCCGATGAAATGATTTTCATCCGATTGACTATATAGCCTTCTTGACAGAATGGAAATATCTTATCTGCAAGCCTTGGCAATTTGTTTTACAATGTAGGGACCTTCATAAATAAATGCAGAATAAATCTGTACCAGATGAGCTCCTGCCTTCAGCATGGCTTGCGCATCCGAAGGAGTTATGATACCACCGGCACCGATTATCAACATCTCTTTGGGAGCATGTTCAGACAGGTATTTTACTATTCTTGTCGATTTCTGTAAAACCGGCAATCCGCTGATACCTCCTGCACCTATATTCTTTATCTCAGTTTGGGTTGAATGGGTGAACAAGGAACGGTCCTGACTGGGGCCACATGCAATAAAGCCGTCGATATGATGTTGGATGGTAAAGCTGATAATGTCGTCTACTTTCTCAAGAGCAAGATCGGCTGGCAATTTCAGGAAAACCGGCTTCTTGTATGCTTGTTTATCTTGTAATAGAGTAGAAAGTATCGGTCCTAAGATTTCCGGAGCAATACTTCCCCAGTTTATGGTGTAATAATCGGCATATCTGTCGAATGTATGGTATAAATCTAAGATATCTGTCATTGCCTGCTCTGTATTGTCCGGATGGTTGGTATTGATATTAATACCCAGAATATATTTCCCGGATTGTTTCCTTTTTAGGTTTTGTAAGAATACAGTCTTCCCGGGGTTATTAAATCCGGTTCGTGAAATAAGAGCCTGATCTTTAGGTAAGCGGAATATGCGTGGGCATGGATTTCCTTTTACTTCTTTCGGTGTTACGGTACCTACTTCTATAAAACCGAAGCCCAAATCACTAAGTTCATCAAAGCAGTTGGCTGCTTTATCAAACCCGGCTGATAATCCGACGCGATTTTTGAAAGTGAGATTTTTCCATTTCCATCCGGCTGTTTCGGTGTGACATGATGATCTGACAATCTTTCTTACCGGAGTGAGATGACGATAAAATTGAAGTGATTTAACGATTTTGTTGTGAATGTCTTCCGCGTCGATCTGGAAGAGTAAAGGACGAAAGATTGATTTATACATAAGCTTTTGAATTGATTTCTTTGTGCAAATGTATAATATAATATTGAGAAGATTTCATAAAAAAAGTTATCACCTATTACGTGAAGTGATGATGACATTTTCTGCCTGATGAGGCTGATAAACAGTCTGTTCAGAACTCTGTTATCCATCTGTCGAGTGTCATTTCTTCCGGGAGTCCGTTTTTAAGTGATTCGCTGATGTGCTTTTTCAGCCGGAATTTTTTTTGTGAGATGGAAGCAGGTGATACTGCAAAAATAGTTGCCAATTGGGCATTGCCGAAACGTAGGCGGATGAGCACGCACAGATGAAGCTCCTGCTTCGTCAGTGTAGGGCAGAAACTCTGCAGGCGGGTTACAAAATTGCCGTATACACTTTCGCACACATCTTCTAATGCCTCCCATTCCTTGTTCTCCAGCACTCGGCATTTCTCTCTCAGTTCCTTCACCAGTCTGTCGTTGTCTGCCACATAGTCGGCAAGCACACGTTCACGCTGCTTCAGGTAGAGATTTTCTTCCGATAAGTTGCGGAACTTATCTGCCTCCCGTCTGGCCTTATCCAGTTTGGAAGAATAGTCGTTAATATGATGTTGAAGAGAGTTTATCTTTTCAGACAGCCTGCTGTTCTCAACCTGAAGGCTGTCTATCTGTTCACGGTATTCATGCAGTTCTTCAGAGTTCATTTCCTGACCGGACAGCTGTTCCTTCAGTTCCTCCATGTAGCGGTTGTTCTGCATGAGCCGTGTCTCGTATTCGTGCAGTTGAAGCATGTAGTCCTGTAGCTGTTCCGACTGTTTGCGGATGGTGGTTTCCTTTCTCACAAGCCGTTTCTGATAGAGGTATGCTACGACAGCTATAACCACTATCAGGCATATTGTGATGATAAACAACAAACGCTGTGCATCTGCCTTTTCCAGCTTCAGACGCTGCTGTTCGGTAATGAGTTTCTGGTGGTCGTACTTCTCTTTGTAGGCGATAATTTCTTTGCCTTTGTCTAAGGACATGACAGAGTCGGTATAGAAAAGAAGTGAATCGCAAAACTCTTTCATGTATATATTAAATTCTGAATCACAAGATAACTGATACAACGTTTTATAGACAGAACGTTTCGTATATACGTTATCGGTTCTTAATGATTTTTTTAAATAATATAAAGCTGAATCTGCCTTAGACAGACATAAATATATTTGTCCTCGCAACAAATAGGTTTGAAAAGAAGGTTGTAATGTTTGTACTACCTCAAGAGATTCATAAAATCTTTTTTGAGCAATATAAACCAAAGCCAATTCTTGCTGTACAACAGCATAAAAATCATTATTCTTTAATTCTAAAGCCAGCTCTGCACTTTGTTCATATACCTGTTCAGCTTTATCCAAATTATTCAATAAGCAATAACATCTTGCTAAATATTGTAAAGAAACCATCTGATAGCGCAAATTCGAATCTTTAACAGAATAATTATATGCACTTTGACAAGCTTCAAACGCATACTCAATAAGATTACGATATAAATATATTCTTCCTAATCCTGACATAACCAGATAGCCCAATTTATAATCATTGGTCTTCTCCATTTCAGTCTTGGCCTCTAAATAAAATCTGATAGACTCTTCAATATTACCAAGATTATAATTCACGCCTCCCATATATAAAGCCGACATAGCCTTTCTACGGGCATTGTTTGTTGGCTTGTAATAATCGTATGCTATTCTCACGAGGGAATCAGAGGATATTTTCATCAGCTGTTTTACTTTTGCCTGTGTCACCAGCAGACACCACAGCGCATGGTTCTCCTTATCCCAGCGTGCTGAAGGCATCGGCATATCCTCCAGGATATGAAGCGCACTGTCCGGGTGATCAAACATCACGGACTCCGCATGAACCAGTTCCGGAAGCGGAGTTTTCTCCTTGCCGTTTCCGCTGCATTGGATATTCAAAAGGGCTGTACAAGCAATCAGGATGTACAGAATATAGTGGGTTATCTTTCTCATTTTACGATTTTTGCAGCAAAATTAGAAAAAATAGGATAGACAGGGAGCATTTTGTCTGAAAAGGGAAGGTCTTTTCTTTCATTTTGCAGGAAGATGTGACAGGTGGGGTGTAAAGCAAATAATGTAGATTTATCTCTTTATTGTTTGTACCGTATTTTACTCCTGCTTTTACTTTAAATACTCCTTTCTAATCGGTACTGTACTTTTTCCATGAAAAAATTCCAGTACTATCGGGTGAGTACTGGAGTTTTTACCTGTAAGGACTGGCGGTAACTTATAAAGTAGAGCAGCGTAACTCTCGTTTTATTCTTCTATCTTTGCATTTCAGTTTAAACGAATCGGTAGAAGGCATGTTTACAGTGATTAGTATCATGATAGGGGGGATTGCATTGGGCTTCCTCTTGAGGAAACAGCGGATGACGGGAGTGCATCGGGTTATTACGGCACTGATCTGGCTGTTGCTGTTTTTGTTAGGGACAGAAGTAGGCGGGAATCGCCGTATTATGGAAAATCTGCATACTTTGGGAGTAGAGGCTGTAGTGATTACCCTGGCTTGTGTATTGGGAAGTTGTGTTTGCGCATGGGGACTGTGGAAGGTACTCTATGGAAGAAAGGGGGCAGAGCAATGAAAGGAAGTCTGATTATTGTCGGCTTTTTTGTACTGGGTACAATAGCCGGTATGTGTGGCTGGATTCCTGCATCTTTTCAACAGAGCAACTTGAGTTTTTATGCGTTGTGTGCTCTGATGTTCAGTGTGGGCTTAAGTATAGGCAACGATCCGCAGACCATACGTAATTTCTGTGCCCTGAATCCTCGTCTGGTTTTCCTTCCGCTGATGACAATATTGGGAACATTGGCTGGAGCGGCAGCAGTCAGTCTGTTGTTGCCTCACCGGAGCCTGACCGACTGTATGGCAGTAGGTTCCGGCTTTGGATATTATTCTCTTTCGAGTATTTTTATTACGGAGTACAGGGGAGCAGAGTTAGGCACCATTGCCTTGCTTTCCAATATTTCACGGGAAATTATCACTTTGCTGTGTGCTCCTTTACTGGTGCGCTGGTTTGGCAATTTGGCTCCTATTTCATCGGGTGGGGCGACTACCATGGATACCACACTGCCTATTATTACCCGTTGTGCCGGACAGGAATTTGTAATTGTATCGGTATTCCATGGTTTTGTGGTCGATTTCAGTGTACCGTTTCTGGTTACTTTCTTTTGTTCGATGTAGACCACTTGCAGGATAGGCTGGAAAAAGAGACTGTCTCATAAGAAACTGTCCTCAAAAGCTATACATACGACTTTAGGGGAATAGTTCAAAGTTTATTTGGGACAGCCTCTTTTTGTTTTCATATTATTTTCACCAGATAAAGTTTTCTTCTTTTTTGTATTATTTTTATACGTTTCCTATACATTTATTTTCTTTTCATGAAAAAATGAGATGCAGTATTTCCCCACTCTTCTCATTTTAACAATAGGAAAAATTACTAAACTAAACTTTATCCAATGGAGCTAAATGTAAAAAGACTTTCTACCTTATTCTTTTGCAGCATATTTTTAATTACAACAGCCTGCAACGACGACATCCCCAAAGAACAATCTGCTATTTACCCAGAAAAAGATATTCAATTTGAAAACCAGTTAAAAACTTATCTATCCACATCCTACCCTTGCCAAATATCCAACATAGAAATTACAGATAAATTTGTAATCATCAAAGGTTATACATCCTCTGATTCTACTCCTGTCTACTTAGGTGAAGTTTGTCCGTATGAAGATGTTGTTGCTCTTGACCGATTCAAATTTTCCGTACCTATCAACGAAAGTAACTTTACCGTAAAGCTCGATCGTTTTTATGAAAAAGACGGTATTAAACACGACCGGATATTATCCAAATGGGCATTATTTGCCAAAGGAGAAACTAAAGACGAAATTGTTTCGGCCGCACATTACCCAGATAAGATTTATGCAGCACAAACACTTGAACTTTTAAAACTACGTAATAAAAAGGGGATTGGAGGACTTTTCTACAATCAGTTTGTATCTGATATAGATAAATTAGACATCAGCAGTGCCACCGTCAATGTAGTGGTAAGTCATTTCTTTCATTTACAGCAAATGGGAGGAGATACACCTTATGAATATTCAGGTAAAACTTATTATGTAAATGAATCTTATTTAAGAGAAACACTTGATAAGATCTTGACTCTGACAGCAGAAAAAAAGATATCGGTTGCAGCTATTATCTTATTCGAACGGGCTGAGAACTGCTCCGACCCTAGTTTTGGAAAGCTAATGCAACATCCTGACAATAACGGAGGTATATATACGATGCCCAACATGACTACACCGGAAGCTGTAAATACCTATGCAGCCATCATCAATTATCTTGCTTCTCGATATTGTAGAACAGACAATAAATATGGACGTATTACACACTGGATTTTACATAATGAAGTAGATGCTTCCGTGCAATGGACCAATATGGGTAATAAGCCGGTAGTTGTATTCACCGATGCTTATATGAAATCACTCCGCTTGTGTTATAATATCACTCGTCAATACGATATGCACAGCGAGGTACTTGCTTCATTCACACATTCATGGGCATCCCCCTGTCAACCCAACTGGAACAGCGCCCAAGACATTATCGAATTGTTGACACAATACAGCCAGGTAGAAGGTGATTTTCTGTGGGGATTGGCTTATCACAGCTATCCGTACGATTTACTGAACCCACGCTCTTGGGAAGACCCGTTAGCCACTCTTTCCATAAACACACAGTTTCTTACTTTTAAAAACTTAGAAGTATTAAACCGATGGGCACTGACAAAAGAAAATATGTATTTAGGAACAAAGAAGCGTTCGATATGGCTGTCGGAGGCAGGAATTAATTCACGTAGCTACTCGGATGAGGATCTTCAGGAACAAGCAGCCGGATTTGCCTATGCATGGAAAAAATTGAACGGATTGGAAGGAATAGACGGACTTCAATGGCACAACTGGCTCGACAACGAAGGCGACGGAGAGGGTGCCATGCTCGGACTGCGTAAATATCCTGATAAAAACAATGGGGAAACTAAACCCGTATGGGAATTGTACAGACAAGCAGGAACAGAAAAAGAAGATGAAGCATTTGCTCCTTTGCTAAACGTGATAGGTATCCCCAATTGGAATATTATTGAACCTTTTTGAATATTAACCCTTTATACACAAAACTTATGACTAGAACAAAGAGATGTAAACTATGGAGTATGGCAAATATATTATTATTGCTTCTATTACTCCCTTCCTGTAAGGACCATGAAAATTTTCCAGATGTACCTTCTATTGAAGAGCCACAAGTACCACCGGTAACGCTTAGTATCAACACCCAACAGGATAGTCAGTTGAATTTATCAGTATCCGAAGACAGCATTTATACAATTACCGGTAAGACAGGAAATACAGACCCTTATTTTTTCATCAATAAACTCGAGTCAGATGCACCGGAAGAGTGTTGTGTTCTGGAGTTTACCTATACGCTAACCGAAGACATCGATAATTATGAAATATTTTTTATTGATGAAACAGGTAACATAGAACCAGCCCGTTCATCCAGCTTCGGAATCATTAAATCCTCTGACGAGTGGGCCACATATGCTCTCCGGCTAAAAAAGAAACGTAAAGAATTCAACTGGGGATTCATTGACGAAAAACTGCGCCTTGACATCGGAAGTACAGACCGTACAAAAATGCAGATTAAAGACATGAAACTCCGCGCAATGAACGAAGAAGAGAAAAAAGCGGAAGAAGAAGAGGATAATGCTGAGAACGAAAAATCGAAATATGAACAGGCTATCAAAGATTATCTGACCAAAGATTATCCTTGTCGTATTACTAATATCGATGTATCTTCCGACCAAATCACAATTACAGGAAACTGCACAGGAGAAGGAACATTTTTCCTCGCTGAAATTCCAACGTTTGTAGACTTATTCAAAACAGACAAAATTGATGAAGCTTATAAAATACCATTAACTCAAGCTTCCTTTACACAAACGGTGGACCGCCGACGCATCATAAACGGATTTACTTATGATGGTCTTTTGTCGCGTTGGGCTATCTTTAAAGAAGGAACAGAAAAAGATGAATTGGTATCGCATGCCCATTACGCAGATAAAATTGCTCCTATCAGAAGTATAGAAGCGCTTAACCCCGCAGGGAAAAAAGGACTGGGAGGTATCATCAATTCTCCTTATCTGGAGTCGGATATACGGGATTTAGGAATAACAAGTGCTACAATCAATGTATGTCCGGTACTTTTTATGCATTCCACCAGGCAAACAGATGATATAGAACATCAATACAATGGAAAGACGTATTATTTCAGCAAAAGTTTTTTAGAGAGCAACCTTGATGCTCCTTTGAAAATTGCAGCAAAATATAATGTTGCAGTAGCAGGTATTTTGTTATTCCATCCTGCAGCTACAGCTGGAGTAGACCCTATCATTGCTTCTATTTTACAGCATCCTGATTATAGTGCCAAAGGTACTTATACAATGCCTAATATGACTAATATAGAATCGACTGACTATTATGCTGCCATATTAGACTTTCTTGCACAACGATATAGTACTAAAGAAATGCGTATCACACACTGGATTATGCATAATGAAATAGACGGAGCGATTAACTGGGTAAATATGGGAGAACCGGAAGTGGCTACATTCATGGAAACTTATCAACGTTCTATCCGCATGTGCTATAATATCATGCACCAATACGACCAAAATGCACGTGTATATATTCCTTTCACCCACGGTTGGACGAAAGCTGCCGGAGGAGGATGGTATCAAGTTACAGATATGCTGGATATGCTTAATTTATATAGCCAAGCTGAAGGAGATTTCTTCTGGGCACCGGCATGTCACAGTTATCCGGAACAATTAGGAAACCCTGAGGTGTGGAATGATAAAAATGCTACATTCAGTATGAAGACTCAGTTTGTTAGCTTGAAAAATCTGGAGGTACTAAACAAATGGGTATTGACAGAAAGCAACAAATATCAAGGAGTTCATAACCGTTCTATATGGTTGTCTGAAACAGGAACCGGAACTCCCGTTACCTCCAGCGAAGAAGATAATATCAAGCAAGCAGCTGGATTCGCATATGGATGGAAAAAAATCAAAGCTCTTGAAGGTATAGAAGGTATTCAATGGCATAACTGGTTTGATAATCCGGCCGAAGCCGTATTATTAGGACTTCGCTTCCAGGAAGGAACAGGGAAACCTGAAGCCGGACAGCCTAAACCTGTATGGCATACGTATCAAAAAGCCGGCACTGCTGAAGAAGAAGAATATTTTAAACAGTATCTTCCGGTTATTGGTATTCCTGACTGGAATATAATCCAACCTGTCAGCGACTAACTTCATAACAAAAAGAAGCTGTCTCAAATTTGAAACAGCTTCTTTTTGTTAGGGGGAAGCGAAGATGAGGCTTAGCTCAACAGTATATAGGCCAGCGGAATAAGGATTCCGACCAGCAGATACCATTTGCCTCTGCCTTTCAGACCGTTTTTCCCTTTTACCATCCACATCCCCGAAAGAGCAAAGAAAATGAGGGAAATTGCAAAAAAGTCGCCCATGATGTTCCATCCTTCCACACGGTTGTAATGAAGACGGTTGAACCAGTATACAATGGGACGTTTCTTGTGTACTTCATAATCCAGTGTACCGTTGCCGGAGTTGTAGATTCCTACTCCGCCGTCCAGCATCAGACGGATGTTTTCCTCGTCTACCGGGAAGACACGTTTCAGGGTAGGAAGTCCTTCGGTTGCATTCCACGTTTCGGTCAGTGCTTCCTTATCCATGCCGGCTTTCCAGGTCAGTGTGGCTTCTGTGGTCTGAAAAGAAGGGTCTTTCCCGTTCATGTGGTTGAGCAGCATGCCCGATACCCCATAAATCAGACTGACTCCTACCATGAGGAAACCCAAATCGCGATGGATTACACGCAACCAGTATGAAAAACTTTTATTCTTCCACCACTTCATAGTTCGTTCCGTCTATATAATAAATGGAATAAAAATCTTTTTGGTTGTCTTTCATCCATTTGCGCATGTTGGCAATGTTTGCGGTTTCCGCATCGCACGATTCTGCCGAGCCGTCGTCTTTCACCTTTTTGTCGTTGATAGCTTCTTCCATCTGGTCGATGTATTCTTTGGTCAGACGGTTTTCGCGCAAGATACCTTTAATGATGACTTCCGAGCCAATCAGTTCGCGGTTGAATCCGCCGATTTCTCCTTTGGCTTCTACGCGGATAGAGGTTTTCTGGTCTTTACCGGCTACGAAACATCTTCTTCCGGAATGTTTGCAAGTATGGGTGATGAAACCACGTAAGCTTACTTCTTTTCCTACATTCTCTTCTGCTTTTGCCAATATATCTTCTACGTACTGTGCCTGACTGGCGGTTACGGCAGTAGAGTCGGCTGTGTCTGCATTGTTCTTTTTAGAGGCGTTGCCGCAAGCGGTGAGGTTCAGTCCTAAAATGGCTACTAATAAATATACATACTTTTTCATACTTGTTTGTTTTTTATTGATTTATACATTCAGTTTTCTTTTTTCATAATCAGTAAGGCTACCCATCCCGGGATACCGGTCAGCAATACCCATCCGGCACAGAGTCCGCGTCGGGCAGGAGAGGTGCGTCGGAAGAGAAGCAGTGCAGAAAGCGCCAGAAGTGCATTCAGTGGAAAAGCTTTCCAGGTTCCGGTATGCCAATAGAGGTTGATAAAGGCATTCTCTTCGCTTTGCAGGGAAAGGCGGAAGGGAAAGAGCCACTCCGAAACACTGTCCCACATGACTTGTTTGACAGGCTGGTAATAAGAGGAGAGGCAAGACAAGGTTTCCGTATCCAATCCATATGTATCCATCCCTTGACTGTCGGTAACAGATACGGTCCAGTAGAGAAGATTGCCTAAGATGGTGAGCTGGTCTTTTTCCGGACAGAAAGGACGTATGTCGAGACGGCGGAAGAAATAGCCGCCTTCTGCTGTACTTTCTATGATTCCCACTTCACCCTCACGACCGAAAACAAAGCCGTAGAACCGTTTGTCGGATACTTCGCTCATGACAAACCAGCGTATATCCAGCGAGTCGCTGAGGTGGGTATTTTTCACGAAAGGACGTCCGTTTACCATCTTTAAGTGAAAGAGTTCTCCGTGGGCATCCAGACAGAAATAACCTTCTTCGTAAGGCTTGCGGGTAGAAGGATTTCCCCAATAGCCTTGTGCCGGAAAGGCAAATCCTTTTTTCTGCATTTCTTCCTGAAAGCGCTTGCTCTTCTTTTCGTCTGTGGTATTGGTCTCTGCATCGGTGAAAGTAATCCGGTCTGTCAGAGTAAAATAGTCGCCGGGCAAGGTCAGTTTGCCGCGTTTGGGCATCGCTTCGAAAAGTACGCCCATAGGAGGCTGAGGCATCTGCATGTCTTGCGGACGGTAACGGAACATGACTTGTGTCATGCGTAATGTTTTCATGTCTATGGCATGACCGTCGATGGAGTCGGGCATAGTGCCGTCCAGCATCAGCTGGCGGGCATTGAGCAGCGGCAGCAGAGAGTCGTAGTCGGCACGGGCATACCGGTTTCCTTTAATGTCGGAGAAGAAGTCCGGATGGGTGCGGAAGTCTATCATGCAGAGTTCCTTCAGACGAGCACTATAGTACATGAGCGGGTATCCTTTCGATTCGTCGGTCATTTTTTGAGCCAATGAAGGGATAACCCAGCTTCCTACCAGTGTGGTAAAAGCGACAATCGCGATAAATATAAGATTCTTGTATTTCATTTCGTCCTTGTTTTTAGTGTACGGGAAGAGAGATTACTGGATGCCGTTCTTGAAACGCGCGCAAGAGTAAAGCGGAAAAAGAAGGGCCAAAAAGGCGATTGCAATACTTTCGGCAAGAAAGTGTGCGTATACACCGGGATATTGAGATACGTAGAGCATGGCGATACCTGCTGTCCCTGTCAGCGCATTCCATATACGCTGTTTCCATTGTGGTTCGATGCATACCCATGCAGTGAAACCATACACGGCAATACCTGCCATGCTCCATGGAAGCAGTTGCCAGCCCAGCTGGCGCAATACACCGGCCGGCAGATAAAGGCTTCCGATACCTACAAGCACAACCTCGAAAAGGAAGAAAAGGAGCAAGAGAGCGCACAGACCGTACAGCAGCATGCTGCTCATGATACGGATTTCGTGGGCAGGAAGATGCAGGGTGAGCTTCAGCCGTTTGTTGGTCATCTCCGGTACAAACTGTGTCAGCGCAAGAACCAGTCCGGCCAGTAGTGTGAGGCTGGCAAACCAGGGAGCTACAGAAACACCTTGATAAATGTGGCTGTACCAGGTATGGACTGCTCCTTCGAGACGAAGACTGTATGTGATTTCAATAAATGTGTAGGTCAGCACAGCGGCAAAGAGCAGCACCAGTACACCGATAATGCGGCGTGTCTTTATCCATTCTTTGTATCCTAATGCATAAAATAAATTCATACGATTCAATATTTACCTGTTAAACCAATAAATGCGTCTTCCAAAGAGAGATTTTCTTCTTTAAACTGTTCTATTCCGTATTGTTTCAGCTTATGAGCGACTTCTGCTGTAGGGAGGAAGGAATACAGTTCCCAGTTGTTTCCTATGCGTTCGCAATTCCAGATGCCTTCGTCTTGTCCGAAGCGGATATCGGCAGAAGAAGCGAAACGGAAACGGCGGAATCCTTCCATGATTTCCTTTACGGGTTTGTGCAGAAGCAGACGTCCGTAGTCCATAATCATACAGTCGTCTATCAGCAGTTCCATGTCCTGAATAATGTGGGAGGTGAGGAATACAGTCTTGTTTTCTGCCGAAGCATATTCTTTCAGATATTCTACAAACAGACGGCGGTATCCCGGGTCGAGCCCCATGGAGAAGTCGTCGAGAATAAGCAACTCCGGATCTTGTGCAAACAGCAGTCCTAAAGCCACCTGTGAGCGTTGTCCGCAAGACATGGTACTTAGTTTTTGGGAGGGGAGTACCTGTAGCTTTTTCAGCAGTTCGTAGTAGGCATCGCGGTTCCATTTGGGAAAGAAGCCGCTGTAGAAACGCTCAATCTGGCCTACATTGAAATAGGTATGCTGTACGTGGCCTTCGAGCAGCAGACCGATACGTGCTTTGGTCTGTGGGGTGAGGTGTTCCATTTCTTCGCCAAAAAGCCGGCATACACCGCTCCGAGGCTTCAGATAGCCGTTCAGGATGTTGATAATGGTAGTTTTCCCGGTTCCGTTTTTACCCAATAAACCTAATACCTTGCCTTTTTCTACTTCAAAACTCAGGTCTTTGTAAATAAGCCTGTTGCCGTAATAATGTGTGATTTTATCGCATTCAATGATTTTATCCATGTCGTTCGTTTAAAAGTGTTGCAAAAATAGTGCATTGGGAAATGCTGCGCCATCCCCATTTGTTGGTATTCTTACGCGTCAGAACCGGCATCCGATGTGCAAGCCGATATCATGCCGGTCTGTTCCGGTCTGTGTGGTACGGTATGCACGCGTGTACTGATAAGACACTTCTCCATACAGTTCCAGCTTTTCGCTCCAGGCATATTCGTAGCGCAGGCTGGTTCCTGCAAGGCTCCTTGGCGCTGTATAATATTCGAACTCTTGAAGCAGAAGATCTTCTCTGCTGAAGGGTGCCTGCTGGTTGCTGCCCGGAGTAGTATAGAGGCCGTCTTCTTTCAGGGTACCTCCTCCTGTGCCGTATCCGGCTTGCAGGCGTAGGGTATATACTCCTTTACGGTGTGGGATGCTTCGTGCGGCATGGGCTATAGCTTCTATCTGATGAAGGTCTTGCTTGCGGTAATAAGGATATACGGAAGTGGTGGTATTCCGTGCATAAAACGAGGTTCGGATACCGGTAATCCATTTCGGATTCCGACCTGCCCGGCCTGCATAAAGTGTATAGTCCAGTTTGCCTTTCCATTCCTTGCGGTCCATTACTTCATTGCTGCCGTAGTAAATGATTTGGGTGACGTTCGACTCGTCTGTAGATTCTTTGTACGAGTTCTCGTAATTTTTCAGATTATGACAGCTTATACCACCATCTATAATGTGGGTGCAATTGCCTTTCCGGTAAGACAAACGTCCGTTGTATCCTTTATCCGTACCTTCGTGGGTGGTAAAGGTGACTGAGGTGGAAGTACCTTTGCCGAACCTGCCCTTGGGAGAATGGAAGAATACTTCGCTGAACCATTGCAGGCGGGGAGAGAGGTACCACAAACCCTGCAGGGAAAGACCGTGCCATTCGGTGAACAGTGGGGTACGGCTTGCGGTATAGCCGCTTTCGCCGAAGGCTTCTTTCAGTCCGTAGAAATTGCCGTAACTGATGAGGGAATAATACTGGATATCCTTGTTGCCGTAGGTGGCAAACTCTATGGCCTCATTGTTGCGGTGATAGTGGTACGAGAGTCCGACAGCCCATGCCTGGTTTATCTGCCAGTTGATACCGGCAGCTACCTGCATGTCCATCAGTGTATTTTTATGGCGCAGGTCTTTGTATTTGGCATAATTGGCTGCGGTATAGTCTATGGAAGCTCCGATGCTGAGTTGGGGAAGTGCCTTCCAGCCTATTCCTCCCTGCAGATGATAAGTCTCCATCTTCTTGTCCCCCTTGTTGGAAGAGCCGGCTTCTACAATGTGGAAAGGAGCAGACGGATTGATGAAGGCGGTTCCTTCCATATCTTTCCCTTTAGATTGGAGGTAGCCCATGGCTCCGTAGAGGGTGATGTTCCGGTTCAGACGGTAATACGATTCGGTGTGAATACCTCCCTGGGTATGGTGCTTGCTTTGCTGGTAGTTGTAAAACGAGCCTTGGCCAATGTGGGCGGAGACTTGCAGATATGACAAATGTGCAGGTAGGGACAAGACGGTGAGAAACGCCGGGTTGTGTCCGGCTGTCGTGGTTTCCTGATGCACGGATGTGGCAAAGTCTGCCAGTTGATGAGGCTCGGCAGCGTATATGTCAGAACAGGTGAGGCTATAAGCCCCACCTATCCCAAGTAACAGGTAATGAAATTTTTTTCTCATGTATAAATCGTATTCCTCGGTTGGAAGATTAGTTTCTCAACGACGACTTGGCACGCTGGTGGAAGTCTTTGCTTGAGTTGTTGGTATCCTGATAAATGATGCGGGCTCCGTTTTTGAGAGATGCTTCGGCATCGATACCACTGGGGTCTGTACTGCCTTCTGTACCTCCGCTGTACTGGTAGACCAGCTTGTCTTTATTTCCGGCAATGGCTTCGGTAGCTGCCTTGTCTACATTGCGGTAAAGGGTATATCCCATTCTGCCAGTAGTTTCAATGTATCCGGCATCTACGGCTTCTGTCAGACGTTTCAGTGCACCCGACTCTCCGGCTTTGAAGACTTCGATACCGTCTACAATCCATTCATTGGGTACTTTCTTTCTACCCATCACCTGACTTCCGCCGTAGTTGTTTGTTGTATTGGGGTCGTCGACAAAAGCCTGTAGGGTTGTTCCTTCGGGACGGAAAAGGAAGAAAGCCGGAGAAACCTGACTCAGCGGCCATGCATTGCCTAATCCGTAGACCATTGCACTGAGGTAGTGTGAAGTAGGAATGGCAGAAGAGGGAGCCGGATAGTATTTGGTATTGCTCAGTCCTGAAGACGGATCGTAGAAGCAATAGTAGTCGGGGTTTGCATAGTTGACAGACTGGGAATAAGTGACGGTGTTGTCGATGGCTCCGCACATGTTGACTACAATCTGTTTACCTGATTCCAGTTCTACCTGTGTGTTGAAATGCCATACAGCCATTCCTGCCGGAGTCCATCCTTCGTTTTTGTAGAAAAGTTCTCCGTTTACATAGTCCTTGTTTGCCGAAGTGGCATTGTAAGGATTGACCATGGCAAAGGCGAGGTCGCTGATATCGACTGTGACAGGCGAGTTGTTGTAAAGCACCACCGACTGGTCGAAGTTGAAGCCTGCGCCTCCTTCATCATCCGGACAGCCTCCGATGTAAAGTTCCTTGATGATGACCGAGCCGCTGTTCGATGCCACCAGTTTCAACGTGATGCTGAGTGGCTGGTTGCCGACCACTACATTGGAGTTTACTCCGTTGAAGACCACTACATCGGTTCCGTCTACCCGGGTTTCGGTAGCCGATGCTTCGTAGGTTCCGGAAGGAATCTGGAAGACAGCCTCTCCGCTGGTATTGGTCTTGGCGTCGTATTCGGTGTTGTTCACGGAGTTTCTCAGCGTAACTACGACGTTTTCTGCTGGAGTAATGCTGCTTTCCGGATACTCAAGTTTTACTATCAGTTCGGTGGTCTGGTATCCGTTTTCATTGTGGTCGTCGCTGCAAGCGAAGCTTACTGCTGCCAGAATCAGGCAGCACAAGAGATAGAGATTCTTTTTCATATTGCTTTAATGTTTATAATTTCAGTTTCAGTGTAATGCCATAGTTGAAAGTCGGTACATATCCGGAGCCGAAAAGACTGACGTCGGTACCGGTATGATATGATTTGATTTTTCGCATGGTATCGAAAAAATTATTGGCATAAAACGATACGGTCATGTGTTTGCCGATTTCTTTTGTGACATTCAGATTGGCGGAAAAGTAAGGAGAATACTTCCATTCCTTGAACGTATATCCGGAATTGCTTTTCATGACCAGTTTGCTCAGTTCATTGTACAGCTGGGTATCGTTCTGTGCAGCCCAAAGATAGGTTTCCATGAAAGGCTTCAGGTTGTGGATGTCATCCCTGCTTACGTAATAAAGCGGGTAGGTAGCCACATAGTGATCGCCTTCGTAGATGTTTCCGCCCGAAGCAGAAGGCAGATTACTGTCTCTGTCATCCAGAATATAGCTTCGGGTACCTCCGCTGTATTCGCTCAGGTTCTGGCGGGAGTTGATGAATGTTCCTTCTACACGGAGGGAGAAAATCATTCTTATTTTAGGTATGTGGGTCGTAATGGTAAGATTGGTGTTCAGCTGCTTGGTAATCATTCCATTGTAGTTTCCTGTCCCTCCCACGTAATAGCCTACATACTGATAAGGTTGTCCGTCGGCCGAGCGAAGTGAGCTGGACGACTGGTATAATTCTTCGTCAATGCCTTTGTAGCGGTAGTATTTACCGTCGAGACGGATGGATGTATTCAAGGCTTTGATTTTATCGAAATCCAATACCCATTCTACTCCCATGCGGCTGGAAGAAGATGTGTTGAAGCTGATGGAAGCAGTCTCCCAGTCGTTCATGACTGTATAGTCCAACTGCTGCGAGGGGTAGGTACCAGTCTTGTCGCTTACGGTTACAATACCGGTTGTACGGTCTATCTGATACACTCTGTCATCAGCAGGAATCGGACACGATTCAAGAGCCGACTGGTCGGTAAACTTATACTCCATGGGGGTATAGATTGTTTTCCCGTTCGAGGCGTAAGGATGATTCATCGTGTTGTAATAAAACGATACAGAGGCCTTTACACCTTTGAAGCGTGCGTCAATGCCTACTTCGCGCATGATGTTGTATTGCCACTTCAGGTCTTTGTTGTATTGCAGACTGCTGGGGTGGGTGTAGTAGGCATAGTAGGCAGTGCCATCGGTAGTGGTGGTGGCTGCAAATGCCAGACGGTCGCGGTAGGTGGTGCGTGGGTAAAGAATGTCGAAAGAGGGGAGTTTGACAGCTTTTCCCCATCCGGCACGCAAGGTAATTCCCTGCAACCAGCTGTCTTTCTGTTCTGCAAAGGTATAGCTGGTGTTGAGTCGGGGAGAAAGACTGCTTACGGTACCGTAGGCCGATTCTTTGATGAAGGTCATATCCGAGCGTAGTCCGAACTTTACACTGAGGCGCGAGGCGGGGAACTGTACCTTTATTTCATTCTCGGCATACAAGGCGAGGTTGTGGGTAAAGGGAAGTTCGCTATAGCGGTATTCACGCCAGTCGGAGGTAGTCAGTCTGTTTTCGTAGTAGACTCCTTCTCCTGAATTTCCGTCTCCTTTCAATTCTCCTCCAAGAAGAAGGTTGTTGCTTATTTTCCCGAAACGGTGTGCCCATCTGGCCTTGAGATAGGCATTGTATGTAAGAGGTTTACTGTCTGTAAATGCTGTCTGATACCAGTACCCTACGGGAAGGAGGGTAATGTCGGCGTTGGGATTGTCTTCGTATTTTTCTCCTACAAAATAACCTTCTTCCATGGAGTGGATGGAGGGGTAGGTAGAAGCCATGGACTGGCGGGTACGTACTTCGGACAGCTTGTCGGTGTACGAGAAAGAAAGACCGGCACTTAAATTGGACAACCAGGCTGAGTTGGCGAGATACGTGGCCGAGATGCTTCCCCGAAGAGCGTTGTCGCGCGACTTCTGGTACGTGTTATTGAATGCATCGGGATCGGATTCGGAATTGAGCCCTCCGATGTTTCCACTGAGGTTGACATCGAAATCCACCTGCTTGTGACGGGCAGTAAGGAAGGTATTCGAATATTTCAGCGTGAGTGCATTGCGTACGTATGAGGTATAGGGAGAAGCCAGATCGGATACCGAACGGGCACGCTCGTAAGAGGTGTTGAGCATTCCCCGGTGTGCACCCAGGTCGAAGCCTTTGCTCAAAGAATAGACCTGTGTATGAGGACGAGCACTGGCTTCGAACAGGAATGGGGTTTTTCCTTTGAATGTTTTTACTTTAACCATCCCGTTGGTTATGTCGCCATATTCTACCGAAGGAACTCCGGTTATGACTTCGATACTTTCGATATGGTTGCTTCCAATGTTTCTTAAATCGGTGCCCGACATGCCTTGTGTGGCATTGCCGGAAAGACGTACTCCGTCTACTTCTATGGCTGTACCGAAGGAGGAATTACCCAACTCGCTGCTGTTTCCTCCGCGTATGGCAATGCTTTGTGATTCGGTTAGTTTGTATGTAGTACTGGTACGTTCGCCCGGGAGCATGCTGATGGCATCGGCCACGCTGATAGACTGAAGATGGTCTAATACGGTGCGGTCGATGGTATAGGCTGTGGTTGCATCGTCTGCTTTCCGGCGGGCGGTTACAGTGACTTCGTCGAGTGCCAGTGTGGCTTCTTTTAAGTAGATAGTCGGGTTTTTATCTTTGGAAGAGCGGATAAGGTAGGTCTGGGTAGCATATCCCAGGCAACTGATGGTGAGTTTGGTGTTTGATGCTGGTATGTGTTCCAGACGGAAGTGCCCGTCTTTGTCGCTGATGGCACCCGAACCGGTTGCTTCTACCCATACGGTAGCAAACTCGATGGGCGACTTGGAACTGCTTTCCAAAATACGCCCAGTTACTGTGATGGTTTGCGCCTTACAGAAAATGCTTATACATGCCAAGAAAACTACCAGAAAATATCGCATATACCTTATACCTGTTTGAAATCCGGTGCAAAATTACGGGAAGCATAGTTGCGGTACAATCACCATTTGTTGGTATTTATTGGGATAGGGGGAAGGATAAAAAAGTCCCGGTAATAGGTTTATTCATATGAAAAAGAATGGATAAACTCATTGCCATGGATATAAGTTTAGGATCTTATTCGTTCGTTCAATTCGGCGACGTCGGCTGCGCGAACGACGTCGTCGGCTGTACAGCCAACAGCGGTGATTTTATAATCGACGACGGCGATTAAAGCCTTCCATGCCTGTCGCTACCTTTCTATTCTTGTTGCATGATATACATGATATGTTTGTCAAGAGGTATCGGCTTCAAACTTCAGTCTTTTCTGTCTGCATTGCTGGGGATGGAATATCCGGATACAAAAAAGGCCGTCTCAAAGTGATTTGAGACAGCCTTCATAAATGTATTTAAATGATGATTATTTTACCGGACTGATGCGCAAAGTGTATGAGTAGATACCGCTTGACGGACACCAGTATTTTTCGATGGTTTGCGGACCACAACTTCCGTTACCTACACCACGTTGCATATAGTCGAAGTGGGCTACAGTTTCTTTCAGCGGTTTCAAATCCCACTGGTGACGGGTTTCAGACATGGTGACATCGTCGTGATGCAACAGAGAGAAACCTACCTGTCCTTCTGTTTCGATACGGATACCCTTATGCTGCTTGTTGGTGAACACCAGTTCGCGCAAGTCTTCGCGGTTGCCGCTGGTCTGCGGGTGCATGTATTCTTCCTGCATGTCGCTTACGGTTGTTTCGTAACGTCCGAAGTAAGAACCCATCTTACGGTCGCTGTAGTTTTCCCAAGGACCGCGTGCATAGTAAGATACATTTTCAAGACCTTCGGCAAAGAGGGCTTTCAGACCGATACGGCGAAGTCCTTCCTGACCCGGCATGAATGTCGCTTTTACATCTACTGTTCCGTTGGCATAGATGGTGTATTGCAGTGTGTAAGGACAAAGCGCATCGCGTGAAGCGGTAACAACTACCGATTTGCCGTCTTCCGAAGCTTTTACGGTAGGAACTGCATCTTTTACTTTGCTGTCTTTGTCTGTGTTGGTATCGTTTTCAATCCAGCGGAAGTTATCGTATACGAATCCACCGTTGGGCGCCAATACTGCCATGGTACCGTATGTATACTCAGTGAGCAGAGAAGATTTCTTGTCGAATACCATTTTTACTACATTGTTGGAAATGGTATAAGCTGTAGCTGTTTCTTCTACTTTGAGTGGCTGTGCCTTGCTGCTTACTTCTACTGCTTTCAGTATAGCCGGGCGTTCCTGCAGACAGAACTGGTTGGATGCTACAATGTGGCCGGCTTTTGCCCAACGTGTATCTTCTTTCTGTTTTACTTCGAAAGTGATGAAGTATTCGCTTCCAGCTTCCAATGCTTTCACCGGAGCCGCAATCTGAACAGACTGGTCGGGAGCAGTAGCAGGGATAGCTATGTTTTGTACACTTTCTACCGGTTTACCGTCTTTCAGTACTGTATACGAAAGAGTGAACTGGTCGAGGTTAGTGAAATCGTATTTGTTTGTCAGACTCAGCGTCTGAGTAGCAGGGTTGAAGTTGGAGAATTTGATGTATTGGTATACATGTTTCATTTCATTCAACTTCGGAGTTTCGTGACGGTCGGCAGTAATCACACCGTTGTTCACAAAGTTACCCTGATGAGGTCCCGGATAATCGTAACCACTGTGCAGACCAGTCTTGATTTTACCTGACTTCAATTCTGCCGGATCGTAGATAGCCTGGTCTACCCAGTCCCAGATACAGCCACCGATGGCACTCTTACTGCGTTCAATCATGTCCCAGTATTCCTTGAAGTTACCCAAGGCATTACCCATACAGTGTGCATATTCACACATGAAAGTCGGTTTACCGTTATGGTTGGCATCCGAATTGTATACCATCCATTCCAGTGTAGGATACATTACCGATACGAAGTCGCTGGGGGCATCGCCAAATCCGTTATGGTATCCTTCGTAGTGGATGTAGCGATTGTCCAGTTTGCGGACTGCATCGTAAGTAGCATAGAAGTTGGAACCAGGAGAGGCCTCATTACCCAATGACCAGAAGAATACAGACGGATGGTTACGGTCGCGGTATACCATACGTACAGTACGGTCGATATACATTGGTTTCCATGATTCCTGGCTGGAGATACATTCTTGCTGCTTGTCACCGCTGTGGTTAGCCCAATTCAAGTGGCACTCTACATCGGCTTCGTCCATCACGTAAAGTCCGTAGTAATCGAACATGGCATACATTTTAGCCTGTCGTGGATAGTGGCTGGTACGTACGGTGTTGACATTATTACGTTTCATCATCAGAATGTCTTTCAGCATCATAGGTACATCAATGGCACGACCCAGTTCGGGGTGTGTATCTTGTGTGTTTACTCCTTTGAACAAGACTTTCTTGCCGTTTACAAGTACCACACTATTCTTGATTTCGATATGACGGAATCCGTATTTGGTAGAGAATACCGATTCTTCCTTGCCTTTTTTGTCTTTCTGACGCACAATCACGGTATAGAGTTCCGGAGTTTCAGCAGTCCAAAGTTTCAGGTCTTTCAAACCTTCTTTCTTGAACTCAATCTGTTGCTGCTTTTCACCTTTTTTGAACTGTACATTCTGTGAGAAGGTAGCAACGGTCTTGCCTTTCGGATCGAGCAACTCAGCTTCGATAGTTTTTTCGTCTGCTTTACCGTCGCGGTTGTCGATGTCCAGTGCTACATTGAAAGTCCCCGATGTATAATGATCAGCTTCGTTCAGTGTGCTGGTGATATAGTGGTCGCGTACGAATGTCTTCGGAGTAGAGAACAGATAAACATCACGGTAGATACCGCTCATGTGGAACATATCCTGTCCTTCCAGATAACTGCCGTCGCTGAAGCGGAATACCTGTACAGATACGTTGTTGTTGCCTTTCTTCACATAAGGAGTGATGTCGAACTCGTGGTCGTTGTTGGCTCCTTGTGTGTAACCTACGTATTCTCCGTTCACCCATACAAAGGCTGCACTGTAAATACCTCCGAAGTGAAGGAAAGTACGTTTCTTATCCCATCCTGCAGGCAACATGAAAGTGCGTTGATAAGAACCTACCGGATTTTCACCATATTGTCCTTTAAATTCATCGCGCATCTGGATATAAGGAGGATTGTCTTTGAACGGATAGTCTACATTGACGTAAAGAGGATGGTCGTATCCTTTCATTTCCCAGTTTGACGGAACTTCAATGTTATCCCATTTGGATACATCATATCCTTTCTTGTAGAAATCGGTGGGACGTTTGGACGGTTCGTCTACGAAATGGAATTTCCATACTCCGTTGAGCGACAGATAGGCTGCCTTGGTAGGAGTTTCCCATGGAAATTCGTAATATTTGTCCGCTTTCATGGAAGCGGTAGAAGTATAAGGAATATAGGTAGCATGTCCTGCTTCTTTATTCTCTTCAAAGCGGGTTTCATCTTCCCAATAGTTGCGTGTTGCTTCTTGTGCCTGTACATGGACAAGGGAGCTGAGGCCTGCTAAAAGTAAACTGAAAGCAGTAACCTTTTTTTTCCAGAATAAATGCTTCTTCATAGGATAAATTAAAAAGTGAATATTAGTAACAAAGGTTGGAGTGTATTACTTATCCAAACATTTTGCGTACTCTCTCTATGCCTGCTACCAGTGCATCGATTTCCTCTTTGGTGTTGTATAATCCCAATGAGGCACGAACCGTACCTTCGATACCTAAGCGGTGCATCAGCGGTTCGGCACAATGATGTCCGGTACGGACAGCAATGCCTAAACGGTCGAGTAATGTTCCCATGTCGAAGTGATGTATATCTCCGACAAGGAAAGAAATAACTCCTCCTTTGTGTTTTGCTTCGCCAAAGATACGCATTCCGGGAATTTCTTTCAAACGCTGCATGGCATAAATAGTTAATTCATGTTCATGTGCAGCTATATTGTCCATCCCGATGGCAGAAACATAGTCTAATGCTTTGGCCAGGGCAGTGGTACCGATGTAGTCGGGAGTTCCGGCTTCGAATTTGAAAGGAAGTTCGTTGAATGTAGTCTTTTCAAAACTCACATTCTGAATCATTTCTCCTCCACCCTGATAGGGAGGGAGCTTGTCGAGCCAGTTTTCTTTTCCGTAGAGTACACCAATTCCGGTAGGCGCATATATTTTATGACCACTGAATACATAGAAGTCGGCATCGATATCCTGTACGTCGATTTTCATGTGGGGAATACTTTGTGCCCCATCGATAAGTACGGGTACCTGATGTGCATGTGCAATGGCTGTGATTTCTTTTACCGGATTGATGGTTCCCAATACGTTGGATACATGAGCTACGGAAACCAGTTTGGTACGCGGAGAAAACAGTTTTTCGTATTCGTCCAATAACAATTCTCCCTGATCGTTCATCGGGATGACTTTCAGCTTGATTCCTTTTCGGGCTGCCTGCAACTGCCAGGATACGATGTTGCTGTGGTGCTCCATGACCGATACAATCACTTCGTCTCCTTCTTGCATCTGGCTGTCGGTAAACGATGATGCTACGAGGTTTATACTTTCGGTAGTACCTCTGGTAAAAATGATTTCGGAAGTGGAACGTGCATTGATAAACTTACGTACTGTTTCTCGGGAAGCTTCGTGCAGATTTGTAGCCTGCTGGGAAAGGAAGTGAACTCCCCGGTGTACGTTGGAATTGACGGAATAATATTCGTCTGTAATTGATTCTACTACGCAACGGGGCTTTTGTGTTGTAGCCCCGTTGTCTAAGTAGATTAGAGGTTTGCCGTATACTGTGCGTGACAGTATAGGAAAATCTTCTCTTATTTTTTGTATGTCGTACATATCAGACTTTTTCTTTGTGTCAAAACAGATTTATTTACAGATGGCACAACCTTGGCATTTGTTCAGTTCGCCGCGGAAACGTTTTTCAACCAACAGGTGAAGACGGTCGCGAAGAGCTTCCATGCGGATGTTGTCGATGACTTCGTTGACAAAAGCAAACATCAGCAACAAGCGTGCTTCCTTCAGGCTGATTCCACGTTGTTGCATATAGAACAATGCATTTTCATCGAGCTGACCTACGGTAGCACCGTGTGAGCATTTTACATCATCTGCATAGATCTCCAGCTGTGGTTGTGTATACATACGGGCTTCTTTGGTCGCACAAATGTTACGGTTCGTTTGTTGTGAAGAGGTGTGTTGTGCACCTTCACGTACCAGCACTTTGCCTGCAAAGGCACCAACTGCCTGATCGTCCAATACGTATTTGAACAACTCATTGCTGGTACAATCTGAAACCTTGTGGTCGATAAAAGTATGGTTGTCTACCTGTTCATTTTTATCGGCAATAGCCATACCGCACAGATTGATTTCAGCTCCACGGCCGGAGAGTGTAACCTCTGTTGTATTGCGGGTTGTACCGTTATGGAGTGTCATACCATTGAGTAAAACATTGCTGTTCGCCTCCTGGTTTACATACAGATTACTGAAGCGTACTGTGCTATTATGAGTTTCTTCCAGTTCGTATAAGTCGAATACGGCATTTTCGCCAACAAAGACTTCTACGACTTGGGTAGAAAGGAAATTAACTTCATCCATAGCATGGTCGCATACAAGCAGTTTGGCTTGTGCCCCATCTTCCAGTACGATGACAACACGGCGGTTGACCATTGTGTCGATATCTGCACGGAGGATGTTGACTAACTGGATGGGTTTGTCAACAATGACATTTTTCGGTATATACATGAATACACCGTCCTGTGCAAACATGGTGTTGAATGCTACCACCCCATCTTTCGATGTGTCAGCCAGTTTGCCGTAGTACTTCTTGACTAACTCCGGCTGTTTGGTTGCAACGTCTTTTAAACTGCCGAAAATCACTCCTTCCGGAAGATGTCCGGTAGGTTGTGTATACTGGTAGAAAGTATCATTTACCACGAAGTATAAGGATGTACTCATGTTGGGCACATCGCATTTGAATACTTCATACGGATTGATCGGAAATTCCAGTCGTTTGAGATTCAAACCATAATCGGGGGCAAAGTACTTGCTAACTTCTGTATATTTATATTTCTCTTGCTTCGTTGTGGGGAAACCAGCCTGCTCAAAATCAGCAAAAGCCTTTGCGCGGGGAGCGTTGAGTACTTCTGTACTGTTTTTGCAGATAAGGGCTTCACATTGAGAGAAGAGATCAATATATTGTTGTTCTGCTTTCATGCTTATTCTCCCAATTCTTTTTTTATCCAGTCGTAGCCTTTTTCTTCCAGTTCCAAAGCCAGTTCCGGACCTGCTGTTTTTACAATTCTTCCTTTATAGAGTACGTGTACGATATCGGGCTTGATGTAATCCAACAAACGCTGGTAATGAGTGATGACAATACAGCTTGTTTCAGGAGTTTTGAGCTTGTTTACTCCTTCTGCAACAATACGCAGTGCATCAATGTCCAAGCCTGAATCGGTTTCGTCGAGGATGCTGAGTTTAGGTTCCAGCATGGCCATCTGGAATATTTCATTTCTTTTCTTTTCACCTCCCGAGAAACCTTCGTTTACAGAACGATTGGCCAATTTACTGTCCAGCTCTACGATTTCACGCTTTTGGCGCATGAGTTTTAAGAATTCGCTGGCAGATAAAGCCGGAAGTCCTTTATATTTGCGCTGTTCGTTTACGGCAGCGCGCATAAAGTTGACCATGCTTACTCCCGGAATTTCTACCGGATACTGGAAGGACAGAAACAAGCCTTCGTGGCTTCTGTCTTCTGCGCTTAAAGCAAGAAGGTCTTTTCCGTCGAAAGTCACACTTCCTTTTGTTACTTCATAGGCCGGGTGTCCTACCAGTACGTTGCTTAATGTACTTTTACCAGAACCATTAGGACCCATGATGGCATGTACTTCACCTGCTTTTACCGTTAAATTGATTCCTTTCAGAATTTCTTTGCCATTGATTGTGGCATGTAAATCTTTTATTTCTAACATACGTGTTGTTTCTTCGTTAATATTATCCTACACTGCCTTCCAATGAGATGGAGAGTAATTTTTGCGCTTCTACGGCAAACTCCATGGGCAGCTTGTTAATTACTTCTTTAGCATAGCCATTGACGATAAGTCCGATAGCATCTTCCGTTGATATACCACGCTGATTGCAGTAGAATACCTGATCTTCTGAAATCTTGGACGTGGTTGCTTCATGTTCTACAATGGCAGTATCATTGTGAATATCCATGTAGGGGAAGGTGTGTGCTCCACACTGGCTTCCCAGCAGGAGAGAGTCGCACTGGCTGTAGTTGCGTGCATTTTCTGCTTTTTCTGCCACACGAACCAAGCCTCTGTATGAATTCTGGCTTTTTCCGGCACTGATACCTTTGCTGACAATTGTAGAACGTGTGTTCTTTCCTAAGTGTATCATCTTTGTACCTGTATCGGCTTGTTGATAATTGTTGGTTACCGCTACAGAATAGAATTCAGCAGTCGAATTGTCACCACTTAGAATACAGCTTGGATATTTCCATGTAATGGCAGAACCAGTTTCAACCTGTGTCCATGACAGTTTACTGTCTACCCCTTTACAGTTTCCTCGTTTTGTTACGAAGTTGTATACTCCTCCTTTTCCTTCAGCATCTCCCGGATACCAGTTTTGCACAGTAGAGTATTTCACCTCAGCACGGTCTAATACAACAATTTCAACGATAGCAGCATGCAGCTGGTTCTCATCGCGCATAGGTGCAGTACATCCTTCCAGGTATGATACGTAACTGTCGTCATCTGCTACAATCAGTGTACGTTCAAATTGTCCGGTATTGGCTGCATTGATTCGGAAGTAAGTAGAAAGTTCCATCGGACAACGTACCCCTTTTGGAATATATACAAACGAGCCGTCGCTAAACACTGCAGAGTTTAATGCAGCAAAAAAGTTGTCTCGGTATCCTACTACAGAACCAAGATATTTTTTTACCAAGTCAGGATGTTCGCGTACAGCTTCACTCATGGAACAGAAGATAATACCTTTTTCCATCAGTGTTTCTTTGAAGGTAGTCTTTACCGAGACAGAATCCATGACAGCATCTACTGCCATTCCACTCAGTGCCATTTGCTCTTCCAAAGGAATACCCAGTTTGTTGAATGTCTTTAATAATTCAGGATCAACCTCATCTAAGTTTTTGGGCCCTTCCTTTTTCTTTGTTGGGTCTGCGTAATATGAAATAGCCTGATAGTCTATTTCCGGGATATTCAGATGTGCCCATGTCGGCATTTCCAATGTTTGCCAATAGCGATATGCTTTAAGTCGGAATTCGAGCAACCATTCCGGTTCTCCTTTTTTGGCTGATATAAGCCGTACCACATCTTCATTCAGTCCCTTTTCGATAATATCTGTGTGAACGTCAGTCGTGAAGCCGTATTTATACTTCTCCTGAGTGAGTTCTTTCACATATTTATTGGGTTCTTGTAGCATATAATATCAGTATCTATTAGTTGTTTGGTTACACTTTTAATTTTAGGAATAAATATTCCGGAGAAATCTTTTATCGGATAATATAACAATGATTTGCTCTTTGTGGTTGACTGAATTAAGTTATCTTTAGAATCAATGTATTCTATGAAATAAACAATCATGCTTGTAAGCAGAGCAAATTTAATGACACCCAGTCCGGCTCCCAACCATCTGTTTATAAAGCCAAGATGAATGGCTTCTACAGCTTGTGATAACATGGAAGCCAATAAAGAGATAGTTAAAGGCACTACTAACCAGATTAGAAAAAATGCTATTGTTTGTCCAATAGAAACAGAGGTTCCCAGTTCAACCGCCAGTTTTTCTCCAACAGAAGCAAACAAGGCACGTGCCAGAAGTAATCCGGCTATGAGCCCGACAATAGACGACAGTTGTTTTATGAATCCTTTGGTAAAGCCTAGTATTGCTCCGATGAATATAATACCTATAATTGCAAAGTCGAGAGTTGTCATTTTATTAATAAAAATAATGTCATTCTGAGTGCGTAATAGAACTGCATACATCCAAACGGCATTAGCAGATCCTTCGCTAAGCTCAGGATGACATTATTTAGATAAATATAATTAGCTTATAAAGTCTGTTTTACTTCAATTTCCTCGTAAGTTTCAATAATGTCGCCTACTTTCAAATCATTGCAGTTTGTCAGACTGATACCGCATTCGAAGTTTGTTCCAACTTCTTTTACATCGTCTTTGAAGCGTTTCAAAGCATTGATTGAACCGGTAAATACAACGATACCATCACGAATCAGACGAGCCTTATCCGAACGTTTAACCTTACCAGTTTTTACCATAGCACCAGCAACCATACCTACTTTGCTGATGTTGAAGACTTCACGCACTTCGATAGTAGCTGTTACCTGTTCTTTCAATGTCGGAGCCAACATACCTTCCATTGCAGCTTTTACTTCTTCAATAGCATCGTAGATGATAGAGTATTTGCGGATATCTACACCTTCCTGTTCTGCCAGTTTAGCTGCATTGCTTGATGGGCGTACCTGGAAACCAACGATGATAGCATCTGAAGCTGCAGCCAAAGAAACATCCGATTCAGAGATCTGACCCACACCTTTATGGATTACATTAACCTGAATCTGTTCTGTTGACAAC
Organism: Phocaeicola acetigenes; assembly: GCF_027529745.1. Classification (NCBI taxonomy): domain Bacteria; kingdom Pseudomonadati; phylum Bacteroidota; class Bacteroidia; order Bacteroidales; family Bacteroidaceae; genus Phocaeicola; species Phocaeicola acetigenes. The sequence continues at coordinate 78,721 of NZ_JAPZVM010000006.1, forward strand.
TTAATCAACGAGTCACTCAAGGCTTCTACAGAACCGTCTACGTCACCTTTGACGATTACGTTCAATTCATGGAAGTCACCCAAAGCTAAGCGGCGGCCCACTTCATCCAGAGTAAGCATTTTCTGAGTACGCAATCCTTGCTCACGTTGCAACTGCTCACGCTTGTTGGCAATTTCACGTGCTTCCTGATCGGTATCGAATACATGGAATGTATCACCTGCTGCAGGTGCTCCGTTCAATCCCAGAATCAATACAGGTTCTGCCGGTCCTGCTTCTTTCAGACGTTGGTTACGTTCGTTGAACATAGCTTTTACCTTACCATAGTATGTACCTGCCAATACGATGTCTCCTACGTGAAGAGTTCCGTTCGATACCAGTACAGTTGCTACATATCCACGTCCCTTATCCAAAGACGATTCAATGATAGAACCTGTTGCTTTACGGTTTGGATTAGCTTTCAAATCCAACATTTCTGCTTCCAGCAATACTTTTTCCAGCAATTCTGGTACACCAGTACCTTTTTTTGCAGAAATATCTTGTGACTGATATTTACCTCCCCATTCTTCAACAAGGAAGTTCATCGCAGCCAATTCTTCCTTAATCTTGTCCGGATTGGCGTTAGGCTTATCAACTTTGTTAATTGCAAATACAATAGGCACTCCTGCAGCCATAGCATGGTTGATAGCTTCCTTGGTCTGAGGCATGACATTGTCGTCGGCTGCTACAATAATAATTACTACGTCGGTAACCTTAGCACCACGAGCACGCATCGCTGTAAATGCTTCGTGTCCCGGAGTATCGAGGAAAGTAATCTTACGTCCATCTTCCAGTTTCACATTGTATGCACCGATGTGCTGGGTAATACCACCAGCCTCTCCTGCAATTACGTTTGCTTTACGGATATAGTCCAACAGAGATGTTTTACCGTGGTCAACGTGTCCCATTACTGTTACAATCGGAGCACGTGGCTGCAAATCTTCTTCTGCATCAGCTTCTTCTTCGATAGCCTGAGCTACTTCTGCGCTGACATATTCAGTTTTGTATCCAAATTCTTCTGCTACCAGATTGATTGTTTCTGCATCCAGACGCTGGTTGATAGAAACCATGATACCGACACTCATACAAGTAGAGATAACTTGTGTTACAGAGATGTCCATCATGTTGGCCAACTCGTTTGCAGTCACAAACTCGGTAAGCTTCAATATCTTGCTTTCTTCCTGTTCCAGTTCCTCCTGTTCCAATTGGCGGTTCTGGATAGATTCACGTTTTTCTTTACGGTATTTAGCTGCTTTATTCTTACCTTTATTAGTAAGTCGTGCTAAAGTTTCTTTTACCTGCTTAGCTACATCTTCGTCGCTAACTTCTTGCTTGATAACCGGTTTCTTAAAGCGATCTTTATTTGCGTGTTTGTTCGTATTCTGAACATTGCCTTTATTAGCGCGATCATTACGTGCTGCACCATTGTTAGAAGTATTTACAGCATTGATGTCAATACGTTCTTTGTTAATCCGGTTGCGTTTCTTTTTCTTTGAAGCATCATCAGAGTCAGATCTATCACCCTTTTCATCCGTTTTACGAATTTCTTTGATGATAGCATCTTTCATTTGTTTGCGCTGCTCCTGACGCTGTTTATCCTTTTCTTCTCGCTCTTTACGTTTTTCTTCTTTGGTCTTCTTTTTCGGACGTGTCGACTGATTCAGTGCAGCCAAGTCAATTTGTCCCACTACATTGATTTTGGATTTAAATTCAGTAGGACGAATTTTAAATACATCGTCTTCTTTCTCAAGCTGCACATTGTGTACTTCTGGGGTTTCTTTTTTCTCCTCCATTACCTCTTGTTTCAAATCTTCTTCTTTTGTATCCGGTTTAACTGTTTCATTAGAAGTGGTCGTTGAGTTTACGTCTTCCGCTTTTGATGGTGTAATCGTATTATTGACTGCTTCTGTATTATTTTGTTGAATATTATCAAATTTAGGGGTAGCCTGTTCTGTTACAGCAGGTTTTTCTGCGATTGCAGAATCTACTGTAGAATGAACATCTTCGTCTTTAGCAGGTTCGGTAGCAACTGGTTTCGTCTTCTTTTTGTTGAAGCTTTCTAAATCAATTTTACCGACAGGTTTGAATTTAGGACGTACATCATCCGGAACAACAGTCTCTATTACTTCAGGCTTTTTTGTTTCCGGTTGAAGATCTTCAATAGAAACAGAGGCTTTGTTGCGTTCTTTATTCTGTCGTTCCTGAATAATTTTTTCAGACTCTATTTTTAAATCTTTATCTTTACTGAACTCTTTTACAAGTACAGCATACTGTTCATCAGTAATTTTAGTATTCGGATTCGCTTCAATAGTATATCCTTTTTTTTGTAAAAAGTCTACTACCGTGGTGATTCCTACATTTAAATCTCGTGTTACTTTATTTAGTCTAATCGTCATACGTTTATCTAATTTTTTAATAGAGTTCTGAAAAAAGTTACTACTCACGACTGTTGTTCACCAATGAACGATGTTTTTGCCGGTTTCTGTAAACTATTCTTCAAACTCTGCTTTTAAAATCTTCAGCACATCGTCCACTGTGTTTTCTTCCAAATCTGCTTTTTCTATCAGCATTTCACGTGGAGCATTCAATACACCTTTTGCAGTATCAATACCGATACTCTTGATGGCATTGATTACCCATTCATCGATTTCATCTTTGAATTCATCCAAATAGATGTCTTCATCCATTGCATTTTCGTCCAATTCTCTGTATACATCAATTGTGTATTCAGTCAGCATACTTGCCAGCTTAATATTAAGACCACCTTTACCGATAGCCAAAGATACTTCTTCCGGTTTCAAATATACTTCTGCTTTCTTTTCTTCTTCGTGCATTACGATAGAAGAAACTTTTGCCGGACTTAAGGCACGCTGTATAAACAGCTGGATGTTTGATGTATAATTGATTACATCGATATTCTCGTTACGCAATTCACGTACAATACCATGTATACGAGAACCTTTTACACCTACGCAAGCACCTACCGGATCGATACGTTCGTCGTAAGATTCTACTGCAATCTTCGCACGTTCTCCCGGAATGCGGGCAATCTTTTTAATTGTAATCAATCCGTCGTTGATCTCCGGAACTTCCTGCTCGAACAAGCGCTGGAGGAACATTGGAGAAGTACGGCTCAATATAATCTTAGGATTGTTGTTTTTGTTGTCAACGCGAGCTACGACAGCACGAGCTGTTTCGCCTTTGCGGTAGAAGTCACTCGGAATCTGTTCTGTTTTGGGCAATAACAGTTCATTGCCTTCATCATCCAGCAGCAAGATTTCCTTTTTCCAGATCTGGTATACTTCTGCACTGATGACAGTTCCAACTTTGTCTATGTATTTGTTGTATAAACTGTCTTTTTCCAGTTCCAAAATCTTGGAAGCTAATGTCTGGCGAAGATTCAGAATTGCACGGCGACCAAATTTTTCGAATATAACTTCATCTGTTACTTCTTCGCCTACCTCGTATGAGCTGTCTATTTTACGAGCTTCTGTTAACGAGATTTGTGCATTCGGATTAGTTAATTCATCATCTGCTACTACTTCTCGATTACGCCATATTTCGAAATCGCCTTTATCCGGATTTACGATTACGTCATAATTTTCGTCTGTACCAAACATTTTTGCAATCACACTGCGGAAAGACTCTTCCAATACGCTAACCATTGTTGTGCGATCGATGTTTTTTAACTCCTTAAATTCCGAAAATGTGTCAATTAAACTGACAGTTTCCTCTTTTTTCGCCATAATTATTTAAAGCTAATTAAGTATTTGGTATATTTTATTTCTTCGTATGTAAAAGTAATATCTTGCTCTACCAGTTTGGGGCGTTTGGCTCCTTCCGGCTTGATTTTTGTTTCGACAGTAATCGTAAAGTTTTCTTCGTTGGCGTCGCTCAATACTCCAACGTATTTTTTACCATCTTTAGCCAATACTTCCACATCGGTTCCGATATGAATCAGGTATTGTTTTAGAACCTTGAATGGTTGTCCGATACCGGCAGATCCTACCTCTAATTCGTAATCTTCCTCTTCCCGGTTCAATTTCGATTCTATGTATCGACTTAATTCCACACAATCGTCGATCCATACACCTTCTGCATGGTCTATCTCAACAACGATTTTATCATCTGGACTTACTGTAATATCGACCAGAAAATAATCTTTTCCCTCCAGCCATTCGTTAACTATTCGGGTAACAACATTTTTATCTATCATGCATTAACTATATAAGAACAAAAAAAGGAGCTAATCGCCCCTCCACCTTTCATCCATTTCGCTGCAAAGATATAAATAATATAATGTATTGCAAAATTATAGGGAATTTATTTCCTGTTTAAGAAAATTTAGTTTTTATGTAAAATGGTCTTGGAATTCTGCACTTTTTTTAGAAATTTGGACTAGATGTCTTATAAAAATATGTTTTTTATGCTAAAAGGGGATATTAGTAAAAAAGTTTTCCTATATTTGCTTACAAAATGATATAATAAGATTGCTTATGGAGAAAATTGATAATCTTGACAAGCAGATTCTGGAAATTATTTCTCAGAATGCCCGTATTCCATTTAAAGATGTAGCGGAAGAATGTGGTGTGTCGCGTGCAGCTATTCATCAGCGTGTACAGCGTTTGATAGATCTGAATGTAATCGTTGGTTCAGGATACCATGTAAACCCCAAAAGCCTGGGATACAGTACTTGTACTTATGTAGGTATTAAGCTGGAAAAAGGTTCTATGTATAAAAGTGTGGTTGCTGAATTGGAAAAGATTCCGGAAATTGTGGAATGTCACTTTACTACTGGTCCGTATACCATGCTTACCAAATTGTACTCTACAGACAACGAACATCTGATGGAGTTGTTGAACTCAAAGATACAGGAAATTCCAGGGGTAACTGCTACAGAAACACTGATTTCGTTGGAGCAGAGTATTAAGAAAGAAATTCCTATTCTTAAAGAACAGAAATAATGGACTGGCTTGTATCCTGTCATTTAGGAGGTGTGGTAATAGGAATATGCACTTTCCTGATCATCGGTTTATTCCATCCTGTTGTAGTAAAAGCAGAGTATCATTGGGGCACTCGTTGTTGGTGGGTGTTTTTGGTGTTAGGCCTGATGGGAATGGCAGGTTCAATTATTATTCAAAATTTGCTGGTGTCATCTTTGTTAGGAGTTTTTTCTTTCTCTTCGTTTTGGACGATTAAGGAGTTGTTCGAACAGCGGCAACGTGTGTTGAAAGGATGGTTCCCGATGAATCCCAAGCGAAAGCATGATTATGAAACAAATCAATGAGTTTATAAAACGAAAAATCTGAGGTTCAGAAATGTATCTCAGGTTTTTTGTTTTATGGAGCTATAGAATTGAAATTATCCAAACTGAATCTATTATTTTATGAAAAAGACATTTGTTTTTATTTGTTTCCTTTTGATAGGAATCAGTCAGGTTTTGTATGCGGAAAAGCCGAAAGCCAAGCATGTAGTATTGATTGCTTTAGATGGATGGGGAGCTTACAGTGTTCCGAAGGCGAAAGATATTCCTCATATCAGCCAATTGATGGCCGAGGGCTGTTATACATTGAAGAAACGCAGCGTGTTACCTTCTTCAAGTGCAATAAATTGGGCTTCGATGTTTAATGGAGCTGCTACGGAGATTCACGGATATACTCAATGGGGTTCCAAGACTCCGGAAATTCCCTCCAGAGTCTTGAATAAACATGGCGTATTCCCTACGATTTTTTCTATCTTGCAAGAACAGAAACCGGAACTGAAAACAGCTTGTTTGTATGAGTGGGATGGGATTAAATATCTGATAGATTCTTTGGCTGTTTCTCATCACGCTCTTGCTCCTGATTATGCGAATCATCCGACTTTGCTTTGCGAAATGGCCGAACAATATATTAAGGCCGAACGTCCCCATTTTATTGCGGTATGTTTTGACCAGTTAGACCATACGGGACATGATGCAGGACATGATACTCCATCTTACTACGACAAATTGAAGGAACTGGACAGTTATGCCGGACGTATTATGCAGGCTGTAAAAGATGCCGGGATGTGGGAGGATACGATTATTATGATGACGTCCGATCATGGAGGAATTAAGACTGGGCATGGAGGAATTACTTTGGAGGAAATGGAAACTCCTTTTATCATTGCAGGAAAAAATGTGAAAAGAGGGGGCGAGTTTGAAGAAAGTATGATGCAATATGATACAGCTTCTATTATTGCATATATTTTCGGGGTAAAACAGCCTCAAGTTTGGGTAGGACGCCCCATGACGCAAGTTTTTAAATAAAGAGTTGGAGTAAGTTTGACGTTTAATAAAGGCTGTCTCAGATAAACTTGAGATGGCCTTTGTCTTTTCTTAAGGAGCGTATCATGTAACAGGAATCGGAAAACAGTGATGGACGTCGGAAGTTTTAATCGCCGTCGTTGATTGTGCAGCCGCCGGTGTTGGCTTTGCAGCCAACGTGGTTGGTTTTGCAGCCGACGACGTCGTATGAAGTCAGTGAATAGAATCAAGCATTTATGTCTATGATAATGGATTTGTTTTCTGCAAGTACAAGTACATTGAATCGGGGAAAATCTTAATATCTTAGAGATAAATGCAGAGGACTAAAAAGATACGAGACTATCTCAAATCTGTTTTGAAATAGTCTCGTGTCTTTTATAAATATTCTTGTAATGGGAGTTCTTTGTGTAATACTCCTAGTGCATTCATGGCCAATGCTCCCATTTCGTCTTCTCCGGGGATAATGATGACCGGAGCCAGCTTATGAATCCATTGCGTGAGTAAATCGGTGCAATATTGGCAGTGTGCGATACCGCCTGTCAGGATGATGGCATCGGTTTGACATTCCAGGGCTACATGCATGGCACCTACCTGTTTGGCTACCGTGTAAATCATGGCATCCAATACAAGCTTATGTTTTTTATTTCCGGCATGTGCCCATCGCACGATGGTGGGTACATCTGTGGTTCCTAAATGAGCAAGTAATCCTCCTTTGCCGTTCAGCATTTTCCGTATTTCTTCGTATTTATATTTGCCGCTGAAACAAAGGTCTACCAGCTGACGTGCCGGAACTGTACCTGCCCGTTCCGGGCTGAACGGACCTTCTCCATTCAATGCATTGTTTACATCAATTACCTTTCCGAAGTGATGCGCACTGACCGAAATTCCTCCTCCCAAATGCACTACAATCAGATTCAGCTCTTCGTATTTTTTGTGAATGCTGGCTGCATATTGTCTTGAAACTGCCCGGCTGTTTAAAGCATGAAAGATGGAGATTCTTGGAACCTCCGGAATACCGGTCAGTCGTGCAATGTCGCGCAACTCGTCAGTGACTACAGGGTCGGCAATAAAAGAAGGGCATCCGGAGTGAGAGGCAATGTCATCAGCAATGAGTGCTGCCAGATTGGAAGCATGTTCCATATTGGCATTCCAAAGGTCATGCTTGATACGTTCATTGATGCGGTATACTCCTCCCGGAATAGGCTTAAGGAGACCTCCACGAGCTATGATGGCATCGAAGTGAAGGGATATTCCGGCCTTGGCAAGTGCTGTATATACATGCTCTTTCCGGTATTCGTACTGTTCGTTGATGTGATGATAGGGAGCCAGTTCTTCGGCAGAATGATAGACACTCTCTTTCCAAACCTGTGTGCTGTCTTCGTATACAGCCAGTTTGGTAGAAGTAGACCCTGGGTTGATTACAAGTATTTTCATAACAGTCAGTCGTTTTGATTGCCGGCAAGGCAAGCCAATGCCAGGCTGTAAAATTTTGAATTACCCGAATCGCTACGCGATGGAACAACTACAGGGGCAATGGTTCCTGTAAGCATGCCCGCCATATTTGCATCTCCAAACAGCGATAAGGTTTTGTAAAAAGTATTTCCGGATTCGATATTGGGGAAGATTAAAATATCTGCATTTCCCACAACAGGAGAACTGAGTCCTTTTATTTCTCCACTGTGTCTGTCGCAGGCTGTCTTTGCGTCCATTGGTCCGTCTATGAAAATCTTTCCTAACCTTCCTTGTAGAGCTTCTTCTTTCAGTTGTGCATAACTTAATGTATGCGGAAATTTTTCATTGGTTTTCTCGGAACAGTGAATCAGTGCGATGCGGGGTTGCTCGTGTCCTAAACGATGGCAGATTTGCGTATCCGACTTTATCATGGCGCGGAATTGCTCCAGAGAAGGACGTGGAATAACTGCTGCGTCCGAAAAGAAAAGCAACTTATGATATAAGGGGATTTGTGCAAGGGAAACATGGCTGAGTATTCCTCCTTCGGGCAGTAATCCTTTTCCTTTCTTAAGTACGGCACGAAGCAGATTGTCTGTATTGATAAGCCCTTTCATTAGAATGTCGGCTTCGCCTGTTCGTACCAACTCTACGGCCAGTGCAGCAGCTTCGTCAGGCGTGGGTGCGGTATATACACGGACGAAGTCCGGAGAGGCGGCATGCAGACGGTCGGCTATAGTCCGGTGGTTCTCATCGGTTACCAATAGATAAGACGCAATCTCTTCACGCAGACTTCGGATAATGACATATTCTGTATGAGGGTCATTGGGGCAAACTACTGCCACTCTGCGGCGGATACAGCGAGAGCGCAATACATTCACTAATTGGCTGAGTGATCGGATTGGTTCCATATATTAGATTTTTTTCAAATATGGGAAAATAATCTGGATTTATCTCTATCTTTGTTTCACTTCTAAGAAAGATTTAACTTATGAAAACGTTTCAAAACTTCGATATTGAAGCGGACTATAAGGCGCTACATAGTCGCTTTCCCAATCATGCCGATGCTCCTTTGATAGGTATTACGGCGAATTTCAGTGAGGGTAATTTGATGCTGGCCCCGGGCTATTATACTTCAGTTCTTCGGGCGGGAGGTATTCCTGTTGTGATTCCTCCAACAGAAGATACCGATGCTTTGATCGGTTTGCTCGATACGCTTGATGCCGTTTTATTGAGTGGTGGTGCCGATTTGAATCCGTTGTATGTGGGCGAGGAGCCGATACGCGAATTGCAGGACATTAATCCCCATCGCGACCGTCAGGAGTTATTGCTGGTACGTCTGGCAGCAAATCGCCAACTTCCTATATTAGGTATTTGCCGGGGTATGCAGGTGATGACAGCAGCAATGGGGGGAACCCTTTATCAGGACATTTATGCGCAGCGGGAGGGAGAGTCTGTCAAACATAGTCAGAAACTTGACCGGGCTTACGCTTCGCATACTGTTCAGATTGTCCCCGAATCATTATTGTCGGATGTGCTGAATACTCTTACTGTTGCTGTCAATTCGTTCCATCATCAGGCGGTCAAGGAGCCGGCACCCGGTTTTCGTGTTTCGGCTTATGCTCCCGATGGAGTGATTGAAGCAATTGAAAGTACCGAATATAAGTCGATGCTGGGAGTACAGTGGCATCCCGAATGTTTCATCTTGAATGGGGATGAATACATGATGCCGATATTCGACTGGCTGGTACGTGAGGCTCATTCTTACCGTAGGGCAAAACGCTTGCACAGCCGTTTGCTGACTCTCGATACCCATTGTGATACACCCATGTTCTTTGGTCAGCAAATTAATTTTGCATCTCGTGACCCTAAAATCAAGGTCGATTTGCATAAAATGACCGAAGGACGTCAGGATGCCACCATTATGGTTGCTTATCTGGCGCAGAAAGAACGTACAGAAGAAGCTTTGCTGGCTGCAACTGCCAAGGCAGACCGCTTGCTGAACGAGATAGAGCGTATGGTGGCCATGAACTGCACGGCCGTAGACATTGCTTATACTCCGGCCGACTTGTATCGTTTGAAGCAAGCAGGAAAGAAGGCGATTATGCTGGGTATAGAAAATGGATATGCCATTGGTAAAGATTTAAGTAATGTGGAACGTTTCCGCCAAAGAGGGGTGGTATATATGACATTGTGCCATAATGGAAACAATGATATCTGCGGTTCGGCACGTTATAATGAAGAGAATCTGGGCGTTAGCGCTTTCGGTGAGCAGGTCATCCGGGAGATGAATCGGGTAGGCATGATGGTTGATTTGTCGCATGCCGGTGAACGGACTTTCTATGATACGTTGGATATCAGTGCGCAGCCGGTAGTTTGTTCTCACTCTTCTGCACGAGCACTGTGCGATCATCCTCGTAATCTGACTGATGCACAACTCAAGGCTATTGCCGACAAAGGTGGTGTAGTGCAAGTTTGTCTGTATAGCGGATTCCTGCGTCAGGATGCTCCGGCTACGATTGAGGATGCAATTGAACATATCAATCACATGGTCAGTGTGATGGGCATAGAACATGTGGGCATCGGAACCGATTTCGATGGCGATGGAGGTATTATAGGGTGCAATGATTCGTCGGAACTGATTAATCTGACACGGCGCTTCTTGTTGGAGCGTTATGATGAAGAGGCAATTCGTCTGCTTTGGGGAGGAAACTTCCTGCGGGTGATGGAAGAAGTGCAGAAAAACAGCTACCTTTGCAGCTGTAATCATTAAAGATAACGGAAATGAAAAGACTGATTAGAAATATAGGAGGAGTGTGTTTGCTGGCATGTGCATGTGTGGCGTGTGGCAGTAGTAACAACAAAGCCAAACAGGAAGAACAGACGGAAGAACAGGCCTTTGTGCAGGCTCCGGCTTTCAATGCTGACAGTGCTTATGCTTATGTAGAAAAGCAGGTGGCTTTTGGTACACGTGTGCCGAATTCGGCTCCTCATAAGGCTTGTGGCGATTATCTGGCAGATAAGTTGGCTGGATTTGGGGCGAAAGTGTATAATCAGTATGCCGACTTGATGGCGTACGATGGCACAATGCTGAAGGCCCGTAATATTATTGGGGCTTATAACCCGGAATCGAAAAAGCGAGTTTTGCTTTGTGCACATTGGGATACACGTCCGTATGCCGATGAAGATGAGGCAAAGCATCACCGTACTCCTATCGATGGGGCAAACGATGGAGCCAGTGGGGTAGGTGTTTTGCTGGAAATAGCCCGTCAGTTGCAGAAGCAAGCACCGGCTATTGGGGTTGATATTGTATTCTTCGATGCGGAAGATTATGGAACACCTGATTTCTATGAAGGTACCCATCGCAGCGATACTTGGTGTTTGGGTTCACAATATTGGGGACGTATTCCGCATGTACCCGACTACAAGGCTCGCTTTGGTATTTTGCTCGATATGGTAGGAGGTAAGAATGCATCGTTCTATTACGAGGCCTATTCCAAAAATACGGCTCATACCGCCATGCAGAAGATATGGGATGCAGCGCACCGAATCGGTTATGGAAATTATTTTGTAAAGAAAGATGGAGGACATATTACCGATGATCACATGTATGTACATCGGTTCCGCCAGATTCCGTGTGTCGATGTCATCGATTTCGATCCGAACAGTGATACTGGTTTTAATCATACCTGGCATACACTGAAAGATAATATGGAACATATTGACAAGGCTACTTTGCAGGCTGTAGGTCAGACTGTGATGACGGTGATTTATAATGAAAAATAAAAAAATAAAAGATATGAAGACAATTAACGAACTGCAAGACGAGGTAATCGAGGAATTCAGCGATTTTGAAGACTGGATGGATAAGTATCAGTTGCTCATTGATTTGGGTAATGAACAGGAACCACTCGATCCGAAATATAAAACAGAACAAAATCTGATAGATGGATGTCAGAGCCGTGTATGGTTGCAGGCTGACTTGGTGGATGGAAAAATTATATTTCAGGCAGAGAGTGATGCTTTGATTGTAAAAGGTATTGTAACCTTACTGATTAAAGTGGTATCAGGGCATACTCCCGATGAAATATTGAACAGCGATTTGTATTTTATTGAAAAAATCGGTCTGAAAGAACATTTGTCGCCTACCCGTAGTAATGGTCTGCTGGCAATGGTGAAGCAGATGCGTATGTATGCGTTGGCATTTAAGGCAAAGAATGCCTGAGGCAGACGGACTTTTTCCCTGCGGGAAGCGACAGGAAACAATGGTTCGGGAAGAGAGGCGGAAGCATATTCCGGTTCTTTTCCCGAACTGTTTTTTATGCCTGTCTTAGCCGTTCCTTGGCGTATCAATCCTTTATCCGAAACCCTCGCCCCTGCAATGACGCGCCCTCGTCCCTGCAATGACGAGACTTCGCCACTGCAATAGCGAGGTTTTTAATTCTTGAATTAGTCTGTAAAAATGCATGAACCAAAATCTTACCTTATCTGACTTTTATGTCGCATTTCTTCTTTGTTTGATGAGTAGCCATTGGTATAATGTCTGTATACTGCTTACAATACATACAGTTGTGAGCGAAGGGTATCCATTCATGTAAAAGAAAAATATCCACCAGATTGCAGTGGCAATGGTGAGCATATATACTTCTGCTTGCATGAAAGGTTCTTTATTCTTTTTCCATGTAAACACTCCGTATAGGGTGCTGATTGCAGAGAGTCCCATGATGACGGTCAGTAACCACTCTTGATGACAGATGCTTTCTATTGTTCCATATATGCAAGCAAGGCATAGTGCAATTGAAAGCAAAATATCAATAAAGCTGTATATTTTCTCTTGTATCATGATTACTTATTTATTCGATTGGTGTCAAAAAGTTTCCTTCTATTTCGTTTCCTTCCATATCGTAGAAGAGGATGCTGTAATTCCCCTCCTTATATGGGAGTAATTCGATACGAATAGTTTCTGCGGTAGTAGCTGTAAGAAGTTTTTGATATACAATGCCTACTTCTCCTTTTACGATTACTTGGTAAGTGGAGTTTTCCTTAAACAGAATCATGATTGTTGTTTCTTCTATTGAAACATCAATGGGAATCTGACTTTGGGCGTTAGAAGGCTTTTTGTTGCTCAATGTTAAAGATATTTTTTCCTGAGCATAAATATTACTTGATATAAGTAATAAGGAGATGGTCTGTAGTAAAAATATTTTCTTCATGGCATTTATATTATGATTTTGGTATGATACAAAGTTATGTATAGGTAGGTAGTAATGCAAGAAAGACAGGTGGACAAGAGGTAGACATGTTTGGATTGTAACATCTTGATAATTAATACTTATTATTTGTGTATGGAATAAAAAGGTAGACATACCAGATACCCGTTGAAAAAGGAGGAAAAATAGAGCGTATTTGTTGGGTATTTATATGTATTTGTTATCTTTGTACATATCTTTACTTGAAAAATACTATGAAACATATATATGCTGTTATTCTTGGTGTCATTATAGTATTGTTCATACTGTTTTCGCTCTTTTATCAAAAGCAATCGGACGGGACAGATATGCCTCTGAAACAGGTGGAACAATTGATGCAGGAAAGACCGGACAGTGCATGGAAGTTGTTGCAGCATATACCGCAAGTCTCAAAGTTTGATGAAGAAAGGCAAGCTTTTTATGCATTGTTGTTTACACAGGCGCAATATAAGAATCATATTCCGGTAGAAAACGATTCTCTTCTTCGCATTGCAGAGCGGTATTATCAAGACAGCCCGGACTCTTTGTATAAAGCATGGACTTATTTCTATTTGGCACAGTATTGTCGTGATTCGGGAGAAAAGGAAAAGGCATTGAGCTATTTTCAACTGGCAGACAGGGCAAGCAGGAATATCTCCAATGATCGACTTCGTTTTCTGCTAAACCTGCATTGGGGAAGTTTCCTGATAGATGAAACAGATACAGAGGATGGCATCGGGAAGTATAGGGTAGCGAAAGAACATGTCATTCGGTTGAAAGATACATTGGCTTTGGTGAATTTGTATGATAATTGGGGATGGGGGTATTTGCTGAATGGGAAATACGAACAGGCGGACAGTATGTTGAATTTAGGATTAAAATTGTCTTTGATGATTGAAAACAGATATTATGACGCTTATTTATTGAATCATTTGTCTTTGGCGGCCCGTCTGAGAGGGGAATATTTTTTAGCTTTACGTTTGCTTGACCGTAGCATTGGCATCTTTCAGCAGGATTCTACGGAACTTTATCCTTTATGGATCAATAAGGGAGAGATTTATCTGAACATGGCACAATACGATTCTGCCCGTTTTTATTTTGAGAAAGACCCCCGATACACTACTTTGTACGAAAAAGCCGGTCATCATCGTTTGTGGGGCATGTACGAGGAGAAAATGAAAAACTATGCAGGAGCATTGGAACATAGCAAGCGTTATGCGGCACTGTTGGATAGTATTCATGAGGAAGAATTGTCGTTTAAACTGACGGAACTCCAGCGGAAATATGATTATTCGTTGGTGCAGAGCGAGAACAAACTGCTGAAAGTAAAACGGCAGCGTCTTTATGTAGTTCTTTTTAGTATCTGTACGGTGGTAATGATTGTAGGGATGGTATCCTTTTTTACACATAGGGAAGAAAAACGGATAATGTCGGAACAAATTCGCTCAAAGGATGACCTGATGAAGCAGATTCGTTTGCAACTTCAGAAAGAAACTATTGCCTTGCAGTCTGCACGTGAAGAAATGGTAAGCAGGGAATTGAACTTGGCAACGGAATTATCGGAGAGAGAAAAGGTTATTAAAGAATATTTGTCCAATGAGCAGTCTATGCGTAAGGAAGTATTGCGTCATAGTGAAGTAATCAAAAAAATGGAGGTGTTGAATGAAATGAGCCAGCGGGATAAAAATCGGAATAGTGATTCGATTATGCTTTCTGCAGATGAACTGGCTAATCTGGTGGAGGTAGTGAATCTTTGTTATCATCATTTTGCAGAACGTTTGTGGAAACAGTTTCCTGCCCTTACAGAAACGGATATTCATCTGTGTTGTCTGATAAAAATAGGAATCTCCAACGCTGAGATTTTGTATTTACTGAATACAAACAAGGCGGCTTTGAAAAAGCGTAAGAACCGTATGAAGCATGAAAAGATGGGAATGGGAGAGAATGATTCGTTCGATGGTTTTATATTGAATTTTTAGCAGTGTTCTTGTCTTTTCATGCTGATTTTCCTTTATATTTAAACACTTCTTCGCTGAAGTGGTTTTGAAATTTATTTGTATTCTTATTTCATGCTTATTCTATTTATAATGAGGTGGATGGAAGTGTGAAAGCATATTCTTGCAAAGTATAGGATAGAGGAAATGGATTTGAAATTGAATTTATTGCTGTTTTTCTTGGATTGGGAGATGAGGAGTTGTAAATTTGGATAAAACATGAGTTTATGGACAATTTCTTTTTGGAAACACGAGACGTGGTCAAGCGTTATGCAGATCATACGGCTCTAAACGGAGTCAGCATTCAGGTGCCCGAAGGTAAAGTATTTGGTCTGCTCGGGCCGAATGGTGCCGGTAAAACCACTTTAATTCGTATCATCAACCGTATTACGGCTCCTGATGCCGGAGAAGTGTATTTTGACGGACGTTTGTCTCGTCCGGATGATATTTATCGTATTGGATATCTTCCTGAAGAGCGAGGCTTGTATAAGAAAATGAAGGTAGGCGAACAAGCCATTTATTTAGCACAGCTGAAAGGGTTAAGCCGGCAGGACGCTACAACCCGTTTGAAACAGTGGTTCGATAAATTTGAAATTACTTCCTGGTGGAATAAAAAGTTGGAAGAGTTGTCTAAAGGAATGCAGCAAAAAGTGCAATTTATCATTACGGTGCTGCATGAACCTCAATTGCTGATATTTGATGAGCCTTTTTCTGGTTTCGACCCTGTGAATGCCGAATTGCTGAAAAGGGAGATATTGGAGTTAAAGCAAAAAGGACATACCATTATTTTTTCTACACACAATATGGCTTCGGTCGAAGAAATTTGTGATAAGATAGCCTTGATAAACCATTCGGAAGTGGTTTTGCAAGGGGAAGTGAAAGAAGTTCGTAGTCGTTTCAAAACCGATACTTATACACTGGTCACACAAGGAGATGTGTTGTTGCAGAATACACCGCTTTTCGAGGCTGCTTTGAAGGAAGAAGAGGGACAGGAACGATATTATACGGTGAGAAAGTTGCAGGATGTGCCTAATACTGTTTTATTGTCGGAACTTGGGAAGCAGACAGAAATTCTGTCGTTTGCAGAATGTATTCCTTCAATGAACGAAATATTTATCCGTACGGTTGAAGGAAAAAACAATCAGTAAACTCTCTTATTTGAAGATTTACAATCTTAAAAACTAAAAGTTATGTCTAAAATATGGATTATTATACAGCGTGAATTCTTGCATCGTGTGACCAAGAAATCATTTATTGTGCTGACAATCCTGATGCCTTTCATTATAGCGGCTACTGTTTTTGTACCGGTATGGCTCTCGATGGTGAAAAGTGATGTGCCTCAGAAAGTGGTAGTCATTGATGATACAGGAAAGTATCTTCCTCAATTTAGGAACAATGAATCGTATAGTTTTGTACCGGCCTTGAAAATGGAGCCTGAGTTTCGTAGTGATACCACGGATGTCAGTGCGGTGGTGATGATTACGGATGATTTGATTCAGCATCCGGAGGCTGCTACTATATACTCTCGTAAGGAAGTGCCTAAGGGTTTGTCTCGTCTGGTAAATGAGGTGCTAAATGAACAGATACGTCATGATAAGCTGGAAAGATATGATATCCCTCAACTGGAAGATATCATGAGCGATTTTGAAACTTCATATTCGGTACGTACTGTGAAGTGGGCAGATGATGGAACTGCCAGTGAGTCGAATTCTTTGGTGGCAATGATGTCAGGGATGATACTTACCTTTCTTATCTATATGTTTATCATGGCATATGGTGGAATGGTGATGCAGAGTGTAATGGAAGAGAAGACAAACCGTATTGTAGAATTGATTATCTCTTCAGTAAAACCTTTTCAGCTGATGATTGGCAAGATTATTGGCATAGGTCTGGTTGGTATTCTGCAGTTGTGTATTTGGGGAGTAATGCTGTTTGTAATTTTAGGTGTGACGGGTACGGCCTTCGGCTATTCTGCTTTGCAGTCGCCTGATATGACGGGAGCAATGATGGAAGCTTCTGCAAGTCCTGTGAGTGATGATACGACATCTTTGCTGGCTGCTTTATACAACATGGATTTTCTGAAGTTGGGTGCGTTTTTTGTTCTGAATTTTATTGGCGGTTATCTGATTTATGCCTCTATCTTTGCGGCTATTGCAGCTTCGGTAAACGAACAGGAAGATTCACAACAGTTTATGCTTCCGGTTACACTGCTGTTGGTTTTTGCTATGTATGCGGCTATTGCCAGTGCAGATAATCCGGATGGTCCGTTGGCTGTATGGTGCTCAATGATTCCGCTGACGTCTCCGGTAGTAATGATGGTCCGGCTGTCTTTTGATGCTCCCATGTGGCAGTTGATTCTGTCGCTATGTATTTTGTATGGTACCGCCTTGGGGTTGATTTGGACAGCAGGAAAAATCTATCGTGTCGGTATTTTGATGTATGGTAAAAAGCCTTCGTTGAAAGAAATGTTTCGTTGGATACTTTATAAATAAATGTTCAGGTAAATAATTCCTGTAGCACGGTCAGTGATTTCAGTTCCGGAAAGTCTGGTAGATGGAGTCTGTAATATTCATCCATAATGTCTAAGCAACGATTCCGTTCTCGGCGACTCATGCTGAAAAGATGCATCGTGTCGTAATTCATACGTAGTAGTGTGCGGATTTGTGCGGCTTCTTCGGGCCGTACAAACATTCCGTGCAAAGGCTTAGAAGGGGAAAAACAAGCATTCATTAAGTCAAAGTAGCAGCCATCAGTATAGTTTTCAGTATTAGGATAGAGTCCTAAAAAACGGGACAGACGCATCAGAAAGACCAGGTGGAAGTTAGCGAAATTGCTATCACATGTATCCAGCCATTGGATAGAATGGATAAGGTAAGCAAAAAGTGGTCTGTTTTCCGCTTCTTCTTTAAGTGCACGGAACAGGAATTCTGCCAGAAACATGGCAATGGCCGATTTGTATGGATCGTAAGGAAGACTGTGGAATAGATACCACATTCTGGCTTCTTTGATAGGGTGAAGTCCTGTCTTGGGACGAATTTCCGCTTCAAATTCAACAATCGACAAAGGTTGAAACAAGACTGATTTTACTGTAGCCTTGCGTGAACGGGGGAGTGGAACCAAAAAAGACATTTCTCCTTCGGTCTCCGTATAGATGTGGATAATGTTCGATTTGTCGTTGTACTTTACTGTATGTAGTACGATGCCTGTATATTTTTGTAACATAGTAATACAAAGATATAGAATCTGAACTAAAATGAATACATAAAAGGAGCTGAGATATATGGGAAGATGGCTTTTTAGACTTTTTGTAGGTCTTTGTAATCAAATAATTGAAAAAAAATATCAGAAAGTTTTGCAGGTATGAAAATTCTTCATACCTTTGCAACCGCAATCGAGAGATATGCATCCTCAGTTGCGGGCTCAGAAGTTCTTTCTGGGAGTAAAGGATGGCCCGTTCGTCTATCGGTTAGGACGCAAGATTTTCATTCTTGAAAGGGGGGTTCGATTCCCCCACGGGCTACATAATAAACAAAATCACGAACAATATTAAAGATTAGTCGAGATGGCAAATCACAAATCATCTATCAAAAGAATTAGACAAGAAGAAAAGAGAAGACTTCACAATAGATATTATGCAAAGACTATGCGTAATGCAGTGAAGAAGCTTCGTGCAACTACTGACAAAGGTGAAGCTGTTGCTTTGTTCCCTAATGTACAGAAAATGTTGGATAAGTTGGCTAAACGTAACATTATCCACAAGAACAAAGCTGCAAACTTGAAAGCTAAATTGTCTGCTCATATCAGCAAATTGGCTTAAGTTGTTGCCTGTTTTTAAAGATATTAAGGCTGGGTTTTATAACTCAGCCTTTTGTCGTTTTCCCCTTGCTGTGAAAATATTCTTTGTCTGTTTTATTGTTTAATCTGGTCTGTTTCTATACTGTGTTTTGCACTTCTTTGAAGTGAGGTAGAATGCGATTTACCTTATTAATTTTAGTATTTTTAGATAGAGGGAGAGGCTCAATGTCATAGATTTTTAGTAACTTTGAACACTTAAAAATCTAAGTTATTAATAAAGAAATGAGCGAAGAACTGACACCTAACAGCGGAAGTAATTATTCGGCAAGTAGCATTCAGGTTTTGGAAGGACTTGAGGCTGTACGCAAGCGTCCCGCTATGTATATCGGCGACATCAGTGAAAAAGGGTTGCACCATTTGGTTTACGAAGTGGTAGACAACTCAATTGATGAGGCCCTCGCCGGTTATTGTACCCATATAGAAGTAACTATCAACGAAGACAATTCAATTACCGTACAAGATAACGGACGAGGTATTCCTGTTGATTTTCATGAAAAAGAAAAGAAATCGGCATTGGAGGTCGTTATGACCGTACTTCATGCCGGAGGTAAATTCGATAAAGGTTCATACAAGGTATCCGGAGGTTTGCATGGTGTTGGTGTATCGTGTGTAAATGCATTGTCTACTCACATGACAACCAATGTATTCCGTAATGGAAAAATCTATCAGCAGGAATATGAGTGTGGTAAGCCTCTGTATGCAGTGAAAGAGGTTGGTACATGTGATATCACCGGTACTCGTCAGACATTCTGGCCAGATGCAAGTATTTTTACTGTAACCGAGTATAAATACAGCATTCTGCAGGCTCGTATGCGTGAATTGGCCTATCTGAACAAAGGTATTACCATTACTTTGACCGACAAGCGTGTACGGGAGGAAGACGGCTCTTATAAGAGTGAAACTTTCCATTCGGAAGAAGGAGTAAAAGAGTTCGTACGCTTCTTGAATTCTACCAACACTCCACTAATTGAAGATGTCATTTATCTGAATACTGAAAAGCAGGGAATTCCTATTGAATGTGCCATTATGTACAATACTGGCTTCCGCGAAAACCTGCATTCGTATGTAAACAATATCAATACCATCGAAGGTGGTACACACGAAGCCGGATTCCGTACTGCTCTGACTCGTGTATTGAAGAAATACGCTGAAGAAAGCAAGGCACTGGAAAAAGCGAAAGTGGAAATTTCCGGAGAAGACTTCCGTGAAGGGCTGATTGCTGTAATCTCAGTGAAGGTAGCAGAGCCTCAGTTCGAAGGACAGACCAAAACCAAGTTGGGTAATAACGAGGTAAGCGGAGCTGTCAATCAGGCAGTAGGTGAAGCTTTGACTTATTATCTGGAAGAACATCCTAAGGAAGCCAAGACAATTGTAGATAAAGTTGTATTGGCAGCTACTGCGCGTATTGCAGCGCGTAAAGCCCGTGAATCGGTACAACGCAAGAGCCCGATGGGTGGAGGCGGTTTGCCGGGTAAACTGGCCGATTGCTCAAGTCGTGTAGCAGAAGAATGTGAGTTGTTCCTTGTCGAGGGTGATTCTGCAGGTGGTTCTGCAAAACAAGGACGAAGCCGTCAGTTCCAGGCTATCTTGCCGTTGCGTGGTAAGATTCTGAACGTAGAGAAGGCGATGTGGCACAAAGCATTCGAAAGTGACGAAGTAAACAATATTATTCAGGCATTGGGAATCCGTTTCGGAGTAGACGGAGAAGAAAACAGCAAGAAGGCCAATATTGATAAATTGCGTTATCATAAGGTAATTATCATGACCGATGCCGACGTCGATGGTTCACACATCGACACCCTTATTATGACATTGTTCTACCGCTATATGCCTGAAGTAATTCAAGGCGGACACCTGTATATTGCTACTCCTCCTTTGTATAAATGTTCAAAGGGAAAAGTAAGCGAATACTGCTATACCGATGAAGAACGTATGGCATTCATTCAGAAATACGGTGACGGTACAGAGACAGGTATTCATACTCAGCGTTACAAAGGTTTGGGTGAAATGAATCCGGAACAGTTGTGGGAAACTACCATGAATCCAGAAACCCGTATTTTGAAACAGGTAAATATTGAGAATGCCGCAGAGGCAGACTATATATTCTCTATGCTGATGGGAGACGATGTAGCTCCTCGCCGTGAATTTATTGAAAAGAATGCGACTTATGCGAATATCGATGCATAAGGAGTGTTTTTTATATATTCATAATTAATTTTTATCTAAACAAATCCATCCTCACATCTTACAATGAGGGAAGCTCCGGAGGTCTGTAGGCATCCGGAGCTTTTTTATTGAAATACGTCGGCCGATTCCTTTTTTTATCTCCAAATCGGTTTATATTTTTAGTTTCTGTTTATGCCCTACAAGGTGTTCTGAGCACGATTTATACTTGTTTTTACTTATATTTTCTTTCACGGGAAAGTGAACTTCTGTATTATTTCATTACTTTTGAGAAAAAGATAAACTAATACCTCAGAAAAATATGAAACTAACTTTTCGCATTCAGTATCGTACGGTGTGGGGGGAATATCTTTGTGTAATCTTGAATGAGGAAGTCATCGAACTGTCTACTAAAGACGGGAACGAATGGCAGGGCACTGCCGAATGCCGGCTTCCGGAAGGAGATTCACTTGTAACCTACCGGTACGGTGTTTTCCGCGACGGAGTCTGTATCCGTAAAGAACTTGGAGCTATATCGCATTCCTTTTGTATCGGGAATGCTCAACAAAGTCATTTGATTCTATGCGATTGTTGGAGAGATTTACCCGCAGAATCATATCGCTACAGTTCGGCTTTTAATGGCATTTATGTACCTCAGCAACCTAACAAATTATCCGATGGAGTAGGTAGTTGTATCACTTTCCGTGCTCTTTGTCCGGGTCTTAGTGTGAAGAAACAGGCACTCGGTCTTATAGGAAGCTGCGATGCATTGGGAAACTGGGAATATTGCCGTCCGTTGCGGATGATGGAAGTACAGCCTAATGTATGGCATCTTACATTGGATGCCGCCTCTCTTCGATATACTTTCGAATATAAATTTGTGGCCATCAATGTAGAAACTGGAGCTGTAGAAGAATGGGAATGTGGTTCCAACCGTATATTCCATATTCAGCCACTTCTGCGTGGTGAAACTTACCTGCCGATGGAAACTGAAGTGTTCTTCAATCTTCCGCAACGTAAGATTGCAGGTAGTGCCATTCCGGTATTTTCACTTCGTTCGGAAGGCAGTTTTGGAGTCGGCGACTTTGGTGACTTAAAGCACTTTATCACCTGGGCTGCCGAAACCGGGCAACAAGCTGTGCAGATTCTGCCTATCAATGATACTACAATGACTGGTACGTGGACTGATTCGTATCCGTATAGCAGTATTTCTATTTATGCATTTCATCCTATGTTTGTCGATTTGCGTCAGTTGCCCGTGTTGAACGACTGGAAACTCGCCAAACAAATGGAAGAAGAGCGTATTCGGCTGAATGCGTTACCACAGGTAGATTACGAAGAAGTGAACCGCCTGAAACAAGCTTATCTAAAAGCCGTTTTCCAGCAGGAAAAAGAACTGATATTGTCTTCCGAAGGGCTTCGCAGTTTCTTCCACGATAACGAAGAATGGCTGATGCCTTATGCGGCATTCTGTTATCTGCGCGATCGTTTCGGAACCCCCGATTTCCATCAGTGGGGAGAATATAGTGTGTACGACGAAGAAAAGGTACAGGCACTTTGTGCATCCGACAGCGAAGCTTATCCGGAAATTGCATTCCATTATTTTGTGCAGTATGAGCTCCATATCCAGTTGCTCGATGCTTGCAATTACGGTCGTAGCCGTGGAGTGATTGTCAAAGGAGATATACCAATTGGTATCAGTCGTACCAGTGTGGAAGCCTGGGTAGAACCCTATTACTTTAACATGAACGGACAGGCTGGTGCTCCACCCGATGCTTTTTCTACCAAAGGCCAGAACTGGGGAATGCCAACCTACAACTGGAATGTGATGGAGAAAGACAATTATCAATGGTGGCGCCGCCGTTTCTGTAAGATGGCAGAATATTTTACAGCTTACCGTATTGACCATATTTTGGGATTCTTCCGTATTTGGGAGATTCCAGTCCACTCTGTGCATGGCCTGTTAGGACAGTTTGTCCCTTCTTTGCCTATGAGTAAGGAGGAAATCCAGAGTTTTGGTTTACGTTTTCAGCCGGAATTCATGACGAAACCGTTTATCAACGACTATATATTGAATACCATGTTTGGCGAACGGAGCGAAGAGGTTCGTCAGACTTTTGTACAGCATGTACATCACGATATCTACGAGATGCGTCCGGAGTTTGATACGCAACGTAAGGTTGAGGCTTATTTTGCTGGAAAAACAGATGAGGCTGATCTTAATCTGAAAGAAGGATTGTACTCACTCATTAGCGATGTGCTGTTTGTGGTAGACCGTGATAATCCGGAAATGTATCATCCGCGCATTGCCGTGCAGAACGATTTTGTATATCGTCAGCTTACCGGACAGGAACAGGAAGCGTTCAACCGCTTGTACAATCACTATTATTATCAGCGTCATAATGATTTCTGGTATCGGGAAGCCATGAAGAAACTGCCGGTACTGACTCAGTCTACTTCCATGTTGGTATGTGGAGAAGACTTGGGTATGGTGCCCGACTGTGTGCCTTGGGTAATGGATCAGTTGCAGATTCTGTCCTTGGAGATACAGCGTATGCCCAAGAATCCTGAACATGAGTTTGGGCACGTCAGTGAATATCCATTCCGCTCGGTATGTACTATCGGTACACACGATATGTCTACCTTCCGCGGATGGTGGGAGGAAGACCGTAGTGTAACAGAATCTTTCTATTATCGTGAGTTAGGTCATTGGGGAGATTTGCCGGAACATGCTCCGGGTTGGTTGTGTGAGGAAGTGGTACGCCGTCATTTATACAGTCCGTCCATGCTTTGTATTCTTACCTGGCAAGACTGGACAGCGATGGACGAATCGCTTCGTAATCCGGATATTGAAATTGAGCGTATCAATGTACCGGCCAATCCGAAACATTACTGGCGCTGGCGTATGCACATCACGCTGGAAGAACTGATGAAGCAGGATGCTTTCAACGAAAAGATACGTAGCATGATTGCCGAAAGCGGTCGTTAGAAGTGATAGATTTTTATGATAGCAAGTGGTTGTCGCACGTGTGGTGGCAACCACTTTTTTTATCTTTTGGTAAATATCATATTGGTAGGTAAAAAGGAGTTTTTATATTAAAAAAAGAGAAAATGCTCTTTCCCGATAACTCGTGTTTTGAATAAAAAGTTCGCTCACGGCGATAAAAACTCCTTTTTAGAACCGGAAAACCTCCTTGAAATATGTTATAAGACAGGTTTATGATGCCTTTTCCGGAGGAAAATACAACCTTTATCAAACGGCAACAATACTTGTAACGAGGGCTGACGGTACTAGAATCGTTGCCTTACGCGATTAGTCGCGTTGACTGATGCTTCCTTTTGTTTGTTTTTACCTGTTTTCAGGAGATTTCCGGTGTTTTTTCGAAGCAGATTTTCATCATCTCTTGAAATGATAAAAGGCGGCTGTTTTCTTAATTTTTCGATGCCGGTGTATGCTGTAGGCTTTTGTTTATGTTGTTTAGAAGGATAAGGGCTGTAATTTCTGTCTTTCTGTATTTTATAAAGGCCGAAAAACAGCCGAATTTTCCACGACTTCTGTACCGGTGGTCAAATAGCGCCGTGTAGAAGCATCTGAATTGACATTTTGTAAATAGTGAGAAATGAGAAAAAGGAGGGGGGAGACATTGTATCATTTTGTCAAAACAAGAAACAGATGTCTATCAGAGTAGCAGCATGAGTCTGGAAAGCATAGAGCTGGTGTGGGTGTGAGAAAGTAAGAAAGCAAAAAATCTTTTTGAATGATTATTTGCTACATAGTATTGATATCAGACCATATAGTAATTCAATATGGCCATTTGGTACAAGATGCGATAATGCGATATTGTCTCGGTTGAAGAGGATGCTTATTTTTACTTTCAAATAAAAAGCGCATCTTTTTTTGCTTGGAAGGAATCCCCTGCGTTTTTAACGTCAATAATAGGAAGGTCTTTGGGGATGAGACCTGCGTAAAACTATTCAAATGATGAGACAGAATCTATTTCTTAAGGTAATGCTTGTTGTAACGGCATTGGTAATGAATCTTACAGTTTGTGCAGCCACAGGAACATTGGGCTCTTCTGATTTTTCTTACGAGGGTGTGGATTATAAGAAGAATCGTTTTGCTATCGACTTTGGTATAGGAGGTGGTCAAGGTAGTACAGGCTTTGATTTGGGAGTAAGATACCAACATAATTTTGCTCCTTTTATTGGTTGGGATGTACTTAGTGTAAAAGCTGCTTTTCCAACTGAAGGCACGTTTGATGAAGCTCCGGATTTGCAGATTATGACAGGTGTGCGTGGTACAACTCCTAATTTTTATAAGAACATGTCAGCCTATGCGTCAATTGCTTCCGGCTATGGATTCAGTACAGACAGTAGTGTATATAATAATGATGGAGGTGTATGCGCTGAAATAGGAGTGGGTATCAATCTTTGTAAGTATGTCTATATGGGATATGCATTCAATTTCCAGAAGATACATATTAATGATATGGATTTATCTGGAAAAGGAAAGGTACATTACTTCCGTTTAGGTTTTGTATTCTAAGGTTTTTTACTTTTGATGAAGTTGGAAAGAGTTGTTGCTTTTTCCGTTTTTTGAAGGATCTGTTTGAATTTTGTTCGGCTTCGTTCGATTGGAAAATTTGAACAGGTCCTTAATTTTTCAGAGTGCATAAGAATAATAGGTGGGATTGTTTTCTTTAATTGTATGAGTTCTTTTCACTGAATAGAGTTTTGACAAAGAGATAAAATGAGCATATGAAGATACTTATAATTATTTCATATGCCATTTTGTTGTCGTTTTCTGTATTTACCCCATAATCTTATGGCCGGTATAATGGAGATATTTATTGGATAGTATAAAATAAGCCAACTGATTCAGACCTATAGTATTGAAATCAGTTGGCTTATTAATATTTTATAGTAATCGTACTACGATTATTCTTTTACCTGGATGGCTTTTTCAAACTCAGCCCAGTGTTCATCGGTCATGTTCGACGGGATGAAGAGAGCTACACCTGCTGCACCTGCTTCGATAGAACCGCGTACAGCTTCACCGATTTCAGATGGAATCAAACCGTGTCCTTCCGGATCTTTGATGTTGGCTTTGTTCTGCCAGTCGCGACAGATGAACAAGCCACTATATACCGGAGCTTTACCGTTTACAGATTCTACTTCTTCTTTAGTTACTTTACCTACCCATGAAGCTGGTTCCAGATAGAAGTCATTGTAGTTCATCGGGAAGAAAGCATCAATGTTCCATTTGTTCCATTCCTGGCGAACCAATTTCTTAGCATACGATTCCGGACCAGGGAATACAGCCGCACTTACTTTCTTTCCTTTAGCATGTACTGCATCTGCAATCTTGTTTACCAGGTCGGTAATCTTGTGATAACGGAATTCTTTCCATTCCTGGCAAGTAGAAGGATCTTCTATAGCCTTGATATCAATACCACTTTCAGCCTTGAAATCAGCTACACACTTGTCGCAGTAGCAATAGTCGGCAGTAGGATATTCTTCGTTCATCACCAGTCCGTATTTGTCCCACAAACCACGAGCCAGAATGACGTCTACGTAGCGGATATAATCCAAATGAATAAAGTCTACTTCAGGAATATCTGCAATCTTACCATATTCGGTTACCAGATAGTTGATTACATCCTGATTGTTCGGACACATACATTTGTAGTAAGGAACATAAGCCTGTACGTTGTAGGCTGATTCACCTTTACGGTTTACGGCATACCAAGTAGAGTCGGCATCTCCTTTCAGCATAGCCGGAATCCATGCATGATATTCCAGGCCGTTGGCATGAGCAATTTTAGCAGCACGGGTGTGCTTTTCTACATTGAATCCACCGGCATTGTAACACATACCTACCAGTCCGTGGTCTTTCCATTTCTTGAAATCGGCCTGAATGGAAGCTTCGGTGGCGTCTTCCCCTTCACCTTGCCATCCGTATACCGGAATAGTTTTTACAGCCCCGCTGTTACACGAGGTCATGCCTAATACACATGCAGCTGCAATAGCTAATAACGATTTTACTTTCATACGTTAGGTTGATGTTTATAAATTGTTGTTTTTCTAAATATCTACAAATATCCGAAAAAAAAATGATGATTCCTTATCCTTCGGCAGATTCTTTATGTTCTTTGATGATAGACACGCATAATGCACCGATAATAAGCAGTACTCCTGCCAATACAAGCATGTTGACTTCTGGAGCAATCTGTCCTTCGGTTGTGAACAGTTTTAAAATCCATCCTCCTGCAACAGCTGCTACAATCTGGGGTACACAAATTGTGCCGTTGAATAGTCCTAAATAGGTGCCCATATGTCCTCCGGTGAGTGCGTTGGTCAGAATCGTGAACGGCATAGCCAACATGGCTGCCCATGCACATCCGATAAGCAGGAAGGATACAAACAACATGTACTGGTTGTGAATAAAAAGAATGGATATGAATCCGATTCCTCCCAATACTAAACTTAGTGCGTAGGCGAATTTACGGTTTTTGATAGACGGCATGGTAGCAGCCCAAATTACAGAACCGATGGCTTGTACTGCAAAGAGAATACCTACCCAGTCGCCCGCAGTCTGGTATTGCAGAGATTGTGTATCGAGAACCATGTGAGTCACTCCGTCCTTTACCAACTCTATAGCCGGAGTGTTGAATACATTGGCAGCAATGGTTCCGTTGGTATAGGTCCACATGAACATGAAAGCAGCCCAGCAGAAGAACTGTACCAAACCCACTGTCCAAAAGGCTTTGGGGGCTTTTACCAGTAATTTGAATACATTGGTTTTTTCCTGTTCTGCCTCTTTAGTAATTCCGTGATATTCGGCATAAAGTTGGGGAGGATATTCTTTTACTTTTACAGTCGTATAAATTACACAAAGAATAAGGATGGCTGCTCCAATGTAGAAAGAGTAGATGACAGAATCTGGAATGACACCTTTAGGAGCTATATTGCTGATACCAATCGCTGCAAAAATAAAAGGGAAGAGATAACCGGCTAAACTTCCGGCATTGCATAGAAAACTTTGAATGGAATAGGCAAGCCCTTTCTGCTTTTCGTTTACCATATCGCCCACCATCATTTTAAAAGGCTGCATGGCAATGTTGATGGAAGTATCCAAAAACATCAGTGAAATCAGACCGAAAATCATAGCTGCCGATACTCCCATACCGAAACTGCCGGCATTGGGAAGAAGACACATTACCAGTACGGCAATCAGGGCTCCTACAAACAGATAAGGAATCCGTCGTCCGAAACGGCACCAGGTTTTGTCGCTTAAAGCACCGATAATAAGTTGCACGATGATTCCCGCTAAAGGAGGCAGTATCCAGAAATAACTTAAACTGTGAGGGTCGGCTCCTAAAGTAGAGAATATACGACTAATGTTTGCACTTTGTAAGGCGTAGGCTATTTGCACACCGAAAAACCCGAAACTGATGTTCCACAGTTTCCAGAAATTTAAATCAGGTATTTTTTTCATGGTAATATTATGTATATGTATTTCCTTGCCTTACAGATTCATTACCTCCTGTTCGAAATTCTCTTTATCGCCAATGGCTTTATTTCGAATCTTACTGCGATAATTGTAAACAGTGGCTAAAGAGTAACCTAAAAAGTGGGCAATACGGGCTGCATCGGTTACTCCCAAACGAATCAGTGCAAATATACGAAGTTCTGTATTTAAAAGTTCACCTGATTTAGGATAAATTTTTCCGTCTTCTGATAATAAATTGTTAAAGTCGTTGATAAAGTTGGGAAAGAGGTTTAAGAATGATTTATCAAACTCATTGTAGAAATTCTTTCTTTCGTCGCGTAAAAACTGTTCGGAACGAATGGTTTTGAACAATTCTTCTATTTTAGAAGCCATTGCCAGTTTCTCTAATGAGCGTCTGTACTGTTCCAGTTTTTCCAGATAACTTACGCAACGGTCTAAATAGCGTGCAATGTATTCTTCTTTGATTTTTCCGGTTTGTGCTAATTTGCTGTTTACTGCTACTAATTGAGTATTACTTTCGTAGAGACTTTTTCGCATGGCCGACAGTTTTTTCATCCAATAATAAAGATAGAATGTGGCAACGATAAACAGAAATGCCAATAAACTGATGCAGATTAGAAGTTTTTTGGTAATAGCTTGTTCTTCAGCTTCTTTTACCTTATATGCTTTGTCAATAATAGGATATACTTCTGTCACTTCCAGAAACCGGAGACGGGCATTGCAGGCTACGGCATCTTCCATAGAGCAGTTCAGATATCTGTAAGCTCTTTCCAAATCTCCTTGTTCGTAGATTAAACGAGCCAGTTTCTGTAAAGAAGCATATTCCCGGACAGCCATTTTCATGTCGAGTATGGCTGTTTGGGCCAAATAATACATTTGTTTTTCTACGTCTTTCTTTACCTCATAGGCTTCGGACAAAGTGTAATTGATATAGGCCAACTTTTGCATGCTTTGTGGCTGTGAACTCAGCTGTTTGAGCAGGGTGATGGCTTCGTCTGGTTTATTGTATAATAACTTTTTCTCTGCGAAAACAATATCACGATCGGGACCGGGGGAAGAGAGGAGCAGAATAGAATCTCTATATAAGTCTGTTTGCTTCAAATACTTCCTTTTGGCAGAGGCTTCGGCTGTATAGTCGGCAATCCAACCGTAATAGGCACGATAAGTGCGGTAATAATAGTCGAGCGTACCTTTCTCCAGTTCATTGGGGTTTATTTTCTGCAATTCCAGTAAGGCTTCGTTGTACATACCCATCACACCCATGACTTCAGCGCGATTGATGATAATTTCGTTTCTTAAGTCCGGGCGATTTAATTCTGGAAGAATCTTGGATTTTCCGTTGATATAGTATAGAGAAGAGTCTGCTTGATAATGGAGATATTCATAAAATAAGGAGCCGCACAAATTGTATTTTTCCCATATATCTGAAGAATGCTGCAAACGTTCTTTTAGATTCTGAATGTTTTCTTCGCGTTGGGAGTGATAAATCTCTTTTTGTAAGATTACTCGATCTAATTCATTCAATACTTGTTGAAGTGACACTGATTGTGCATGGATGGAAACGAGCCATACATTTATGAACCCGAATAGAAGTAATGAATATGCTCTCATAGTATCTTGTCTGCATTTGATTTATGCAAATATATAATAATTCTCAAATAAGATATTGTCTGACATGGAAAAAACTTTTCTTTTTCATTTATAATATTAGCGATGTCTATATTTATTATGTAGCTGAATAATAATGGTTTATGTGTATTGCCTGTTTATATTTTCATTGTATGAAAAGTACCTTGTAGAGAAAGCCTATACATTTGCATCAAACCAAATACCTATATCATGAAACAAACACTATTAATCATTATGGCTGTACTTTCTTTTCTAAGTGGGCACTCTGCCACTCGTACGGCAACAATCAAAAAAATTGCTCCGACTTTCTGGTGGGCAGGAATGAAGAATCCTGAATTACAGATTTTATTGTATGGGGATAATATTGCATCTTCTGAAGTAACACTTTCCAGTAAGAATGTGGAATTGAAGGAGGTTGTCAAACAAGAGAATCCTAACTATTTGTTATTGTATGTAGACTTATCTGATGCTACTCCTCAAACATTTGATATTTGTTTGAAGCAGGGACGGAAAACTACTGTGGTGCCTTATGAACTGAAACAGCGCACTCGTAAGGGGACAGATATAGAGGGATTTACATCGAGTGATGTACTTTACCTGATAATGCCGGACCGTTTTGCAAACGGAAATCCAGACAATGATGTGATACCGGGTATGCTGGAAAATAAAGTTGACCGCACTGAACAGTATGGTCGTCATGGGGGAGATCTTCAGGGAATCTCTGAACACCTCGACTATATTGCTGATTTGGGTGTAACTGCAATCTGGTTGAATCCGACACAGGAGAATGATATGCCGGAGGGATCTTATCATGGATATGCAATTACTGATTACTATCAGCTTGACCGTCGCTTTGGTTCTAATGATGATTTTAAGCAATTGGTTGAAAAATCACATGAAAAGGGATTGAAGGTCGTAATGGATATGATTTTTAATCACTGTGGAAGTGAAAACTATTTGTTTAAGGATAAACCGTCTAAGGACTGGTTCAACTTTAAATCGCAGTATGTGCAGACTTCGTTTAAAACAGCCAGTGTGATGGATATACATGCCAGTGAGTATGAACGCAAGATTGCGACAGATGGCTGGTTTACTCAGGTGATGCCAGATTTAAATCAGCGTAACCGTCATGTAGCACGCTATTTGATTCAGAGCAGTATCTGGTGGATTGAATATGCGGGAATAAATGGTATTCGTCAGGATACGCATCCGTATGCAGATTTCGATTTTATGGCAGAATGGTGCAAAGAAGTGTTGGATGAATATCCTTATTTCAATATTGTGGGGGAAACATGGCTGAATAGTAATGTGCTGGTATCTTATTGGCAGAAAGATAGCAAATTGGCTGCTCCAAAGAATTCTAATTTGCCTACTGTAATGGACTTTCCTTTGCAGAGTCTGATGAATCAGGCTTTTGACGAAGAAACAACCGACTGGGCCAATGGTTTGTTCCGTTTGTATGATTATCAGACTCAGGATTTGGTATATGCTAATCCTATGAATCTTTTGATTTTCCTGGATAATCACGATACTTCTCGTTTCTATAAAAAAGCAGAAGATACAAAGAACTTGAACCGTTATAAACAGGCAATGGCCTTTTTGTTGACAACTCGTGGTATTCCTCAGATTTATTATGGAACAGAAATTCTGATGGCTGCAGATAAAGGACAAGGAGATGGCTATTTGCGTTGTGATTTTCCAGGTGGATGGGCAGGTGACCCGATTAATTGCTTTACAGCTGCCGGACGTACTGAATTGCAAAACGAGGCTTTCGATTATACCCGTAAACTTTTGCAGTGGAGAAAGAATAACGATGTAATAGGAAAAGGTAGCTTGAAACACTATTCTATTGCAAATGGAGTGTATGTGTACGAACGTAGTTATCAGGGAAAATCAGTTGTAGTAATTATGAATGGAACAGATAAAGAACAGATCTTGGATTTGGCTCCTTATAAAGAAAGTCTGTCTTCGCAGCAGGCTACTGATTTCCTGACAGGAAAAACTGTAAATCTGGTGGATAAACTGTCTTTACAGTCACGGGAAACATTGATTTTGTGTTTCTAACAGGTTTATATTATTGTTCCTTTTTGTAAAGTGTAACTATTTGAATAATAATCTATTATTGATTATGTAAAGAGGTTTTGATTTATATTTTTATTCTGAGGGTTATAACAAGTAATCAGACCCGATAGCTTTGCAATACACGTTCTGATAACGTTGACCCTTTAATACTTGAAGAACTATGAATTTGAAAAAACATTTAACCTTTGCAACTTTATTCTGCTGTGCCTTGTTGGCAAATGCGCAGAAACTGACTTCACCGGACGGTAACTTAGTCATGAATTTCAGTCTGAATCAGGCTGGGGCTCCTGTATACGATTTGTATTTTAAAAACAAGGTTGTAATTAAACCGAGTACATTGGGACTTGAGCTGAAAAAGGAAGATGCTGATAAAAAAACAGACTTTGAATGGACAGAGCGGACTGATAAAGATCAGCTGGATATTAAAACTAACCTGATGAACGGATTTACTGTAGCTGATACTCAGACTGCCACTTTCGATGAAACATGGACTCCGGTATGGGGAGAAGAAAGCAGCATCCGTAACCATTATAATGAATTGGCTGTAACCTTGAATCAGGCTATGAATGATCGGAAAATGGTGATTCGTTTCCGTTTGTTCAACGATGGTTTAGGTTTCCGTTACGAGTTCCCACAGCAAAAGAATTTGAATTATTTCGTTATTAAGGAAGAACATTCTCAATTTGCAATGGCAGGAGATCATACTGCTTTTTGGATTCCGGGAGACTATGATACCCAGGAATATGATTATACCACTTCAAAGTTGTCTGAAATCAGAGAGCGCATGAAAGAAGCGGTTACTCCTAATTCTTCACAGACTGTATTCTCACCTACAGGAGTACAGACAGCTTTGATGATGAAAACAGAAGATGGCTTGTATATTAACTTGCATGAGGCTGCTTTGGTAGATTATTCTTGTATGCATTTAAATCTGGACGATAAGAATATGGTGTTTGAATCATGGCTTACTCCAGATGCTAAAGGTGATAAGGGATATATGCAGACACCGTGTCATTCTCCCTGGCGTACAGTGATTGTGAGTGATGATGCCCGCAATATTCTGGCTTCACGTATTACATTGAATTTGAATGAACCTTGTAAATATGCCGATACTTCTTGGATTAAGCCGGTGAAATATGTCGGAGTATGGTGGGATATGATTACCGGTAAGGGAAGTTGGGCTTATACAGATGAACTTTCAAGTGTAAAACTGGGAGAAACAGATTATAAGAATACCAAACCAAATGGTAAACACTCTGCTAACACTGAAAATGTAAAACGTTACATTGATTTTGCCGCAGCACACGGTTTTGATGCAGTACTGGTTGAAGGATGGAATGAAGGATGGGAAGACTGGTTTGGAAAGAGTAAAGACTATGTGTTCGATTTTGTAACTCCGTATCCGGATTTTGACGTGAAAGAAATTCATCGTTATGCAGCAGATAAAGGTGTGAAGATGATGATGCATCATGAAACTTCTGCTTCTGTACGTAATTATGAACGTCATATGGATCAGGCTTATCAGTTTATGGTAGATAACGGATACAATTCTGTAAAGAGCGGATATGTAGGCGATATTATTCCACGTGGCGAACATCATTATGGACAATGGATGGTAAACCATTATTTGTATGCTGTAACTAAGGCTGGAGATTATAAGATTATGGTTAATGCGCACGAAGCGGTACGTCCTACAGGCCTTTGCCGTACATATCCTAATCTTATCGGTAATGAGTCTGCTCGTGGTACTGAATATGAATCGTTCGGTGGAAATAAAGTGAATCATACTACTATCCTGCCGTTTACCCGATTAATTGGAGGTCCGATGGATTATACTCCGGGTATTTTTGAAACTGATTGCAGTAAGATGAATCCGAATAATAATTCTCGTGTCCGTTCTACTTTGGCTCGTCAGTTGGCATTGTATGTAACGATGTATAGCCCATTACAAATGGCGGCAGATATTCCGGAAAATTATGAACGTTTCATGGATGCTTTCCAGTTCATTAAGGATGTAGCGATCGATTGGGATGAAAGCAAATATTTGGAAGCAGAGCCGGGTGAGTATATTACTATTGCCCGTCGCGCAAAAGGTACAAACGACTGGTATGTAGGCTGTACAGCTGGCTATAATGGTCATGAATCGAAATTGGCATTGGATTTCCTTCAACCGGGAAAGAAGTATGAAGCAACTATTTATGCCGACGCAAAAGATGCTAATTGGGAAACCAATCCACAGGCTTATACTATCACCAAGAAAAAGGTAACCAATAAGAGTAAATTGACTCTGAAAGCTGCCATAGGAGGTGGATACGCTATTTCTATTAAGGAAATAAAATAAACAAAGTAAGAACTCTTTTCATAGGAGGGCACTGGCTTTGTCTTCCTATGATATTATATAGATTTGGTTTATTGATGTTTATATAAGGTAAGGAATAAAAATTTATCTTATTTGAAAAGGTTGAGACTCGTATTGTTTTCAATAGGTATTTATTACGATAATATTCTAATACTTTAATTTAATAATATGAAAATAGAAGGAATGAAAAAAATGAGTAAGTTCTTGCTATTATGGTTAGTAGGAGTTTTACTCTCTGTACAAGCCTTTGCACAAGGCATTACAGTTAAGGGTGTGGTGAAAGATAATACCGGTGAGCCGGTTATCGGTGCAAACGTATTGGTGAAAAACACTACCAATGGTACTATTACCGACTTTGATGGTAATTTTACGTTAAATGCTAATAAGGGAGATATTGTAGTTATTTCCTTTATTGGATATAAAACTCAGGAGTTGCCTGCTGCAGCTATGATGAATGTAATTTTGAAGGATGATTCAGAAATGCTTGATGATGTAGTTGTAATTGGTTATGGTTCTGTGAAGAAAAATGATGCGACAGGTTCTGTGACAGCTATTAAACCGGATGAGCTGAGTAAAGGTATAACTACCAATGCACAAGATATGTTGGCAGGTAAGGTTGCCGGTATGAGTGTAATCAGCAACGATGGTACTCCGGGTGGAGGTTCACAGATTCGTATCCGTGGTGGTTCTTCATTGAATGCCAGCAACGATCCCTTGATTGTAATTGATGGACTTGCTATCGATAACAATGGTATCAAAGGTATGTCTAATGGTTTGTCTATGGTAAACCCCGAAGATATTGAAACATTTACAGTGTTGAAAGATGCTTCTGCAACAGCTATTTATGGTTCTCGTGCATCTAATGGTGTCATTATTATTACTACTAAGAAAGGCAAGAGTGGACAGGCTCCTAAAGTGAGCTATAATGGTTCTGTATCTGTATCTACTACTCAGAAAAGATACGATGTATTGACAGGTGACGAATATCGTAATTATGTGTCACAGTTATGGGGTGACGAAGCACTCCCTGCAGAACTGGGAACAGAAAATACTGACTGGCAGGATGAGGTATTTCGTACAGCTGTAAGCACAGATCATCATGTATCAGTAAATGGCGGTTTAAAGAATTTACCTTACCGCGTTTCTTTCGGATACAGCAGTAATAATGGTATCGTGAAAAATTCTAATTTCCAGCGTTTCACCACTTCTGTAAACTTAGCTCCTTCTTTCTTTGATGATCATTTGAAGTTCAATATTACAGCGAAATACATGAATGGAAAGAATACTTATGTAGACGGAGCTGCTGTAGGTGGAGCAATGTCTATGGACCCGACTCGTCCGGTACGTAGTTCCGATCCAATGTATGATTTCTTTGGTGGTTTTTATCAGACAGCACAGGGAACAAGTGATTACTCTGATAAATCATGGGCTTATACTTCTAATAAAAATACTCCACAGAATCCGGTTGCAGTATTAGACCAGAAAGATGATACAGCAAACAGCAATGACTTTGTGGGTAATATCGAAATGGATTATAAATTTCATTTCTTGCCAGATCTCCGTATTCATGCAAGTATTGGTGGAGATTATGCAGAAGGTAGACAGACTACAATTTATTCTCCTTATTCATATTCTTATAACTATTATGGAAATCGTTCTGTAGCAACAGAGTATAAATATAATATCTCTTATAATGTATATGGACAGTATATCAAAACTATAGGCGACCATATGATTGATGTTATGGCCGGAGGTGAAGAACAGCATTTCCACAGAAATGGTTTCAATGAAGGTTATGGATGGGATAGCTATCTGCAGGTAAAACACGATGAAGTTTTGCGCGAAGAAACTGCATATGCTACCCGTAATACATTGGTGTCTTATTTTGGACGTTTGAATTATTCTTTATTGGATCGTTACTTGTTTACATTTACAATGCGTTGGGATGGTTCTTCTCGTTTTGCAAGTGCAAATCGTTGGGGTACATTCCCGTCTTTGGCTTTGGGATGGAAAATCAAGGAAGAAAAATTCTTGAGAAATGTAAATTTCTTGTCTGATTTGAAACTTCGTTTAGGTTGGGGTATTACTGGTCAGCAAGATGTAACTTCTGATTTTGCTTATATGCCTCTTTATTATGCAAATGACTCGTTTGCACAGTATCCGTTTGGAGATGTATACTATAACTCTTCCAGACCAAATGCCTTTAATACAGATTTAAAGTGGGAACAGACTACCACTTATAATGCAGGGTTGGATTTTGGATTCTTGAATGGTCGAATTAGTGGTAATATTGATGGTTACTATCGCGAAACAGACGATTTGCTGAACAGTGTGAAAATCCCGGTTGGAACAAACTTTAATGCCCAAATGCTGAAGAATATTGGTTCATTGAAGAATTATGGTGTGGAATTTGCAATTAATGCGAAACCTATTGTTACGAAAGATTTCTTATGGGATGTAACTTATAACTTCACATGGAACCATAATGAAATTACGAAGTTGACAGGTGGAAATGACGCAGATTATTATGTAGAAACAGGAGATAAGATTTCTCGTGGAAACAATACCAAGGTACAAGTAAATAAAGTAGGGTATCCGGCAAATTCTTTTTATGTTTATCAGCAAGTATATGATGAAAACGGAAAGCCTATTGAAAATATGTTCGTAGACCGTAATGGTGATGGTATTATCAATAGCTCTGATAAATACATTTATAAGAAACCGGCTGCCGATTTCCTGATGGGATTTACATCGAAAATGACTTATAAAAACTGGGATTTCAGCTTCTCGCTTCGTGCCAGTCTGAATAACTATGTATATTATGACTTTTTAGCAGGAAAGGCTAATGTAAGTCAGTCTGGTTTGTTCTCTAATACTGCCTGGTCGAATACAACTCCAGAAGCAATAGAGTTAGGTTTTCAAGGGATAGGTGACTATTATATGAGTGACTATTTTGTACGTAATGCCTCTTTCTTGCGTTGTGACAATATTACATTAGGATATTCGTTTAAGAATTTGTGTAAGACTTCTGCATACAAAGGAATTGGTGGACGTATCTATGCAACCGTACAAAATCCATTTATCATTACTAAGTATGATGGATTGGATCCGGAAGTACAAAGTGGTATTGATGGAAGTCCTTATCCACGTCCTTTGACATTCCTTTTGGGACTTAATTTACAATTCTAACCTTAAAAAATAATTGCTATGATGAAAAAAAGATATCTTTCGCATATATTTTCAGCAGCCTTCTTGTTGGCTACAACAATGGGAACTGTTTCTTGTATCAATGATTTGGACATTAGTTCTATAGATCCGCAAAGTTCATCATCTTTCAATAAAGATGAAGTTTTTGTGAAACAATATGCAACTTTAGGGCTTACTGGTCAGAAAGGTCTTGCGGGTAGTCCTGATTTGGATGGACAGGACGAAGGAGAAAGTGGATTCTATCGTACAGTATTCAATTGTCAGGAATTTCCTACAGATGAATGTATCTGGGTATGGCAGGATAATGTAGATATCCCTCAGTTTACAGGAATCAGTTGGAACTCGTCCAGTATTCGTACTGAATGGGTATATGTACGTTTGGGATATGATATAACTCAGTACAATTTCTTTTTGGATATGACTGAAGGTATGACGGATGCAGAAACAATACGCCAACGTGCGGAAGTTCGTTTCCTGCGTGCCTTGCACTATTATTATTTCCTCGATTTGTTTGGTAAAGCTCCTTTCAAGGAACACTTCAACAATGATTTGCCAACAGAAATATTGGCGCAAGATTTATATACCTATATCGAAGGTGAACTGAATGCGATAGAAAATGATATGTATGAACCTGGTCAAGCTCCTTTTGGACGCGCTGACAAGGTTGCCAACTGGATTTTACGTGCGAGATTGTATTTGAATGCAGAAGTTTATACCGGTACTGCCAATTATGATGGAGCAAGAGAATATGCCGATAAGGCTATTAATAGCGGATACTACGAGTTGTGCGATGATTATCAGCTGATGTTCATGGCAGATAATGACCAAAATGAAAAGGCAATGAAAGAAATCGTTCTTCCTATTCGTCAGGATGGTATGAAGACTCGTAACTACGGAGGTTCTACTTATTTGGTATGTGGAACTCGTACAGGAGGTATGCCTCGTATGGGTACTACAAATGGATGGTCTTGTCTGATCGCTCGCAATGCTTTGGTTTATAAATTCTTTGAAGAAGGTGAAGTACCTATGATACCGTCAGATGTAGAAGTTCCTGGACAGGCTGATCTTCCTACCGACGAAGCTATTGACACATGGGATGCTCAATATGGTGTACGCACGGTAGACATGATTGAAAAAGCCGGTGATGATAGAGCCTTGTTCTATTCGGGTGCAGGTGGTGGAAAACGTACCATGGATCCTAAAGCAATTGCAGGTTTCCAAAGTGGATTATCTGTTGTAAAATGGCAGAACATTCGTTCGGATGGAGCTGCAACCAGTCACACAGAATATCCTGATACCGATATCCCGTTTATCCGTTTGGCAGAAGCTTATCTGACTCGTGCTGAGGCTTATTTCAGATTAAACAAGAAAGATCTGGCATTGCAGGATATTAAGACATTACGCAGCAAGCGTGGATGTAAAGTTCAGCCTACTTTGAACGATCTTACAGAAATGTATATTTTGGATGAATGGGCTCGTGAATTTTATCTGGAAGGTCGTCGTCGTAGTGATTTGATTCGTTTCGATTGTTTCACTACCGATAAATATATTTGGGACTGGAAAGGTGGAGTGAAAGAAGGTAAATCGGTAAGTGATATTTATAATGTATATCCGATACCTGCTACTGATATTAATAATAACAATAACATGCACCAGAACGAAGGTTATTAATCTGATAATGATAGAATTTATGAAAAATATATTTTTCTCAACAATATGTGCGGTTGCGCTATGTTTACCTATGCTTAGCGCATGCGATACAGACCGGGACGATAATCCCGTTTTGTACGAACCATCCAGTTTCGTATTGGAAACTCCTCAAGAGCAAATCTATGATTTAAGCAAGAAAGAAACTGTCTTTAAGTTGCAATGTCAGCAGCCGGAATATGGATTTCAGGCAGCAGTAACCTACACCCTTCATATTTCCTTAACGGAAAACGGATTGACAGAAGAAGGTCAGTTTACTACATTGGGTACTACATTCGTATCTACTACGATTCAACCTGATGTAAATGAACTGAACAATGCATTGGCTGATCTTTATATGGCCGCCAACCCAGATGTAGAAGATGTTGCTGGTAAAGAAGTTGTGGCCTATATGAAATTGGATGCCATACTGACTGGTAGCAGTAGAGGAGTATCTTCTTCGAATGCAGTGGAGGTTAAAACCTTTAAGTTGGGTACACCTGTTGTTACATTAGAACCTCCTACCGAAATGTATATTGTAGGTTCTTCCATTGGCACACCATGGACTACCTGGCAAAAGATGATTAAGGTAAACGGTATGGATGGAGAATTCTGGACTATGGTTTATATAGATGCAGAAAAGGGACAATTTAAGTTTGGTAAATACGAACAAGATTGGCTTGGCTTCGATAATATATCTTCTTTCAATGATCAGGCCGGTGCAAATCCAAGTAATGAAGGAGGTAATATTAAAGTCAAGGCTGGCTGGTATGTCATTGCTATCCGTGCCGAAGTAAAAGGAAGTGAGTATGCATATACAATGAGTTTCTATTTACCGCAGATTTATCTGTTTGGAGCTGCAAACGGGGGAGTTTGGGCTTATGCAGATGAGTGGAAGTTTACAACTCCGGAAACTCCAGACGGTGAGTTTGTATCACCTGCATTTGCTGCCAGTGGTGAGTTGCGTATGTGTGTGAAAGCTGAATACGACTGGTATCGCTATGAGTTTACACTGAAGGATGGAACCACAATATTCTATCGTGAAGATAACGCAGTAAATAATGGATGGACTGATTTAGGATCGGAATATTCTGTTGTAGGAAATCCTGGTCAGAAAGTATATTTGAATTTCTCTACAGGTACAGGTGAGGTGAAATAATCTATCATAGATAAATGTAAAAAGGCATCTTCGTGCGGCAAGCGAAGATGCCTTTTTTGTTGGAAGATGGAAAAGAATAAAACAAGGTGTTATATTACATTTCTATTTAATTTACATTGAAACGAAATTACAGAGATTTGAAAAGACTGTTACAATAAGGTGTTTGGATTATCGTACTTATATATACTATGAGTGAATGGATTACTTTTGCGGCGGGTAAAAAGAAATCAACATTAAACATAGACATATAATAGAGTATGAAAAAAAGAATCATTCCTTTCTTAGGAATTGCTTCGTTGGGAGTTTTACTTCCTTATCCTGTTTTAGGGGAAACAGTAAGTAGTGATTTGAATCATGTGTCCATGAGTACTTTAGCCCAGAGTGGAGAAAAGGTGCATGGACGTGTCGTTGATGAGAAAGGTGAAGCAATCATTGGTGCTAGTGTTTTGGTAAAAGGAACAACAAACGGTACTATTACAGATTTTAACGGTGAGTTTGATCTGGCTGTAGAAAAGAACAGCGTACTGGTTGTAAGCTACATTGGTTTTACTTCTTTGGAAATACGTCCGGAAGGTAAAAAGGAAATTGTAGTAACTATGAAAGAAAACACCGAATTGCTGGAAGAAGTTGTTGTGTTGGGTTATGGAGCTAACTCTCGTAAACAAGACTTGTCGGCATCTGTCGGTGTATTGAACAATACAGAAGAACTGACTTCACGTCCGGTTAGTTCTACTGAAGGAATGTTGCAAGGACAATTAGCCGGTGTTACAGTACAGTCGAATGGTGGAGACCCTACTTCTGCACCTTCTGTAGTAATCCGCGGACAAGGTTCTCAGAATGAAAACGGTGAAAAAGTTCTTTGGGTAGTCGATGGAGTTCCTGGAGCACCGATTACTTCTATGAATGATATCGAATCGATTGTAGTATTGAAAGATGCTGCATCGGCTGCTGTATATGGTGCACAGTCGGGAGCCGGAGGTGTTATCTTGGTAACTACCAAGAAAGCAAAAGAAGGTGCTCCTTCTGTTACTTACGATGCTACATTTGGTATTCGTCAGGCAACTAATCTGATTGAGCCTTTGAATGCAGAAGAGCAGTTGCAAATGAGAAAAATCTCTTATGCTAATGCCAATACTTCTTTACCCGATGGCTGGGATGTAAATAAAAACCCATGGATTGCGACTACACGTACAAACTGGATGGATGAAATTTTCCGTACAGCTTTCTATCAGCGTCATAATGTGGCCATGAACGTGGGTACAGAAAATGCTTCAAGCCGTTTGTCGTTATCTTATGACAACGATCAAGGTGTATTGATTAATACATTCAACAAGAATCTGTCTTTGCGTTATAACGGACGTTTCAAACTGAACAAATGGGTGACTGTAACGGAAGATTTGATATGGAAGAATACCGAAAAACGTTCTTCAGATACAGAGTCTGGTTATACAGGAGCTATCTTGTCGGCAGTATATATGCCAGCCAGTGCTACTGTGTACAATCCGTTGGATGGTTCGTATGGAGGTGTAACTACAGAAGACCCTGCATATATTGAAAAATATGGTTCAAACTATG
Organism: Phocaeicola acetigenes; assembly: GCF_027529745.1. Classification (NCBI taxonomy): domain Bacteria; kingdom Pseudomonadati; phylum Bacteroidota; class Bacteroidia; order Bacteroidales; family Bacteroidaceae; genus Phocaeicola; species Phocaeicola acetigenes. The sequence goes on from NZ_JAPZVM010000006.1 coordinate 120,942, forward strand.
CCGATATCCATGGGGATGCGGTGAATCCGGTGCGTTTGCTGGAAGCAGACAACCGCTACGATAGAACAAGTGATGTATGGTCTACTACCAGTTTGGAGATTGCCAATATCCTGCAGGGATTGAAGTTTACCAGCCGTTTTACTTATAACTTGCAGAGCAATTATTATAAGAACTTTGCTCCGATTCGCGATGAAGTTGGAAAACCTAATTTGAACAACGAACTGGACGAGACTACTTTCCGTTCAGATACATGGAAAACAGAAAATACATTGACTTACGACCGTATTTTCGACAAACACAGCATCGGAGCTTTGGTATCTACTACTGCCGACCATTACAACAAGCGTGGTTTGGAAGTAACAGGTACTGATTTCTCTGACGAAACTGCTTATCTTCAGTATTTGGCTTATGCAGGTTCTGTAGCTGCAGAAGATTATCTGGAAGGTCCTGATGCCAACGTTTCTGTAATTGCACGTCTGGCTTATTCTTACGATGACCGCTATTTTATCACAGCTTCCTGGAGACGTGACTATGCCGGACGTTTGCCAAAAGAAAACAATTACGGTGATTTCCCTGCTGCTACATTGGCATGGAAGATTTCGAATGAAAAATTCTTCCCGAAAAACGATTTGGTAAACCTGGTAAAACTGCGTGCGTCATGGGGACGTGTAGGTAACTTGGGTTCTATCGACTATAACTACCGCTCGGCTGTCTTAGGGCAGGATTTCTCTACTGATTATGGACAGTATGGACAGCACTCTTCATGGGGAAATGTAATTTATAACTCGATTGCTGTAAATCCGGATCTTACTTGGGAAACTTCAGAACAGTGGGATTTAGGTTTGGATCTTGATTTATTCCAGAACCGTTTGTCTTTGCAGATGGACTACTTCGATAAACGTACTTTCAATCTGATTCAGACACAAACCATGAACTGGCCTTCTACTATTGGTCTGGATGCCATGTTGGTAAACCAGGGTGAAGTGCGTAACCGTGGTTTCGAACTGCAAGCAAACTGGAGTGATCGGATTAACAAGAATTTCTCATATTATATAGCCGGTAACTTTTCTTACTTGAAAAACTGGGTATCGGATATAGGTGTGAAAAATGCAGACGGTACACCGGGAGTATGGGTTGGTGAAGGAGAATTCCGTTCTACACTGCCTTATATGTATCAGACAGCAGAAGGTCAGCCTCTTAATTCTTACTACTTGATTAAGACCGATGGTATTTTCCAAAGTGATGCAGAAGCTGCAGCTTATGTAGACAAGAACGGAAACCGTATTCAGCCGGATGCTGTAGCTGGTGACTTGAAGTTTGTAGACTATAACGGAGACGGTAAGATTGATGATGATGACCGTCAGTATTGTGGTAGCGCTACTCCGAAAACAACCTTTAGCTTCTCTGGAGGTATTACTTACAAGAAATTGTCAGTAAGTGCAATGTTCCAGGGTGTAGGTGGAGCTCAGTCACTGTATGTTGCAAAATGTATGTTGCTCAGCGATGTAGAAGGTAACTTCAACCGTTCGAAAGAAATCTTGAATGCATGGAGTGAAACCAATACTTCTTCTAATATTCCACGTTTGTCTAAGAACGACCCGAATGGAAACTTTACTACTCCATCCGACTGGTATTTGGAAGATGCTTCTTACTTGCGTTTGAAAAACCTGACTGTATCTTACGACTTGAGTGATTATCTGCGTAAATGGTCACATATGAAGGAAAGAAACAGTAGCCTGATGGTATACCTCAGTGGTGAAAATCTGTTCACTATTACAGATTATTCGGGTATGGATCCTGAAACAGGTGGATACGATGCCTTGAAATATCCTGTATCTCGAGTATTCTCTTTCGGTCTTAAACTTACTTATTAATAATTGAATGAACATGAAAAAATATATATCAGTTTTAGCGTTGTCTGTTGCCTTGCTTAGTTCGTGCAGCGATTTTCTGGATGTGCAGTCTGAAGGAAATCCTATCACAAACGCTTATTTTACCAACGACCAACAAGCCATTGATGCAATAGACGGACTTTATAAACCTTTCCATAAGGAAACCATGTTCGGACGTGACTTGTTCTGGGAACAGGGAGCCGGATGTGATGTGGTATGGGGACGTTCCAGAAGCTTCAATACTTTGGCTACAATGGCTTATACCGGTGATGAAGATCCTTTGAAGAGTGCATACGAATTGCTTTATCAGAATATTTCCCGTTCAAACTGGATTATTCAGCAGTTGCTGAAAAAACAAAAAGAAAAAGGACTTTCAGAGATAGAGCAGAGAAGTTTGGGAGAAGCTTATTTTATGAGAGGTTTTGCTCATTTCTATGTAGCCTATCGTTATGGAACAGACGAACAGGGAGTACCTTTCATGCGTTACGAAGATTTGCCAGGCGATTATGATAACTCGATTCCTCCTCAGCAGAAATCAGTAGAAGATAACTATCAATATATCATTGAAGATATGGATCAGGCTATCCGTTACCTGCCCAAATTCGAAGAGTATGATACAGATAACAGAGGTCGTGCACATCAGGCAGCAGCTGTAGCTTACAAAGCAAAAGTATATGCTTACTGGGCTACATGGGATGCTACTCAGTGGGAGAATGTAATCAAAATGGTTGATTTGCTGGAAACAGACTATGGACGCGACCTGAATCCTTCTTTCTCTCAGCTGTTTTCTTCAGAATATGCTGATTTCTGGAATCAGGAATATCTTTGGACTATTCCTTCGGATGGTGGAAATATTGGTGGAGGAATAGACTTCCCCGGAGCTGTATTGGAAAATAAAGGATGGGGTGTTTACAATGGCTGGGGACAGTTGAAGCCTACTCTTGATATCTACGAAGAAATGGCGAAAGATGGCGCCGGAAACGAACGTCTTGTACGCTCAATTCTTGAGTATAATCAGGAATTCGAATATTTCGGTTCGTCAAGAGTCTTCTATTCTACATCCGATTATGAAGCCGGCTTTATGATTAATAAGTATATGGATCCGTTCAAACATAAAAATCCGGTAGAGAATGGATATGTGAATGCAAATGGAGACTGGCCTACCGTACGTATGAATTTCCCGATTATGCGTTTTGCAGAAATGAAACTGTTCCGTGCTGAGGCTTATCTGATGACTAACCGTGCTGATTTGGCTAAAGGAGATTTGGATGATATCCGCGAACGTGTCGGTTTGCAGCCACTTGATCATACTCCGACAATGGCTGACTTGTATCATGAACGTCGTTGTGAGTTGGCATTCGAGTTTACTGACCATTTGTTCGATTTGAAACGTTGGGCTCAGTCTTCTAATGCAGAAATCAAGGCTTTGGCAGAAAAAGAACTGAATGCTCGTCCTCGTATCCGTAAGTATGACGATCGTTCAAATCCGGAATCAACCTGGACTGAAGCTTATTATGAAGATTATACCAACAAACGGCCTTATGAGCAGTATATGAGAGTATTCCCTTATCCTTCGGATGTGGTGAAGAACTCAAATGGTAAACTGAAGCAAAATAAAGGTTATTAAGAAGTGAATAGATATAAATAATATAACTTTGTAACCGTCGATTCTGGATTTCGCTCGTCTGAGAATTGGCGGTTATATTATTTTTCAAACATTAATCTGTAAACTGAAACATATGAAGACAACACATTTTCTTGTATCTTCTTTATTTGTAGCGGGTCTTTCTTTATTAGGACACAATACGGTAGTAGCGCAACAATATCCGGTCAGAATTCATTCGCATAATGATTATAAGCAAACAGTACCTTTCTACGAGGCTTATTCACAGAAAGTGTATTCGATAGAAGTTGATTTGTTTTATAAAGGCAAGGAGTTTTATGTGGCTCACGACGAAGAGGATATTAATCCGGAGTTAACCTTCGATGCTTTGTATCTGAATCCTATTCTGTCGCTGTATCGTCATAATGAAGGCAGAGCGTGGAAGGGATCGGATGAGAAAATGCAGTTGCTGGTAGAAATCAAGTCGGATAATACTGACGCTTTTCTGAAAGCATTGCAGCGTAAACTGAACAAGTATCCGGAAGTATTCAATCCGTCAGTCAATCCGTATGCGGTTCGTATTGTGATTACAGGTAATGTGCCAGAGCCCGAAGACTTTGACAAGTATACTTCTTATATTCTTTTCGATGGCAATTTATCAGAAGACTATACAGAAAAGCAACTTGAACGGGTAGGGGTATTCAGTACCAATTTCCGTGACTTGTCGAAGTGGAATGGAAAAGGCTCATTGGTAAAAGAAGACAAGAAAAAAGTGGTTGCTGCTATTGAAAAGGCACATGCTCAGGGTAAGCAGATCCGCTTTTGGGGAGCTCCCGATGGTATGACTGCCTGGAATACTTTTCATATGTTGGGAGTAGATTATATCAATACGGATAAGGTAGAGAAGTGTACAGCTTTTTTCAGTGACTGGCATAACAAGCATTACGAGATTGCTTCAAAAGCTGTAGAGTCGGTACAGGGGGTAACCAAGACAGATCGTCTGGACAAGACTACTCACGATTTTGAGGGATTCAAGAATGAGAAGTTGCAGTTGGCAGAGCCGGTGAAGACTTATGTTCCTTCATTTGAATCCGATGGAACAGACCGTCCGGTGAAGAATGTCATTTTCCTTATTGGTGATGGTATGGGATTGGCACAACTTACAGCTGCAGATCGTGTAAACAAAGGCTTGACCATATTGAATATGCAGCATCTGGGACTGATTTCCACTTCAGCAAAAGATGCCTTTACTACCGACTCGGCAGGTGCCGGAAGTGCATTGGCTACTGGAGAGCAGAATAATAATCGTCATATCAGTATGAGTGAGGATGGAGTGGCTTATCCTTCGTTGACCGACTTCTTTGTAGAACAGGGAAAACAGTGCGGGGTTGTGACTTTGGGAAATGTGGCCGATGCTACACCGGCGGCATTTTATGGACATACTACTGAGCGTGATAATGCCGATGAGATTACCCGTGAACTGCTGAAAGGAAAGATTTCTTTACTGGCTGGTAGTGGTATGAGTAACTTCAAAGACAGAAAAGACGGAGTTGACTTATTGGCTGAACTTCAGAAAGAAGGTTATCAGGTAGTTACAGAAGTAGCAGATATCAAGGCCGACGGAAAGAAAACCATCTGCATAGACGAAGAAATGGAAAAAGCGGCAGAAGCAAAGACCATCGGCTTATTGGCGGAAACAACTGCCCGTTCTATCGATAAATTGAGCAAGAGTTCTCCTGAGGGATTCTTCCTTATGGTAGAAGGAGCAAAAATTGACTATGCCGGACATTCCAATTGCTTCCCGGGTTCGATAGTAGAGACTTTAAGTTTTGATATGGCAGTGGCTGAAGCCTTGAAGTTTGCCGACAAGAACGGAGAAACGTTGGTAATTGTAACAGGCGACCATGAAACCGGTGGTTTGACCCTGATAGACGGTAGTAATGAAACGGGATATATGACGGCTCTTTATGTGACCGACGACCATACACCGATTATGCTTCCGGTATTTACTTACGGCCCGCAGGCAAATAAGTTTATCGGTAAGTATGCCAATTATGAAATAGCCCGTAAAATTAAGGCGTTGATGAAAAAATAATATTGCGAAGACAATAAATTTATGGAAAAGGCTGTATCGGATATTTTCTGATATAGCCTTTTTCATGTTTAGGGATAGATTTGTATATGTACAAAAGTAAATGGAAATTCTTCTGGAAGTACGCTATATTCAGCGACGATGTCTGTATATTCGACGTCGTTGGCTGTACATTCAGCACCGTCGGCTCTCTATCCGGCGTTGTCGGTGATAGGATATAACTTGGATTGTATAGCGATGCTATTGAATGAAAGTAACTTGTTCTTTATGGAATACAGCCCCTTATGCGAGAGGACAAATAGAAGACAAAAGTGGAAAAATACCCGTATTAGAGAGAATTGGGAAAAATAATTTTGTATTTTTGGTTCTCTGTTAATGAAAGAATCAATATGAAAATACCCTTATTCCTTTTCTGTTGCATGCAGTTATTACTGTTCTCTTGTAATCAGGAACTGTTTATTGACGAGCTTTCACCTTCGGTCAATGGAAGCAGTGTTCAAAGTGACGGGAGTACGATGTGCATCGATTTAGGAACAGGTGACTGGAGTATTAATTCTGTATATACTGATGAAGGAACTCTTTATGGTGATATTTACGATTTAGAGGGACATTTGCTTTCGGGAGATAAGCCTTTATGTAGTGAGGGGCTGGTGCGTATGGTGAGCCGTCATCCCATGGTGGATTTTGTATTGGAACGTAATCGTACTGATGAACTGTTGCTGACGGTAAAGGAAAATCCGGGAGGAGTAGCTTTTCCGCTTTTTATTGTGGTAGGCAATCAGTATGAGGCACGTACTATTAATTTATCTTTAGAACCCTCAGAGCCTTATCGGCTGGATAGTATATCTTATGTCCTTTATTCTTATGGAGTTCGGGATAGCCTTTCGTTTGCAAACGGAGATGAAACAGTCGTGGTATGTAACAGCCATTCGTCTCAGTCTCTTCAGAGTCTGATATATCCTTTTCGGAATGCATCAGCCTGGGTTAAGTTTACTGCTTTAGGCCGGGAACCGTTGGATTTATTGGGTACCGATCGGCCTTTGGTGCATATTCCGGTTTCGTCGGACTTCTGGCTTATACTGTCGGATGGAACGTATGCTCTTTCGAGTGAATATATTCCGGTTGCAATATCCGAACAGCTGAAATCTGTTTCGGAGAAAGTTACGGTGCCTCCTTTACAGAGCATGACTATTAAGGCCAAATGTTGGTATGAAGAGAAAAGTATTGACTGTACACTGTATGTTACCCATCCGCGTACCGGAAGAAAACGTCAGATTAATGCGGTATGCGAAAGACTTGACCCTGTAGATTATACTTTATATTATGAAGCAATTCCCGAATAAAATATGGAATATCATTTTCAGAATACTTTGTCTGGGAGGGATGATGGCAGGAGGTGTATCCTTTGTATGGGGGCGGTCTGTTCTTCCCGATACTTTGGATACCGGACCGGTACACCGTATCGATATGGATTTGCGTCCTGCGTATGTGTTTCCTACCCATGGCTTTTTCTGCGGAAACAATGCTAAAGGCAAATCTGTGAATACCCAACTGGCGGCACATTTTAGATATTCTTTTCAGTTTTCTCCTGCTTCTCGTCTCAGACAACTTTATCCGTATGCTTATCAAGGGGTAGGAGTGGCTTATAACACTTTTCCTCAAACGTCGGAAATGGGTAATCCGGTTGCTGTTTATGTATTTCAAGGTTCTCGGATAGCCCGTTTCTCTTCTCGTCTTTCATTGGATTATGAATGGAATTTCGGGGCTTCGTTTGGATGGAAAAAATACAATCGGGAAACAAATCCATACAATGATGTGGTAGGGTCGGCCATCAATGCTTATATCAGTGCCGGTTTTTTCTTGAATTGGCAATTGTCTCCAAAATGGAATCTGACGGCAGGTATCGATTTTGTACATTACTCCAATGGAAACACTAATTATCCTAATTCCGGGGTCAATACAGTGGGAGCCCGCATCGGCTTGTCGCATACATTGGGGCAGGAAGCAGGGATGCAGCATGTGTCTGAACATTGGGAGAAACTTTCGGGCAGGCAGCGTTTCTGTTATGATTTTGTGGTGTATGGTTCTACCCGTAAAAGAGGGATTATGTGGGATGAAGAGCATGGTGAATTGATTCCCGGGTCGTTTGGGGTAGCTGGATTTAACTTTAATCCCATGTATATTGTAAACAAATATTTCCGGACAGGTATATCGCTTGATGCACAGTATGATGAAAGTGCTAATTTACGGGAGTTTCGCGTGGAAGGGACCAGTGGAGAAAATATCAAATTCTATCGTCCGCCGTTTCGTGAACAGATTGCCGTAGGGGTATCCTTACGTGCTGAACTGAATATGCCAATTTTTTCGGTAAATGTGGGAATCGGACACAATTTGTTTTTTACAGGAGAAGATACACGTGGCTTTTATCAGATATTGGCCTTGAAAACCTTTCTTACCCGGCATGTTTTTCTTCATGTGGGATATCAGTTGAACAACTTTAAAAATCCGAATAATTTAATGTTAGGGATAGGATACCGTTTCGGAAGATAAAAGTTCGGATATAGCAAAGGCTCCCGAAAGCAATATTCTGTTTTCCTTTCAGGAGCCTTTGTATGGTGTGTGGAAGAAGATTTGTCTTTTCCCACAGTATGTAAGAATAACAGTGTTATCCTAACAGTTCTTTTACTTTGGCAGAGATGGCGCGTCCTTCTGCAAGGCCAGCCAGTTCTTTGCTGGCAACACCCATTACCTTACCCATATCTTTGCCACTTGTAGCACCTGTACGGGCAATGATTTCTTTCAGCTTAGCTTCCAGCTCTTCTGCCGACAATTGTTTGGGCAAGTAAGCTTCGATAACGTGTACCTGAGCCATTTCTGCTTCAGCCAGGTCGGCACGTCCCTGTCCTTCGTATACAGCGGCTGAGTCTTTACCCTGCTTTACCAGTTTCTGCATGATTTTCAGTGCAGCATCGTCTGTCAGTGTATCGTTGGCTCCCGGAGCTGTCTTGGCTTCGAGGAAGAATTTCTTTACATTGCGCAAGGTTTCCAGTTTTACCTTGTCTTTGGCTTTCATAGCCTCTTTGATATCATTGCTGATTTGATCGAATAAATCCATAGTCGTATTTTTTATTGATATAGTTTAAAATGTAATAATGCCTGAGTTTGTATCAGTCGTTTCCGGTTGGTTGCTGACAGGAGCATCAATGGTTGACTTCGATTTGATACTTTCCAAAATCAGTTTGGTACGCTGATAAGTAGGACTCGCTTCTACCATGCTGATGATGTCGTCGTTGTCCAAATCTTCCTGTGAGAAAGTATAGATATTGAAGCGGCGTTTGTCTTTGTTGCTCTTGATGATGCTTTCGCCGTAGTATTCGTCACGGCGTTCGTCGCGGCGCTGTTCTTCTTCTTCCAGTTTTTCCAGGCGTTGCTGTTCTTCTGCCGAACGTTTGTTGAGCAGATTGTCCATACCCGGAATATTCTTGATACCGAATCCGGTAGCCAGAATGGTAAACTTTACTTTGTTCTCCAGTGCATCATCGATATAAAGACCCCATTTGGTTTCCACATCTTTTCCAAAACGGCTCATGAAATCGTGAACTTCGTTCATTTCTTCCATCATGAGGTCGTTCTGGCTGCTGTATGAAATATTGAACAGAATCTTTTTAGAGTTGAATATATCATTGTTGTTCAGCAACGGAGAGTGCAGGGCATCGTTGATGGCCTGTGTTACACGGCCTTCCCCTTCGCCGAATCCGGTACTCATGATAGCTACACCTCCGTCTTTCAAAACGGTTTTCACGTCGTTGAAGTCGAGGTTGATTTTACCACGTATCGTAATGATTTCGGCTATGCTTTTTGCTGCAATAGAAAGTGTGTCGTCTGCTTTACCGAAAGCATTCAATACACTGATATCGGAATACACATCGCGCAGACGCTCGTTGTTGATAACAAGCAGTGCATCTACGTGCTTGCTCATTTCTTCTACGCCATCGAGTGCCTGGTCGATTTTCTTATTTCCCTCGAATACAAATGGAATCGTCACAATCCCTACAGTCAGGATGCCCATATCCTTGGCAGTCTTTGCAATGATAGGAGCTGCACCAGTACCGGTTCCTCCACCCATACCGGCTGTGATGAATGCCATTTTACAGCCGTCGTTCAACATGTTCTTTACATCTTCCAAACTCTCTTCTGCGGCTGCACGTGCGCGTTCGGGACGGTTTCCGGCTCCCAGTCCTTCGCTTCCCAACTGGAGTTTGATAGGTACAGGCGATTCGTCGAGTGCCTGATTATCTGTATTGCAAACCACGAATGTTACATCGTGGATTCCTTCTCTATACATATGGTTGACTGCGTTGCCACCGCCACCACCTACACCGATGACCTTGATGATGCTCGGTGTTCCACCTTGAAAATCGAATGGCATAATTGTTTCGTCAGACATAGCTTCTTTTTCTTATATGTGGTGAATATTTTAATCTTTCATGATATCATCGGCCCCTTCCTTAATCTTTTTCATAAAGATACGGAACGGATTGTTATCATCTTTCTCTCGTTTGATTTCGGCTATCAGTTCGCCAATTTCATCGGCACGTTCATGCAGACCAATTGCTTTGGCCTCTTCAGCCTTGGCAAGAGCTGATTTATAGTTTTTCTTACCCAATAACCGTTTGGCTTCTTTGATAAGATTGTCACAGTTTTCCAGTTTTTCACGCTTTCTCTGCTCTTCTGCCTCTTTTTCTCTGCGGATACGTTCCTCTTCTTCGGCTTTCTTTCTGGCCTCTTCTGCTTTACGTTTCTGCTCTTCGATGTCTTCGAAAATTGTACGCTGGTAGCCATGCGGGTCTATCTTGCAACAGTTTTCCTTGCCGGCATAAAGCAGTCCTAAAAGTGTATTATGAGTACCGTCTTTAGGTATTTCAACAGTTCCGGTCAAGCTGACTTCGCCAATTGGGACGATTCGGATTTTCTCGATATGAGTCAGACGGGCAAAGGCTTTGTCGAAATTGGGAAGATTGGAGGCTCCTCCTGTTACAATGACGCCTGCAAGCAACTTGTCGCTGTAGCCTGAAAGAAGGATCTGATTCCAGACGTTTGTCAGGATTTCTTTCACACGTGCTTCTACAATATCCTCCAACTTGCGTGCCTTGATAGAATATTTCCCGTCAATAATGAATTCTTTGTTGGGGTCTGCTTCGTATTCTGCAGTATCGGTATAAGCACTGGCATATTGTAACTTCAAATGTTCTGCATCTTCTTCTTCAATCTGCAGGCTGCAAATATCCTTTGTGATGGCATTACTGCCCAAAGGAATGACAGCCAAATGACGGAGAATATTGCTTTTATACACTGCTACAGTGGTAGTATCCGCTCCGAAGTCAATCAGAGCACATCCTGAGCGCTTTTCACTGCTGCTTAAAACGATATCGGCAGTGACTGAAGGAGATAGTAAGTATTCGGCAACTTCGTATCCTGCTTGTCTTACACATTGCTCGATGCTGCTTTTTAAAGTATTGCGGGCAATGATATTGAGATAACGTCCTTCGATATGATCGGAAGGAATACCTACAGGTTCGGTTGTCAAGTTGTTGCCAACTTTATATTCTTGTGGTTCTACGGCAAGTATTTCTTTGTCCGGCAAAGCAATTTCACGGTTGCTTTTCATCATAGAATCAATCAAAGCCTGTGATATTTTGGTATCTTCATCCAGTTGTTTGACTTCTGTATGATGAATGCTGCGTACAGACTGTCCTCCCATACCCACATACACTTTCTTGATGGATGCCTGTAAAGTGCTTTCCAATTGCTTGATGACTGAGCTCAGTCGCTGGGTGGTTTTGTCTAAGTTATAAATCACTCCTTTCTTTATGCAGTCGGCAGAATACTCATTGGCATAGGCAAGAATCTGTATGCTTCCGTCTGCGTTTTTTTTCCCGGCAACGCCTGTGATTTTGGTTGATCCCAGCTCGATTGCTACTATAAAATCTGTTACTGCCATATCTTAATTCTCCTTTTTTGTACAAATAATTTGGTTGCTGAACTCTATACTGATACGTTCGTATTTATTCCAGCCTACCTGATTTAAAGCCTCCTTATAGAAGGTCTGCAATTTACTGAATTTTTCGTTATAATCGCCGCCTTTTCCTAAAAAGAGTATGTGCTTTCCTACTCGAGGTACTAATTCCAGTTCCAGTTTAGGAGTCACATTTATTTGTTCTATCTGTGCTTTCCAGAATTCATTACTCTGTAGGAACTTTGCCAATGGATAAAGTTCTTCTTTTGCAAACTTCCGGTCTATGAATCCTGTTACTACCGCCACATGTACGGGTTGACCAAGAGTAGTCATAATCTCTCCCTTGCTGTCAAGATAATAATTATCTCCATTATTGCTGAGGATACGGATGATAGGAACACGTTGATAGAGTTCGATGGCAACTTTTCCTCCACTGGTCAGATAACATTCTGCTTTTTCGATAAACGGATGTTTGGTGAGCGTTTCTTCTATACGTCGCACATTGATACTGCCCAATTCTTTACCCTCGGGGAAGAGTTTGTTACGTTTCAAAATGCTTTTGATTTCATCTGAAGTGATAAAACCATAGTCGATGCTGTCTTTTATGCTCAATTCCATACCCTTGCAAGCCCGCTGATTGGGTTCGCTGTTCAGTACGGTAGCAGACAACACGAGGTAAGCTGCTATCAGTAAAAGTATGCAGAGTATGAAAATTCGTTTTATCATCGGTCTTTTAATATATCGTAAATTTGAGGTACGTAATTATCTATGTCGCCGGCTCCCAATGTAATAAGTACATCGATGGGCTTGTTCTTCAACAATTCTATTAACTCTTCTTTTTTGCAGATGCATTTTTGCATATCGGGGCGAAGACTGTTGTAAATAAGCTCGCTGGTTACTCCTGGAATAGGTGCTTCGCGTGCTGGATAGATATCAAGCAGAATGACTTCGTCTAGAAGAGACAGACTGTCTGCAAATTCCTGATAAAAATCACGGGTGCGTGTATACAAATGAGGCTGAAATACTGCAGTGATTTTTCTATTCGGATACAATGTGCGGATAGAAGTTACGCTTTGTTTGATTTCTGCCGGATGATGTGCATAGTCGCTTAGTAAAACAACTCGTTCGTTTTTCAACTTAAAGTCGAAACGACGATCTACTCCTCCGAAACTTGCCATGGCATTGCGTATTTCTTCTGCTGTTGCTCCGCCAATCTGTGCCAAAGCCATTGCAGCAATACCGTTTTCAATGTTTACATAAACAGGTACTCCCAACTGTATATTTGTGATGTTTCCAAGTGGTGAAACATAGTCAAAATAGATTTCTCCATTTTCTATTCTTATGTTCTCTGCATGGAAGTCGCCTTCTGTAGTAGAGTAGGTATATATTGTAACTCCCTGTTGCACGTCTGGTACAAGCTCCAATCCTTTTTTCAATATCAGATAACCATCCGGACGTATCAGAGATGTGTATTTACGGAAACTTTCCAGGTAGGCTTCGTGAGTACCGTAAATGTCCAAATGATCGGAGTCTGTAGCGGTGATAACAGTAGCATACGGTGTCAGCCAATGGAATGAACGGTCGAATTCGTCGGCTTCGATAACCACAAACTCACTTTTTTCGGACAACAGCAGGTTGGTTCCATAGTTCTTGGAAATACCTCCTAAAAATGCGTTGCAACCAATGTGCGACTGATGAAGCAGGTGGGCTGCCATCGTCGAGGTGGTTGTCTTTCCATGTGTACCAGCTACACACAGGCCTTTTTCGGTTTGTGTAAGCATACCCAATACCTGCGCACGTTTCTGTATTTCGAAGCCATGTTCCTTGAAATACACCAACTCCTGATGTGTGGCTGGTATGGCAGGAGTATAAATTACCAGTGTGGTATCTGGGTTTAGGAAATCACTTGCAATAAGGGCTGTATTTTCTTCGTAATGAATGTCAGCCCCTTCTTTTATCAATTTTTCTGTCAGTTCACTTGGAGTACGGTCATAACCTCCTACTTTCTTGCCTTTCGACAGAAAGTAACGGACTAAGGCACTCATTCCTATTCCTCCGGCTCCTATAAAATAGACTGCAGATAGTGTATTAATGTTCATGTTTCTGTTGATATTGTTCTGCTAACTTACAAACCTCTTGTGCAATGACATTGGCAGAGTCTTTGAAAGCTAATGCAGCAATGTGGTTACTTAACTTCTTCAATACTTCCGGTTGCTGTACTGTTTTTATAGCCAAATCCAGCAATTCGTTTTCGGCTTCTGCATCTTTAACGTAGAGAGCTGCCTCTTTGTTGACCAGAGCAAGAGCGTTTTTGGTTTGATGGTCTTCGGCTACATTAGGTGAAGGTACCAGAATGACCGGCTTCTGCAACAGGCAGAATTCGGAGATGGAACCGGCACCTGCACGACTGATTACTAAATCGGCCGCACTATAGGCTGTAGCCATATCTGAGATAAAGTCTGTAGTATAGAGCATCGGTAGTTCTCCTGCTTGTTTGACTGTCTTTCTAGCTTCGTCGATGTAGAATTTACCAGTCTGCCAGATGAATTGTACGTCGGAATGTTTGATCTTATCCAATCCTTTCATCACACAGTTGTTGATAGTGCGTGCTCCCAGGCTTCCACCTACAATCAGTATTGTTTTTTTCTGAGGATCCAGACCGAATGAACGGATGGCTTCTTCCTTATTGATGGACTTCAGTAATCCTTGACGGACAGGGTTTCCTGTTAATATGATTTTTTCTTTATCGAAAAAGCGTTCCATGCCTTCGTATGCCACACATATTTTATCGGCTTTTTTAGCCAGTAATTTATTAGTGACACCAGCATACGAGTTCTGTTCTTGGATGAGAGTTGGAATACCCATCATTCCTGCCATCTTTAATGTGGGACCACTGGCATATCCTCCCACGCCTACTGCAGCATGCGGTTGGAAGTCTTTAATGATTTTACGTGCTTTCAGCTGACTGCGTATAATCTTAATCAATACGCTGAAATTTTTCAGAAGGTTCTTTCGGTTAAATCCGGCAATAGGAAGACCGATAATTTTATAACCTGCAGCGGGGACACGTTGCATCTCCATACGTCCTTCTGCTCCGACGAAAAGAATTTCTGCGTCAGGATGTTGTTCTTTTATGGCGTTAGCGATAGATACAGCCGGAAAGATATGTCCTCCCGTTCCACCTCCGCTGATAATGATTCTTAATTGTTTTTTCATTGTCTTTATTTTATTGCAAAGTTATGAATAAACTCTTAAAATAATGATTGTTTACTTTTTTTATCATTCGGACTTTAGTGTATCCTGTTGTTTTTCTGTTGTCGAATCTTCGGTTGCGGAGGTTTGACTGTTTTGACCTAATTGTGCTGCATTTTGAAGTAGAGCAATGGCGGCTTCTTGAATCTGTACTTGCTTACTATGCTCTTCTTCCTCTTGTTGCTGCTTTATTTCGTACACGCGCCGACTGATGCTTAATATGATTCCAATGTAGGCACAGTTTACCAGGGTAGATGTTCCTCCTTTACTGATTAGGGGTAAAGGCTGTCCGGTGACCGGAAGAATTCCTACAGCAACAAGCATATTGAACATGGCTTGAGAAACTAATAGGATTCCGATTCCCATAACGAGAAAGGCGTAATAAGACTTGTCGCAATTTCGGGCAATTTTCCCTATACGCATTAACAGAAGAATATAGAGAAAGGCGACAAACGCTCCTCCTATCAGTCCTAATTCTTCGATGATAATGGCATAGATAAAGTCGGAGAAAGCTTGCGATAGGAAATCACGTTGTACACTGTTTCCTGGACCTTTTCCCAAAATGTTACTGGTTGCAATAGCAATATTGGCATGGGCGACCTGAGCATCATTATCGATATCAAATTTAGCAGGAGGAACATTGGTCTTATTATGGTCTTTCAGACGTTCTTTCCAAGTTACCATACGATGCAGTCCTACCTTATCCCATGCATTGTCCGGAACGTATTTGATGGTAGTGAAGGCAATGAACATGGAAGCCAGTCCTATCC
This sequence comes from Phocaeicola acetigenes, assembly GCF_027529745.1. Taxonomy (NCBI): domain Bacteria; kingdom Pseudomonadati; phylum Bacteroidota; class Bacteroidia; order Bacteroidales; family Bacteroidaceae; genus Phocaeicola; species Phocaeicola acetigenes. Next base: position 136,567 of record NZ_JAPZVM010000006.1, read on the forward strand.
CCAAAAGTAAACCAAGTTGTTTCATCGGGACTCTGCCAATGAACATCATCAAAAATACACTTCCTGCCAGTAATACGGCTGTAGACAAGTTTTCCGAAACTATCAGTCCGCAGGTAATTCCTGTGATCCACAAGATATATTTCATAGCCTTGCGGCTGGCCTGTTCCTCCTCTTGAAGTTTAGACAAAATAAAGGCCACGGTAATGATGGTAGCCATCTTAGCAACTTCGGAAGGCTGGAACTGAATGAATCCTAAATCTATCCAGCGGCTTGCTCCGTTAATTGCCGACATCCCTAATACTATGAGTAGAAGAATCCATGAAATAGGGAGGAGTATAATTCCTGCTTTAAATATACGGCAAGGTATGTTGTGGGTAACCCATACAACGAAAGCACCTACCATCAGCAGTATCAGATGATTGGTTATAGGTTTCCAGTGATCCCCGCTTTTATAGGTCAGGGTACTGGAGGCACTGAATACTTCGATGATAGAGACAAGACAAAGTAACAAGAAGATAATCCAGATTACTTTGTCGCCTTTGAATAAATTTTTTAGCAAATCCATATTGGATGTTTGTTTATAAATTTCTCACACATTCTTTAAATTGATCGCCTCGGTCTTCGTAGCTGCGGAAGAGGTCGAAGCTGGCACAGCAAGGACTCAGAAGAACAGTTTCTCCTTTTTTTGCCATCTGATAAGCTGCATCAACTGCATCTTTCATACTTTGTACATCAGCAATAGGCAATCCGAATCCGTCAAAGAAATCATGCAGTTTTTCATTATGCAGTCCAAGGAAAATCAGCCCCGAACATTTTTCTTTTACCAATCCGGCTATCTCGCTGTAGTCATTTCCCTTGTCTTTTCCACCCAAAATCAGCACTGTTTTTGTTTTCATGCTTTGTAAGGCATACCAGCAAGAATTGACGTTTGTAGCTTTGGAGTCGTTGATGTAATCTACTCCACGTACACGAGCTACCTTTTCCAGACGATGTTCTACTCCTTTAAAATCTTTCAGTGCTTCGCGGATACACTCCTTGCGTATGCCGGCGATATTAGCCGAAATACCTGCAGCCATCGAGTTGAACAGGTTATGCGTTCCCGTCAGAGCCAATTCTTCTTCTTCCATGTTGAAAGCGATGGGCTCGGTAAAGTAAACCTTCTTCTGGTCTACGAAGGCAGCCAGTCCATCTTTCTTATGTTCTGCAAACGGATAATAATGTCCGTGAATGCCATATTTGTGTAATTCTCTTTGGATGATAGGATCGTCACTCCAATAAATAAAAGCATCCTCATCCGTCTGATTCTGGATGATCCGGAATTTAGCATCAACGTAGTTCTGCATTTTATGCTCATATCGGTCCAGATGATCAGGAGTGATATTCATCAGTACTGCAATGTTTGCGTGAAACTTATACATGTTGTCCAACTGGAAACTACTCAATTCGATTACATAATAATCGTAGTTGTATTCAGCTACCTGATACGCTAGGCTTTGTCCGATGTTTCCAGCCAGTCCTACATTCAGTCCGGCTTTTTTGAAAATATGATAAATCAACGAAGTGGTCGTTGTCTTTCCATTGCTTCCGGTGATACAAATCATCTTGGCATTGGTATAACGGCCTGCAAATTCAATTTCTGAGATGATAGGTGTTCCCTTTTCTCTCAGTTTAACAACCATGGGAGCATCATTAGGGATACCCGGGCTTTTAATCACTTCATCTGCATTCAGTATCAACTCCTCTGTGTGTTTACCCTCTTCCCAGGGGATGTTTCTTTCATTCAGCATTTCCTTGTATTTGTCTTTGATGGAAGACATATCGGAAACAAAGGTGTCAAAACCTTTTTTCTTTGCCAGCACAGCTGCTCCCGCACCACTTTCGCCAGCTCCTAAAATGACAATTCTTTTTGCCATGATCTTTTTATCTTATTTTTAAAGTAATAATCGTGATAGCTGCCAGTACGATGGTTACAATCCAAAAACGTACGGTTATTTTTGATTCATGAAAAACATTAGCCGGTCGTGTAATTAAATAGGTACAGTTCGGGTCGAGTTGTGCCATTGTAGTACGGAAATGGTCATGAATCGGAGTCCGTTTGAAAATGCGCTGACGTACTCCTTTCTTTTTTCCTTTCTGGAAATATTTCACCTGTAAGATTACAGACAAATTCTCTACCAAGAACACACCACACAAAATAGGAATCAATAATTCCTTATGTATGATGATGGCAAATACAGCAATGATTCCCCCAATGGTAAGACTTCCGGTATCTCCCATAAACACTTGTGCCGGGAAGGCATTATACCAGAGAAAACCAATCAATGCACCGATAAAGGCACAGATAAAGATAACCAACTCTTCACTTCCCGGTATATACATAATGTTCAAGTAGCTGGCATATTCTATATGACTGGATACATAAGCCAGTATCCCAAGTGTTACTCCTATAATCGCGGAGTTTCCCGCAGCCATGCCATCCATACCGTCGTTCAGATTGGCTCCGTTTGATACGGCTGTTACCACAAAGATTGTAATCAGCACGAATACGATCCATCCGATACTTTGTGCCTTGTCTCCCAGAAAACCTACAAAGTCGGCATAATCCAAATTGTTGTTTTTGAAGAATGGAATGGTCGTCTTAGTAGACTTCTCATCCTGACTTTTATGTATAACCTCTATGATCTGTCCGTTTTTCTGGATTTCCACATTCTCTCGGATGACCACACTCGGACTCAGATACAAGGTTAATCCTACAATCAGCCCAAGACCTACCTGGCCGATAATCTTGAATTTTCCGTGCAATCCTTCCTTGTCTTTTCGGAATACTTTGATATAATCGTCCAAAAAGCCCAGTGTACCAAGCCAAATGGTAGTAATCAGCATCAGTATCATGTATACATTGTGCAGCTTTCCTAACAGCAAACAGGGTATCAGTATAGCTACAATGATGATAATTCCTCCCATCGTCGGTACACCTACCTTATTGACATTGAAAGGATCAATAGATGCATCTCTTTGCGTCTCGGTGATTTGTTTTCGTTTGAGTAAATTGATGAAATATTCTCCAAAGATAGCTGAAATCAGCAAAGCCAATATGATTGCCATCAATGACCGGAACGATACATATCCAAACATGCGCGCTCCGGGGAAGTTCAATTGCTCAAGATAATCAAATAAATAATATAACATGTGATGTTTTAGTTTTCTGATTCAAAAATATCTTTCAATACCTCTTTGTCATCGAAATGATGTTTTACTCCTTTTATTTCCTGATAATTTTCGTGTCCTTTACCTGCCACCAAAATTACATCGCTATTTTGTGCCAGCATGCAAGCTGTACGAATTGCCTCTTTGCGGTCTACAATCGATACAACTTTTCTCATATCTTCTTTGGAAAGACCAGCCAGCATATCGTTAATGATATCCTGTGGCTCTTCAAAGCGCGGATTATCCGAAGTAATTACTACCTTGTCGCTTTGTTTTACAGCTTCCTGTGCCATGATAGGACGTTTCCCCTTATCACGGTTTCCACCGGCTCCTACCACAGTAATCACCTGACCTCTTCCGTTCAATACTTCATGAATGGCATTCAGCACATTGGTCAGCGCATCAGGAGTATGTGCATAGTCTACGATGGCAGTGTATCCTTTCGGCGAACGCAATGCATCAAATCGTCCTGATACCGGGCGCAGTGTGCTTAAAGCAATCAGAACTTCTTCCGGCTGTTTACCCAACAGACAAGCTGCTCCATATACAGCCAGCAGGTTAAGTGCATTAAAGCGTCCGATGAACTGAACATTTACTTCCCGGTTATTGATATCCATCAGCATACCTTCAAATCCATCTTCCAGCACTTTTCCCTTGAAGTCGCATAAAGTCCGAAGTGAATATGTCGATACTTTTGCTTTTGTGTTCTGTACCATTACCAACCCATTTTTGTCATCTGCATTGGTTAAAGCAAAAGCATTTTTCGGCAAATTGTCGAAGAATGTTTTTTTAGCCTTCAGATAATTCTCGAAAGTTTTGTGATAATCCAAATGGTCACGGGTCAGATTAGTAAAGATACCACCTGCAAATGTCAGGCCTCCGATACGTTTTTGAGCTACAGAGTGGGAGCTGACCTCCATGAATACATACTTGCATCCTTCATCAGCCATACGTCCCAACAGACTATTCAGTGTAATCGGATCGGGAGTAGTATGTTCAGTTGGAATTGCTTCTCCATCGATATAATTGCAGACAGTAGAAATCAGTCCGGCTTTGTATCCGAAACTTCTGAACATATTATATAATAAGGTAGCAATTGTTGTTTTGCCGTTAGTTCCAGTTACTCCGATAAGGTCCAGTTTTGACGTAGGATTTCCATAAAAGGCTGTAGCCAATTTGCCCACACTGTCTTCTGTACTATTTACTTTGATATAAGTCACTTCCGGTACTATATTAGTTGGGAAAACTTCACATACCACAGCGGTAGCACCTTTTTCTATTGCCTTGTCTATATAGTCATGTCCGTCTGTCTGTGTTCCTTTTACAGCGACGAATAAAAAGTCTTTTTCGATGCATCGAGAGTCCATGTGGATTCCCGCGATTTCCTTTTCTGTCGAGCCTGCAGTCTCATTGACTGCAACAGCTTGTATAATGTCTTTTAGTTTCATATGCTTAATTTTTGAGTGTCAATGTAATATATTCTCCTTTTCGGACCATGCTACCCGAAGGAATACTTTGGGTGTGTACCTTACCGACTCCAGAAAGGTGTACCTTCATGCCGTAGCTTTCCAATAAATATACAGCATCTTTTGCTCCCATACCGACAACATTGGGTACTCTTTTCTTGTCAGGTTGAGCCGTACTTAATTCTACATAGCTGTCTGTGGTTTTTGCTTTACCCCAGACTGGATTAAACGAATAAGGAATAGATGCACTATTGCTTTTTACGTTCAGTTGTTTCAGTACATATGCTGTTTCTGTAATATCTCCCTGTGCAACATCCGGAATTAGTACAGCGGTAGAGTCCTTAGCTTGCGCAATGTTCTTTACCAGATGTTTGGCATAGATACGTTCTGCAATTCGGCTGAAAACACTACCTGCTTGCAAACCTCCCGAAGCCGGTCCGTGTGGAATCTGTATAGAGACAATGCAACTGTATTTAGGTGCTTCCGATGGGAAATACCCGCAGAAGCTAACCAGATAACTGACTCCATTGGCTTTATATCCGGCTTTACCCTGTGAGATTTGTGCCGTACCTGTTTTACCGGAAACGCTGAACTGTTTACTGCCGGCCGGTTTTGCCAATCCTTCCGATACTACCTTGCGTAAAATCGTCTGTATTTGCTGTAAGGTTTCATCTGAGCAAATTTTAGGATTGACTATTTCCGTAGGATATTCTTCAACTATTTCTCCGTTACGTGCGATTGCTTTGACAAATTTCGGCTTCACCATCACTCCATTATTGGCAATGGCATTATAGAAATTTAGCATATAGATAGGAGGAATCATTGTTTCGTATCCTATACTCATCCATGGTAATGTAGTCTTGGCAAAATATCGTTCCTTAGGCCCTTTTATGCGAGGAGAAGCCTCTCCTACGAATCCCAGATTCAAAGGCTTGTCTATGCTCATCCGCCTTAATCCATCTATGAATTTTTGTGGGTCTTTCCCATAAAATTTGTCGATGATGCTTGATACTCCCACATTGGATGATACTTCCAAAATACGGGTTACATCAATTTCTCCATATCCTCCCTTATACCAGTTCCAGTCTTTCATCCAGCTGCCATACATATTGACCATACCGTTTTTGGTATCTACTTTATAGTCGGGAGTAATATATTTATCTTCCAAAGCTACCATGATAGAAGCCGTTTTAAAGGTAGAACCCGGTTCCATCAGATTGCTGACTGCAAGATTTCTCATTTCGTAGTATTTACCGTCCCCGGCTTTAGTCATGTTGACATTGGCTTTTACTTCTCCCGTTGCCACATCCATTACGACGGCCACTCCAAATACGGCATCCAGGTTTTTCAGTTGGTCAACCAATGCTTTTTCTGCAATATCTTGCATATCCACGTCAATCGTTGTGATGACATCATATCCGTCTATTGCAGGTTTGTCTACAATATTCAGATATTTGTTCATAACCTTCTGACGGTGTGTGATACCATTTTCTCCTTTCAGAAGAGAATCGTAGGTTAATTCCAAACCATTTTTGGCTCCTTGTGCCATATCGGGGAACATATCTCCCAAAGTACGCATTGCAAGTGAACCGAATGGCTTTTTACGCTGGTTGAACACCTCTTCATGCAAGCCGCTTATGTTTTTGCTCTGATTGAACAAAGGTAACTTCTTTACTTCCTTGTACTGGATATAAGAAATTCGTTTGGGGTAGAGCAGAAAATGCCGGCTTTTGGCTCTTCTTCCTTTCAAAATATGTTTGCGGAAATCCTGTGCGCTCCGGTCGGGGAAAATTTCATGCAGACCGTTGCAGATTTCCTGCAAATGATTCATTAGCATGGTGTCTTGCTTGCTACTCTGTACTCGGAAGTCCATGTAAATTTTATACTCCGGCAGACTACTTGCCATAAGCTTCCCGTCAGCCGAAATGATATTGCCTCGTGTCGGACGAATTACTACATTCTCTTTCACAAAGCGGTCGGCTACATCCTTCCAATATTGGCGTTCGGCAAACATAATGATTCCAGCTTTGACAATAATCAATATTGCCAAAACAGCCATAATCACCACGATGAAAGTATAGCGAAATGTAATATTTTTCAATCCGGATATCATATCTTTTTATTTCTTTCTGATTAAGTACGGAGGAGTTGTTGCTGTTTCCAGAGTATTCCCCTCTGCCGAAATATATTCTTCGATACGTGACTGTCGGCTTTTCTCCGTAAGCTCCGAAGAAATGGTCAATGCATCGTATTTAATATCAATCAGCTCTTTTTTTAACTGGTCGATTTCTATCAGCTCTTGTTGGCTGCTATACCGGTTATCGATATATAGAATCGTTAAGATCACAATCAGAATAAGCAGATTGGCCTGCCTCTTTAGAAAATCGTGAGCCAAGATGTCCCCACCCAAAATGCTCTTTAGTGTAATGTGCGGTGCGGTTGCCTGTGTATCTTGTTCTTTCTGTTCCATTGTCTTCTTATTTCTTTTCTGCAATTCTCAGTTTGGCGCTTCTTGAACGTGGATTCCTTGTCTGTTCTTCGTCGGTAGGTACAATTACCTTGTTGTTGACCAGCTTGAATGGAGTCTGTACATTTCCGAAGAAATCCTGCTCTGCTTTTCCTTCAATATTTCCAGTTTTCATCAGGTTTTTTACAATGCGGTCTTCCAGCGAGTGATACGTAATCACTACCAATCGTCCTCCTGGATTCAATGCCTCAGTAGCTGCATAAAGCATTTCCTTCAGAGCTTCCATTTCCTGATTTACTTCAATGCGGAGTGCCTGAAAGACTTTGGCCAGTTCTTTCTTTTCCCGTTCCCGTCCGAAAAGCGGTTTCACAATTTCCAGAAACTCTCCAATGGTTTGAATCGGATTTTGCATGCGTGCTTTTACCAGAACCGAAGCCAGTTTCCTGCTGTTTTTCAGCTCTCCGTACAGGTAAAACAGATTGGCGAGCTGTTCTTCATCGTATGTGTTGACGATGTCTGCTGCCGTTTTTCCGGCCCGTTTATTCATTCTCATATCCAGGCTTCCTTCAAAGCGGAAAGAAAAACCACGTTCCGAGTCGTCGAAATGATGAGAGGATACGCCCAAATCAGCCAGAATTGCATCCACTCCTTCTACATCGTAGTAACGCAGGAAATTGTGCAAGTAACGGAAGTTGCTGCGTACAAACGTAAAACGACTGTCGTTTACGATGTTCCGTTCAGCATCCTCGTCCTGGTCGAAACTGAACAGACGACTGTCTTTATCCATGCGGCGCAAGATTTCTTTCGAGTGTCCACCTCCTCCGAAAGTAACGTCTACGTATGTTCCTCCGGGTTTCAGGTTCATGCCGTTGATGCTTTCGTCGAGCAATACAGGTATGTGATAAATCTGTTCTGTTTCGTTCATTCTTTTCTTCGAATTAGTAATAATACACCTTATAATATACAATTGAGCTGTAAAATTACAACTTTCCTCACAAACGGGGGTATGATTGAATAAAAATGTTTGAAGAAGTTATCAACAGCTTTAGCGAAAACTGTGCGTATGGATTGAAGCCTCTGCACACAGTATTACATCTTGTGCAATATTTCTTTTTCATTTGTGTTACTTCTATCTTTTTGAGTAGAAAACGGCCATTTTTTTCGGTATTAGTAAGCAATATTTCAAAAGATACGTTACATTTGCAGGCAAAACATAAAGTGAAGAATGGCCGCCGATTCTATATTTTTGATTGACATAGATAAAATTCTACGGGAGAAAGCCGGAAAGAAGGCTGCGCGTATTCCCCGTTTCTTTGTGTCTTATTTGAAACACATTGTGCATCAGGAGGAAATCAATGCCTTTCTGAAAAGCGTAAACGATAAGACCGGTGTCGACTTTCTGGAAGCTTGTGTAGAATTTCTGGATATGAAGCTGGAAGTGGAGGGGATGGAAAATCTTCCGGCCGATGGCTTGTGTACGTTTGTGTCCAATCATCCGTTGGGCGGACAAGATGGAGTCGCTTTAGGTTATTTGCTTGGAAAACACTATGACGGACGTATCAAGTATTTGGTCAATGATTTGCTGATGAATCTGCATGGTTTGGCTCCTTTGTGTATTCCAATCAATAAAACTGGTTCGCAGTCCAGAGATTTTCCCCGTATGGTAGAAGCCGGTTTCTGTTCGGACAGTCACATTATTATGTTTCCTGCCGGTTTGTGTTCCCGTCGTCGGAATGGCGTTATTAAAGACTTGGCATGGAAGAAAACCTTCGTGACAAAGAGTGTGGAAACTCATCGCTATGTGGTTCCTATTCATTTCGAGGGAAGAAATTCAGACTTTTTCTACAGATTGGCCAATGTTTGCAAGTTCTTGGGTATCAAGTTCAACATAGCCATGTTGTATTTGGCCGACGAGATGTTCAAAAACCGTCATAAAACATTTAAGGTCACTATTGGCAAACCTATTCCGTGGCAAACCTTCGACAAGTCGAAGACTCCGGCAGAGTGGGCTGAGTATGTGAAAGAGTTGGTATATAAACTTTGAGTAGAAGATTGAATTTAGATATATGGAAGATGTTATTGCACCGATTGATAGGGAGGTCTTGAAAGCCGAACTCACTGAGGATAAGCGTTTACGGTTCACCAACAGAAGTAATAATGAAATCTATGTGGTTACCTGGAAGAATGCCCCTAATGTATTGAAGGAGATAGGTCGCTTACGTGAAATTGCATTCCGTGCGGCTGGAGGAGGTACCGGAAAATCACTCGATTTGGATGAATACGATTTGATGGAGAATCCCTACAAGCAGCTGGTAGTATGGAATCCCGATGCTGAAGAAATTTTGGGTGGCTACCGTTATCTGTTGGGAAATGAAGTGGAGTTCGACGAGCATGGAAAGCCGGTATTGGCAACAGCTCATATGTTCAATTTCTCTGAAAAGTTTCTGAAAGAATATCTGCCTACAACCATAGAATTGGGACGTTCGTTTGTGACACTGGAATATCAGTCCACCCGTGCCGGTTCGAAAGGACTGTTTGCACTCGATAATCTGTGGGATGGTCTGGGAGCACTGACGGTGATTAAGCCCAATGTGAAGTATTTCTTCGGAAAAATGACCATGTATCCCAGTTATAGCCGCCTGGGGCGCGATATGATTCTGTATTTCCTCAAGAAACATTTTTCAGATAAAGATAATCTGATTACTCCGATGATTCCTTTGCAGATAGAAACCGATCCGGCTGTGTTGGAGCAGATTTTCTGCAACGATACTTTCAAGGAAGATTACAAGGTACTGAATACAGAGGTACGCAAGTTGGGCTACAACATTCCTCCTCTGGTTAATGCATATATGAGTCTGTCGCCTACGATGCGTATGTTTGGTACAGCCATCAACGATGGTTTTGGCGATGTAGAGGAAACCGGTATCTTGATTGCAGTAGATGAGATTCTGGAAGAAAAGCGGGTACGTCATATCGAGTCGTACATCAAGGAACACCCGGAAGCTTTGCAGCTTACTTCAGGTGCTCATCCGGTTGTTTCGAAAGATTGATCATGCTTCCCTAAAAAACGCTCTTTATACATCTATTTGTCTGATGTTTAGTGGGCTATGTATAAAGAACAGAGTCTCTTGTTGACTTTTTTCTTCTCGGATAACTACAAAATGAAAATGAAATAAAAAGGCTTGCCGGCAGCGATGGGGCAAGCCTTTTTTACATGAATATATACCTCAAAAAACGTGACTATTATCGTAAGCTTACGCTATTATTATCGTTGGCTATCGTGACTATTCACATGAGCTCACGTGAATAGTCGCGTTTTTGAAACTTACCGGATGGTTTCTGTATCCTTTTTACTGCTTTTATCTTTCTGATAAATTCGTTTATGGCTATCAGGTTTCCTCCGTTTTCCAATTCCTGGATTATTGTATCGATAAAGTGGTTTCTCGTCCTTTGCAGAATATTTAGCCATGATGGAAGTAATGAGTATGGAATCTGGGATATGCTTATGGTCTGTGTTTCTCCTATAGGAGACAGTCCGAGACTGTTTTGCAAGACAGATACTATTTCTCCCTTTATAACAATGTTTATAATTTGTCCTTTGCTTGTAGAAGGTGTCAAACCCAAGTTTTTCATGGTTTTCTTTGTAAGGGCAACCGGGTTGAATGTAATGGCATTTCTGTTTGTCCTTAATGAATTGGCGGCAGCCAATCCTTCTCCCAAGGAATGTCCTACAAAGGTCAGTTCGGCATCACTCTTCTCTTCTGTACATATATTTGTAACGTATATTATTAAACCTCAGATCAACATTTTTCTTTTTTAATATATCTTCAAACCTTATGCTGTCGGAAGTAACAATAATATGACTTTGTATGATGCTGTCACAGTTATCGGCTTTCCAGTCAAGCCCTTCTATGTTGAAAGATTTGTCAATCAGATAATAGCGGGGGTAGTTGCCTTTGAGGGTTGTAGCTTTTACGATAACCCATAGGTCATTTGCATTTACTTCATGCATACATATCCAAGGAGAGTCAGGGAATGGTGGTATAATGCATCTTCCTCCATAGCCATTACTTTCTGTTTCCCCTGAATAAACAATTTTTTGGGTGTTCCAATCCCATTCAATCAGAAACAGCCCTTTTCCTAATTTATACGATCCATTCCATTCTGGCATGAACGAGTCTGCATAAAATAAGAATCCAATCAGTACAATAAAGAATGACACGATGAAAATCAGCGTATATTTCAGGAATGTCAGTATGTATTTTAGAATATTCATCAGTCTCCCTATTCCGTAATAAAATGTTTTAAATCCGTGTGTATCATTTATCCCTGTGCGAAGTCTTTTTGCCTTGATAAATAAATTTCTCGTAAATCCTCCTCCGGTATTCCAATCATAAACGGTAGCCTCGTCATTCACGATGCGTACTGTTCTTGCCTCTTCGTTTATCAAAAACATGTTTACACGTCCTAATGCATAGATGGTACATCCATTTGTCTTCGATGTATTATTGTTCAACTAAGAAAATACTCGGTAATTTGAAAAAATATTTTTCATCAATTTGTATTCTTAAATATTGTTCTACTTCTCTTTTTCTCATAAGAACAATTCTTTCTTGATAAAATTTTGACTTCCTATCTGTTTGGGCTATGAAATATGAGAACGTTTTACCGGGTGCAATTTTTTTAATAAATGAGTATCCTACATTCATTAAATGTTCGTCTGATAAATCTTCAAACATCATTTCAATAAAACTGAAATCACCTTTTTTCTTTTTAAAAAAATCGTGCACCAATTCAGAGTTTGATTTTTTGTTTATTGAAAGCAATGATATCCAGGTTAAATAGTCCTCGTTTGATTTATTTGTTATTTGGTATTTGCTGATAGTTTGAGTTTGTCCGGTAATTCCATTGAAATAGCAAAATGATAAGGTATCAATCTGTATTTGACGCTGAGCATTCAAGTTCGTTGCACAAAACAGAAAGAGTGGAAAAAATATGTAAATTACTGTTCTCATTTCTCTTTTATATATTTAGTAGTTACCTTTTAAAATTAGTAATCATCCCATTAAAACTATATTTCCATTAGGTGAGTTATTATACTCTTTTTCTTTCTGTGTATCATATGCCCGACGGATAGTCAAGAAGTTTGGAGGTTTTTTATTCTTCAATGATAGCTTTTAGAATGGCTCCATTGTTTTTTGACATTTCTATATATAATCCTCCGCCCATTATAATTTCATTATCTTTGGGGTGAGGGTATCCGTATAGTATCCATATTGTATCTTCTACTAATGTAATATGGATGGGAATCAAGTTCTCGATGTTGCCTTTATTCATGTCCGATAAAATAGGTAGGGCAAGTTCGAAAGCTTCTTTTGCAGTCTGGACATCTTTTCCGTTGTGGTTGTTGGGCATAAAGTAACAGCCTTTGCATTCTTGATAATTACGTTTCAATGTTGAGTCAACAATGAACTCAGAAATTTCTTGATTGTTTTTTGTTCTTTATACCCGCAGCTGCAGAATAATATTATACAGATGAGGAAGAAATATTTCATTTTGTCAAAAGAAGTTTGGAATATTTGTTCTTATTTATCTGATATGTTTCTTTTGATTTTTTCCAAATGCTCAGAATAAGTTGATTCCAAAAAGAAATCTCCACATTCATCATCCCAGCCAAAGAGTATATTATGTAAAGATGCAGGATAGACAATGTAGGCTCTTGTTGGATTTTCATGGGGCAGTATTCTGTTGTGTACATATTTTAATAATACTTTGTCTATTCCTCCTTCCTCGTATAATTTGCGGATTTCCGGAACTTCTACGACCTTATCCTCTGAGAATTCTTCATACATGGAAGTGTTGATTGTGATATATTCTTTATTTACCAGTTTTTTATATAAACGTTTTTGGAATTCCTGATAGGAATTGCATATTCCTGTCTTAACTATTTCGTTATTAATGCTTTAAATTTAATGAAAACTTTCGATATAAAAGAAGAAAAGAGAATGTTATGCAGCAGAAAAGAAGAACGAAAAAACGTGACTTGTATCGTAGGCTTACGATACAAGTCACGTGAGCGATCGATACTTGTATCGCAAGCCTGCGATACAAGTCACGTTTTTTGAAGGAAGATATACCGGTGAAGCGTATGTTACACTGCCGGCAGACTATTGCCGTTTATTTTCCGGTAAAGGTCGAGCGCATATACGTCGGTCATGCCCGAAATGTAGTCCAGCACGGCTTGAATCTTGCCGTACAAGGTAGGAGCTTCCACATCGTATTGTTTTGAAATGCGGTTTATCAACAGCTGTGAATAAGCTTTGTCGGGATGTCGCACAGCTTCCACCATCAGGTCAATCAGAGTGCTGATAACCTGGAAACCGGCCAGCTCGATGTCCACCACATCTTTCGAATGATATATCTTGGCGAAGGCGGTACGTGAACAGTTTTCGTAGGCTTCTCTGATTTGCGGTTCCATGTGCTTGATAAGTACTCCTTCGAACGTTCCGGCAAGAATATCTTCTTCGTGTTCTGTAAATACACGGGTACATTCTTTTATCAGTACACCGATGGCCGAGGAGCGTAAGTAGGCTATTTGTTCGTTGGCATCGGTTACCATCCGGCAGATTTCCTCGATGTGTGCCAGACGTTTGGGGGAGAAGAAACGGTAGTACAGGTCTTTCGTCTCCTGTAGAGTGAGTATTTTCAGCTTGTAGGCATCTTCTATATCCATCATCTGATAACAGATATCGTCGGCGGCTTCTACCAGATAGACCAACGGGTGACGGGCATAGCGTGCCGGTTCTCCTTCCCGGCTCAGGCGTACAATGCCTAATTCTTCGGCAATACGGCGGTAGTCGTCTTCTTCGCTCAGGAAGAAGCCGAACTTCTGTTTCTTTCCGGCAAGCTGCGAAGAAAAGGGGTATTTCACGATGGAAGCCAATGTAGAGTAGGTCATCACGAAACCTCCCGGGCGGCGTCCCCGGAACTGATGCGTCAGCAGGCGGAAAGCGTTGGCATTCCCTTCAAAGTGGGTAAGGTCTTCCCATTCGGCGGCAGAGAGGAGCGGCTTCAGGGTAAGTCCCTTGCCTTCGGAAAAATAGGTACCGATGGCTTTTTCTCCCGAATGGCCGAAAGGTGGATTGCCCAAGTCGTGTGCAAGGCAGGCAGCCGATACGATGGAACCGATTTCGGACAGATGCGAATCGTGCAGTTCCGGGTGCTTTTGCAGGAGGATTGTGGCTACTTCATTTCCTAAAGAGCGACCTACACACGAAACTTCCAGGCTGTGCGTTAGTCGGTTGTGTACAAAGATGCTTCCCGGAAGGGGAAATACCTGGGTCTTGTTTTGCAGACGTCGGAAAGGAGCGGAGAAAATCAGCCGGTCGTAGTCGCGTTGGAATTCGGTACGGTCTTCTTTCCGTGCTTCGTGGAGAAACTCCAGTCCGAAGCGTTTGTTCGATATCAGTTGTTTCCAGTTCATGCAGAAATAGGTTGTTTTTGCAAACTTAATGAAATTCGGTGGAAATAGCTCGGAAAAACAAGGATTAGTATTGTGAAAGCAGAATTTGAGACTTCGTGGAACGGATATATATAAGATGAGAAATATTTTTGTTTTTGTGAATAAGGGTTGTGATAGTTTGTACTTAAAATAGGGGTTGTCTGTTTTAATTTGTTATTTGGGCGGCCTGTATAGAGCGTTTTTCTTATATCTTGAAACTTGATAAAATTATTTTTCAATCTTTTTATTATTTGATTAAATAAAAATGAAGCTAATTTTCTACTTTTACAATCAAAATGATATGGATATTGAGGTAAAAGTATACAAAAAGAAAATGAAAGCTGATGAAAACTGGTATTAATATCAAAGATGACGGAAGTTTTCCTCTTTCAAGGGGACTTTATAATCCGGAAAACGAGCATGATGCTTGTGGAGTAGGTATGATAGTGAATATTCGGGGTAATAAATCGCACAAACTGGTAGATGATGCACTGAAAGTGCTTGAAAATATGAAGCATCGTGGGGCGGAAGGTGCGGATAATAAAACGGGAGATGGTGCCGGGATTATGGTACAGATTCCTCATGAATTTATATTGCTTCAGGGTATTCCTGTTCCGGAAAAGGGAAGATATGGTACCGGCTTGGTATTTCTTCCTAAAGATGAAGGTGCACAGGCATCTATCCTGCAGATTATGATAGAAGAAATTGAGCGGGAAGGTCTTTCACTGATGCACCTGCGCTCGGTACCGGTGAATACGGCTATCCTTGGAAAGAGTGCACAGGAAACAGAACCGGCTATCAAACAGGTATTCATTACAGGAGGAAAAGAGGATGCCGACCTGGAGCGTATGTTGTATCTGGTTCGTAAGAGAATAGAAAAGCGTATTTCTCATAAGGATTTCTATATCGTTTCTCTTTCGAGCAGAAACCTTATTTATAAAGGTATGCTTTCTTCTACACAGGTACGCGAATATTTTTGCGATTTGACACAGCCTTATTTTACCAGTGGAATTGCAATTGTACACTCTCGCTTCAGTACAAATACATTTCCTACATGGAGCCTGGCTCAGCCTTTCCGTCTCTTGGCCCATAACGGGGAAATCAATACGATTCGTGGAAACCGGAGTTGGCTGGAAGCAAGGGAGAGTGTTTTGTCAACTCCTTTGCTGGGTGATGTGAAATCGATATCTCCTATCTTGCAATCGGATATGAGTGACAGTGCTTCGCTGGATAATGTGCTGGAGTTTTTGGTCATGTCGGGCTTGAGCTTGCCACACGCGATGGCGATGCTGGTACCGGAGTCGTTCAACGATAAGAATCCGATTAGTGAAGATTTGAAGGCTTTTTATGAATATCATTCTATTTTGATGGAACCTTGGGATGGCCCTGCGGCATTGTTGTTCAGCGACGGACGTTATGCCGGAGGTATGCTGGACAGAAACGGATTGCGCCCGGCGCGTTATCTGATTACCAAGAATGATACGATGGTAGTAGCAAGTGAAGCGGGCGTGATTGACTTTGAACCGGAAACCGTACGTGAGAAGGGACGCTTGCAACCGGGTAAGATTTTGCTGGTGGATACACAGGAGGGCCGTATTTATTATGATGGGGAGTTGAAAGAGAGTTTGGCTGCTGCCTTTCCTTATCGTCAGTGGTTGTCTGTCAACCGGATTGAACTGGATACGTTGAAGAGTGGACGAAAAGTAGAAAATACAGTTCCGGACTATACTCGCAAATTGCGTGCTTTCGGATTTACACGCGAAGATGTGGAACGGACTTTAACTCCGATGTGTACAGGAGGTTCCGAACCGACAGCTTCGATGGGAAATGATACTCCTTTGGCTGTCTTGTCGGATAAACCGCAGTTGTTGTTTAATTATTTCAGACAGCAGTTTGCACAGGTTACCAATCCGCCTATTGACCCTATTCGTGAGGAACTGGTAATGTCTTTGACAGAATATGTGGGAGCGGTAGGAAATAATATATTATCGCCAGACGAAAGTCACTGCAAGATGGTGCGTTTGCCTCATCCTATTTTAACGAATACCCAACTGGATATTTTGTGTAATATCCGTTATAAAGGATTCAAGACTGTCAAGTTGCCTATGCTGTTTGATGCGGCAAAGGGTAAGACTGGATTGCAGGAAGCGCTTTCTGCTTTGTGCCGTAAGGCTGAAGAAGCTGTAGCCGAAGGGGTGAACTATCTGGTTTTATCCGACCGTGATATGGATGCCGGACATGCAGCGATTCCTTCTTTACTGGCTGTAAGTGCGGTTCATCATCATCTGATAGCTGTACAGAAGCGGGTGCAGACTGCGCTGGTAGTAGAAAGTGGAGAGCTCCGGGAAGTGATGCATGCGGCTTTGCTGTTGGGCTATGGGGCAAGTGCAATTGTGCCTTATATGGCTTTTGCGGTATTGGATGATCTTGTAAAAAAGGGAGAAATTCAGCTGAATTATGAAACGGCAGAGAAAAATTATATCAAAGCTCTCTGTAAGGGATTGTATAAAATTATGAGTAAGATGGGGATCAGTACCATACGTTCGTATAGAGGGGCAAAGATTTTCGAAGCAGTTGGTTTGGGAGAGCCTCTGTTGAGAGAGTATTTCGGTACTTCATCTTCATCGATAGGAGGAATTGGGCTGGAAGAGATTGCTCACGATTATCTTGCTTTTCATGAGGCGGGATACCAGCCTGCAGAACCGGGTGATTTGTTGCCTCATGTAGGGCAGTTCTCATACCGGAAAGATGGAGAGCGTCATGCCTGGAATCCGGATACAATCCGATTGCTTCAGTTGGCTACCCGGGTGGGCAGTTATACTAAATTTAAGGAGTTTACTGCTTTGGCAAATTCGGCAGAGCATCCTCTTTTCTTACGTGACTTTTTCCGTTTTAAAAAGAATCCGATTCCTATAGAGCAGGTGGAGCCGGTGGAAGAAATTGTCAAGCATTTCGTGACAGGAGCTATTTCGTTTGGAGCCATCAGTAAAGAGGCTCACGAGGCATTGGCTCTGGCAATGAATAAATTGGGAGCTCGTAGTAATACCGGAGAAGGTGGAGAAGATGCAACACGTTTTCATGAGACGGTCGACGGGGTGTCTTTGTGCAGCAAGACCAAGCAGGTGGCTTCCGGACGTTTTGGTGTGACAACAGAATATCTGGTGAATGCCGAAGAAATACAGATTAAGGTGGCACAAGGGGCTAAGCCTGGAGAAGGAGGACAGTTGCCGGGATTTAAGGTGGATGAAGTAATTGCCCGTACCAGACATTCTATTCCGGGTATTTCGTTGATTTCTCCTCCCCCTCATCATGATATTTATTCAATCGAGGATTTGGCGCAACTGATTTTCGACTTGAAGAATGTGAATCCGAAAGCTGCGGTAAGTGTGAAACTGGTAGCCGAAAGTGGAGTGGGTACAATTGCGGCAGGTGTGGCCAAAGCGAAAGCGGACTTGATTGTGATTTCCGGTGCAGAAGGAGGTACAGGAGCTTCACCGGCTTCTTCCATGCGTTATGCTGGTATTCCTCCTGAAATCGGTTTGAGTGAGGCTCAGCAAACATTGGTGCTGAATGGACTGCGTGGACAGGTGCGTCTGCAGACCGACGGACAGCTGAAAACGGGACACGATATTATCAGTATGGCTCTTTTAGGAGCTGAAGAATTTGCCTTTGGTACTACAGCGCTGATTGTGCTGGGCTGTGTAATGATGCGTAAGTGTCATGCCAATACTTGTCCAGTTGGAGTTGCTACACAGGATCCGGTCTTGCGAGCTCATTTCCGTGGCCATCATGAGTATGTAGTGAATTATTTCCGCTTCCTGGCTCAGGAAGTACGTGAATACCTGGCAGATATGGGTTTCACCAAGTTGGAGGACATTGTGGGACGAACTGATTTGATTGAACTGTCACCGTCCCGACCGGGTACAAAAGAGGCTTGTTTGGATTTTACTCGTTTGTTGCATAAAAACAGTAAGGCAGGTATCTTGCATAATGTCAGCGCACAGCGTCACGAAATAGAACAGGTGCTGGATCGGTCTATCCTTGCTTCAGCTCAAAATGCATTGGAGAACAAAAAAGAGGTTTCGTTGGAGTATGCCATTGCTAATACCGACCGTTCGGTAGGAAGTATGTTGTCCGGTGAGATTGCAGCCCGATATGGACATGAAGGCTTACCTGACCGGACTATACAGATTCGCTTCAAGGGTTCTGCCGGACAGAGTTTCGGAGCTTTTCTGGTAAAGGGAGTGAGCTTCCGCTTGGAAGGTGAAGCGAACGATTATCTTGGCAAGGGACTGAGTGGAGGACGGATTGCCGTATATCCTCCTGTACGTAGTGATTTTGTGGCAGAAGATAATACGATTGCGGGAAATACGCTGCTGTATGGTGCTACAAGTGGTGAGGTGTATATCAACGGATGTGTAGGTGAGCGTTTTGCTGTACGCAACTCGGGTGCTATTGCTGTAGTAGAAGGTGTAGGAGATCACTGTTGTGAGTATATGACCGGAGGCCGTGTAGTAGTATTAGGTGAAACCGGACGCAACTTTGCAGCTGGTATGAGTGGCGGAGTGGCCTATGTGTGGGATAGAAAACAGAACTTTGATTATTTCTGTAACATGGATATGGTGGAATTGTCTTTACTGGAAGATACGGCTGCACGAAAAGAAGTACACGAACTGATTCGCCGTCATTATCTCTATACGGGGTCTGAACGGGCACGACTCTTGTTGGATAACTGGAATCATTACGCAGATGAGTTTATCCAGGTGACTCCTATTGAATATAAAAAGGTGTTGGCAGAAGAGCAGATGCGTAAACTGCAGGAGAAAATAGCGGAAGTACAGCGTGATTATTAAAAAACTATCAAGAAATGAACTGTGAGTTCGAAAAGATGAATATAGAGATATGGGAAATCCGAAAGCGTTTTTGACAATTCCCCGTCAGGAGGCGGGATATCGACCGATACACGACCGAATTGCAGATTTTGGTGAGGTAGAACAGACTCTGAATACAGGAGAACGCAAGCTTCAGGCTTCGCGTTGTATGGATTGTGGGGTTCCTTTCTGCCATTGGGCTTGCCCTTTGGGAAATCGTTCACCCGAATTTCAGGATGCATTGTTTCGGGGAAAATGGAAAGAGGCTTATGAGATATTGACTTTGACCAATGACTTTCCTGAATTTACCGGACGAATCTGTCCGGCATTGTGTGAGAAAAGCTGTGTTTTGAAGCTTAGTTTGAATGCTCCTGTGACCATTCGGGAGAATGAAGCTGCTATTATAGAATCGGCTTTCCGTGAAGGATATGTACAGCCTCAGTCTTATCCCCGCAATGGCATGAAGGTGGCGGTCGTTGGCTCAGGACCGGCTGGATTGGCTGCGGCCAATCAATTGAACCGTAAGGGATATGAAGTAACAGTGTTTGAAAAGCAGGAATATATTGGTGGATTACTTCGTTTTGGTATTCCGAATTTTAAACTTCATAAACCGATTATAGACCGGCGCCTGCAAATTATGGAAGCTGAAGGTGTTGCGTTTAAAACTAATGTAGATATTGATTTGAATCATCTTCCGGATGGTTTTGATGCCTATTGTGTATGTGTAGGAACTCCTCAGGCACGTGATTTGGCTGTGCCGGGAAGAGATTTGAAAGGTATTCATTTTGCAATGGAGTTTCTTGCACAGCAAAATAGGGTTCTTGCTGGACAGACTTTTGCGGAAAAGGATCGTATCTCGGCACGCGGAAAGCATGTGCTGGTAATTGGAGGGGGAGATACAGGTAGTGACTGTATTGGAACAAGCCACAGACAGGGGGCTATAGATGTAATACAGATTGAAATTATGCCTAAACCGCCAGTTGGTGATAATCCGAATACGCCTTGGCCTCAATGGCCGGTGGTTTTGAGAACCAGCAGTAGTCATGAAGAGGGATGTGTGCGACGTTGGAATTTGTCATCAACCCGTTTTCTTGGAAAAAACGGTCGTGTGTGTGGAGTAGAGGTTGAAGAAGTAGAATGGTTGCCGGCAAAGCCGGGGGAACGACCTCAGATGCATCTTACTGGAAGGAAAGAAATTATTAAAGCCGATTTGGTATTGTTGGCTATGGGCTTCCTGAAACCGGAATTACCAACTTTCCCGGAACATGTTTTTGTAGCAGGAGATGCGGTTACGGGGCCAAGTCTGGTTGTGCGGTGTATTGATAGTGGTAGAAAGGTAGCGCAAAAAATAGATGACTATCTTCGTGGAAAACAGTAATTCAACTCTGTTTCCAGACTTATTCGCGAATCTGATAAGAATGAAGTATTATGTGTGGAATAGCTTGCATTTTTAATATCCGGAAACAAACACCGGAATTGAGAGATAAGGCATTGGTTATGGCAAAAAGAATACGCCATCGTGGGCCGGACTGGAGTGGTATTTATTGTGGAGAATCGGCAATATTGGCACATGAGCGCTTATCTATTGTTGATCCACAGAGTGGAGGACAGCCTTTGGTATCGCCGGATGGAAATCTTGTACTTGCTGTAAATGGAGAAATCTACAATCATCGTGAGATTCGACAGAAGTATGGGAATCGTTATGCCTTTAAAACAGGAAGCGATTGTGAGGTTATTCTGGCGCTGTATCAGGAAAAGGGACTTGACTTTCTGGAAGACTTGAATGGTATTTTTGCTTTTGCACTTTATGATAAGGAGCACGATGAGTTTCTTATTGCGAGGGATGCAATTGGTGTTATTCCTTTGTATATAGGTTACGATGAAGAGGAAAGAGTGTATTGTGCTAGTGAACTGAAGGCACTGGAAGGTTTCTGTGTACGTTATGAGACTTTCTTGCCAGGGCATTATTATTCCAGTAAGGAAGGGAAAATGGTTCGCTGGTATCATCGGAAATGGCAAACAGCTCTTCCTGGTCCGACACAAGGAGATGCACATGTTTTGTTGAGAGCAAGTCTTGAGGCTGCGGTAAAGCGGCAGTTGATGAGTGATGTACCGTATGGAGTACTTCTTTCTGGCGGACTGGATAGTTCTATCATTTCAGCTGTGGCGAAGAAGTATGCTTCCCGGCGGGTGGAGAATGAAGGAAAGACGGAGGCATGGTATCCTCAGCTTCATTCTTTTGCCATAGGTTTGGAAGGAGCTCCTGATTTATTGAAGGCGCGTGAAGTGGCTCAACATATCGGTACTGTGCATCATGAAATCCATTACACACTACAGGAAGGACTGGATGCGCTGAAAGATGTGATTTATTATATCGAAACTTATGATGTGACTACTGTACGTGCATCTACTCCTATGTATTTGCTGGCACGTGTCATTAAAAGTATGGGTATCAAGATGGTGCTGAGCGGAGAAGGAGCTGATGAAGTCTTTGGTGGGTATCTTTATTTTCATAAGGCTCCGTCTGCTGAAGAATTTCATAAAGAAACAGTACGTAAATTGTCTAAACTGTATCTGTATGATTGTTTGAGAGCAAATAAGGCTCTTTCTGCCTGGGGGGTAGAAGGTCGTGTTCCTTTCCTCGATAAAGAATTTCTTGATGTGGCAATGAGTCTTGATCCATCCGAAAAGATGTGTCCGGGAAGCATGATAGAAAAACGTATTTTAAGAGAAACTTTTGCAGATTTATTACCTGAAAGTGTAGCTTGGAGACAAAAAGAGCAGTTTAGTGATGGGGTAGGATATAGCTGGATTGATAAACTGAAGGAGTTTACATCGCAGGCTGTGAGTGATGAACAGATGGCTCATGCTGCCGAACGTTTTCCGGTAAATCCTCCAAGAAATAAAGAAGAATATTATTATCGCTCTGTATTCGAAGAGCATTTTCCTGGTAGGAATGCAGCTCTTACTGTACCGAGCGTTCCAAGTGTAGCGTGTTCTACAGCTGAGGCTTTAGCTTGGGATGCTTCTTTTAAGAATATGAACGAGCCGAGTGGACGCGCGGTGAAGGGTGTCCACGAGGAGGCTTATCAATGATAGATAAAAATAGATGATATGGCACTTGTAAACGAACATTTTTTGAAGTTATCTAATAGTTATTTGTTTTCTGATATTGCAAAGAAAGTACATGCTTTTAATGTGGTCTATCCTAAAGCCAAACTTATCCGGCTTGGAATTGGTGATGTAACACGTCCATTGCCTCCGGCTTGTATTGAAGCGATGCATCGGGCAGTAGATGAATTGGCTGATGCTTCTACTTTTCACGGATATGGCCCAGAGCAAGGGTATGGCTTTTTGATTGATGCAATAATCAAACACGATTTTACAAAACGAGGCATTAGTATCAGTCCCTCGGAAGTATTTATAAGTGATGGTGCGAAAAGTGATACGGGTAATATTGGAGAGCTTCTTCGTTGGGATAACAGCATGGCTATTACCGATCCGGTTTATCCGGTATATGTTGACAGTAATACAATGTGTGGTCGTACCGGCTCTTTGGATGAAAACGGACGTTGGAGTAATGTTACTTATTTGTCGTGTACGGAGGAAAATGGTTTTATACCAGCTTTGCCTAACCATCGGGTGGATCTTATTTATTTGTGTTATCCTAATAACCCGACAGGCACTACCCTTACACGCGATCAATTGAAACTTTGGGTGGATTATGCATTGGAAAATGATACGTTAATTGTTTTTGATGCTGCTTATGAAGCTTATATTACAGAGCCTGATGTGCCACATTCTATCTATGAAATACGTGGAGCGAAGAAAGTAGCTATTGAAATTCGTAGTTTCTCAAAAACAGCGGGTTTTACAGGAGTAAGATGTGGATATACTGTGGTTCCTAAAGAGGTGACAGCTAGTGATATTAAAGGGAATAGGATTCCGTTGAATTCCTTATGGAACCGCAGACAGTGTACAAAGTTTAATGGAGCAAGTTATATTACTCAACGTGGGGCTGAAGCTATTTATACACCTGAAGGGCAGCAGCAGGTAAAGCAAACAATTGATTACTATATGGAGAATGCCCGTATTATGCGGGAAGGTTTGACTGATGCTGGGTTCAAAGTTTATGGCGGAGTAAATGCTCCTTATATTTGGCTGAAGGCTCCAAAGGGCATGACTTCTTGGAACTTTTTCGAGAAGTTATTGTATGAAGTAAATGTGGTAGGTACACCTGGAGTAGGTTTTGGACCAAGTGGAGAAGGATACTTGCGCCTTACAGCTTTTGGTAAGAGAGAGGATTGTCAGGAAGCTATGCAGCGTATCCGCCGCTGGAAGTTTTAATATACCTGATGATTATTGATTATGGTTGAAACCGTCTGCTGCTTATTCAGTAAAAGCAGTAAGACGGTTTTTTATTAGGATTAAGTTTTATATTTAATATTTATCTTATGTGATAAAAAGGAATAAAAAACACTTTTAGTATTATGAATTGTTATAATTATGTTTTTTTATGTAACTGATTGTAATATTATTTACTTGTAGTATCTTTTTGATATTATATTTTAAAAAGTGATTTCTAAATGTTCTATATTTGCGTTGTGATAATATCATAAAGATGTGTAATTAGTTTATTTTGTATCATATTTATTATTGTATGAAAGTTCTTTATTACGTTTTATCAATAGGTATAAGGTATTAGTTGTTTAAGGAGAGAAAAAGAACAACAGGATAACATTTTTTTGATTGAGACAAATATAACTGGATAACTAAAACCTGTTTGCATATGAAAAAGATTGAAGCTATTATTCGTCGTACTCGCTTTGAAGATGTAAAAGAGGCCCTTTTAAAGGTAGATATTGAATGGTTCTCTTATTATGATGTAAGAGGAGTCGGAAAGACGAGAGAAGGACGTATTTATCGAGGAGTGATTTATGATACAAGTTCTATAGAAAGAATACTAGTATCAATAGTAGTACGCGATAAGAATGTGGAAAAAACGGTGCAGGCCATTATGGAGGCTGCTCGGACGGGAGAAATTGGTGATGGGCGTATATTCGTTATTCCTGTAGAAGATTCTATACGTATACGTACTGGAGAACGTGGGGATATAGCTCTTTATAATGCAGAACAGGAGAAATAAGAACAGTCAGAATACAAATACAATAAGACAAGATATGAAACAGATAGTAGATAGGTTATTAGTAAGGTATATGCATAGATGTATTTTGTGTATAATTGTAAGTACTCCGATGTCTTTGTGGGCACAGACAACAGGTGAAATGTCGACTACAGACAGACTGAATGAATTGAGTGTGGGGCTCAATACTGTTTGGATGTTGTTGGCTGCTATGTTAGTATTCTTTATGCAGCCGGGATTTGCTCTGGTTGAGGCCGGATTTACGCGAATGAAGAATACTGCTAATATCTTGATGAAAAACTTGGTTGATTTTATGTTTGGAGCTTTACTCTTTTGGAGTGTTGGTTTTGGGTTGATGTTTGGTCTGGGAGATTTTGTGGGTATGCCGCACTTTATGAATTTAGATGTTGTGGGCAATCATATAAATAATGGTCTTCCAATAGAAGGTTTCTTGATATTCCAAACTGTTTTTTGTGCAACTTCTGCTACTATTGTTTCTGGAGCCATGGCAGAACGTACCAAGTTTTCTATGTATTTGGTTTATACTTTGTTCATTAGTGTATTGATTTATCCTATTTCCGGTCATTGGACATGGGGAGGAGGCTGGCTTATGAATGGCTCTTCTGATTCGTGGATGATGAAAGTTTTTGGCAGTGCAAGTCATGATTTTGCAGGTTCTATGGTGGTGCATTCTGTAGGTGGATGGATTGCATTGGTTGGTGCTGCGATTTTAGGTCCAAGAATAGGGAAATACGGTAAAGACGGAGTATCAAAAGCTATTCCGGGGCATAGCTTGACATTAGCTTGTTTGGGTGTGTTCATTTTGTGGTTTGGTTGGTTTGGATTTAATCCTGGTTCTCAATTGGCTGCTGCGACAGGAACTGACCAAAAAATTATTTCTTTAGTTTTTCTCAATACTAATTTATCTGCTTGTGCAGGAGGTGTGATGGCATTGTTTATGAGTTGGATGAGGTATGGTAAACCCTCGCTTTCTCTGACTTTGAATGGTATCCTGGCTGGTTTGGTAGGAGTAACTGCTGGATGTGATGTCGTTTCTCCTTTGGGTGCCTTGTTAATAGGACTTATTTGCGGAGCGGCAATGATTTATGCGGTAGATTTTATAGACCGAAAGTTGAAGATTGACGATCCGGTAGGAGCAGCTTCTGTACATGGTGTTTGTGGTACATTGGGAACAGTTTTGGTAGGCTTATTTGCTGTAGATGGAGGAGTCTTGTATGGAGGCAGTTGGAATCTACTGACAGCTCAGGTCTTTGCTTCATTGGTAGTAGGTGGATGGGCTGCTTTGATGGGATATATTTTGTTTAAAGTTTTAGATAAGATTTTTGGACTTCGCGTAGCTGGACGTATTGAAGAGGAAGGCTTGGATATTTATGAGCACGGTGAGTCTGCATATAATCGTTAAAGTAGAAGTATAAATTTAATTGTTGATAAAAGAGAAGCTTTATGTCTGAATTGAGATTTAATGTAGTAGAAAAGGCTTTTCAAGCTAAGCCAAAGGAGGTTAAGGCTCCTTCTACGTGTGCGAGTGGCTATTTTGCCAAATATGTATTTAATCGAGAGAAAATGTTTAAGTATCTGCCTACAGAAGTATATCATAAGTTGGTAGATGCAATGGATCATGGGGCGGCTCTTGATCGGGAAGCAGCAGATCAGGTGGCGGAAGGTATGAAGCGATGGGCTAAAGAAATGGGGGCTACCCATTATACCCATTGGTTTCAACCTCTGACAGAAGGTACTGCAGAAAAACATGATGCGTTTGTAGAGTATGACGGTAAAGGAGGAATGGTAGAAGAGTTTTCCGGCAAGTTGTTGGTACAACAGGAACCTGATGCTTCTTCTTTTCCTAACGGAGGTATCCGTAATACGTTTGAAGCACGTGGATATTCGGCATGGGATCCTTCATCTCCTGTGTTTGTTGTGGATGATACGCTGTGTATTCCTACTGTTTTTATTGCATATACAGGTGAAGCACTGGACTATAAGGCTCCCTTGCTGAAGGCTTTACGCGCAGTAGATAAGGCTGCGGTAGAAGTTTGTCACTATTTTGATTCGAATGTAAAAAAGGTATGTGCATACCTAGGCTGGGAACAGGAATATTTTCTTGTCGATGAAGGGCTTTATGCGGCTCGTCCGGATTTACTGCTCACTGGCCGTACTTTGATGGGGCATGAAGCTTCGAAAAATCAGCAGTTGGAAGACCATTATTTCGGGGCAATTCCAACTCGGGTTGCCGCCTTTATGAAAGATTTGGAAATACAGGCTTTGGAATTAGGTATACCGGTTAAGACAAGACATAATGAGGTTGCACCTAATCAGTTTGAGTTGGCTCCTATTTTTGAGGAGTGTAACTTGGCTGTAGACCATAATATGCTGATTATGTCGTTGATGCGTAAAGTGGCTCGAAATCATGGGTTCCGTGTTTTGCTGCACGAAAAACCGTTCAAAGGTGTAAATGGTTCGGGAAAGCATAATAACTGGTCTTTGGGAACAGATACAGGAGTCTTGTTGATGGCACCGGGTAAAACTTCTGAAGAGAATTTACGTTTCATTACTTTTGTGGTGAATACATTGATGGCAGTATATCGACATAATGGATTGCTTAAGGCTTCTATCATGAGTGCTACAAACGCGCATCGTTTGGGTGCCAATGAAGCTCCTCCTGCCATTATTTCATCGTTTTTAGGTTCTCAACTGAACAAGGTACTAGATCATATGGAGGAAAGTTCGACTGACGAACTGGTTACATTGGGTGGAAAGCATGGTATGAAGTTGGACATCCCTCAGATTCCGGAACTGTTGATTGATAATACAGACCGTAACCGTACTTCTCCTTTTGCTTTTACCGGAAACCGTTTTGAGTTTAGAGCTGTGGGTTCTGAAGCGAACTGTGCCAGTGCCATGATTGCCTTGAATACAGCAGTTGCTGAACAGTTGACTGTCTTTAAACAGGATGTGGATGCGCTGATAGAAGCTGGAGAAGCTAAAGTTTCAGCTATTATTCAGGTCATTCGTAAATATATTAAGGAATGTAAACCTATTCGTTTCGATGGCAATGGATATAGTGAAGAATGGAAACAGGAGGCACAAAAACGTGGATTGGATTGTGAAACAAGTTGCCCGTTGATTTTCGATAATTATCTGGCTGCAGAAAGTATCCGGATGTTTGAGAATATGGGAGTTATGACTCGAAAGGAATTGGAGGCACGCAATGAGGTGAAGTGGGAAACTTATGCAAAGAAAATCCAGATTGAATCCCGGGTGCTGGGAGATTTGGTAATGAATCATATTGTTCCGGTTGCTATTGAATATCAGACTAAGTTACTTGATAATGTTTGCAAGATGAAAGCGTTATTGGGTGAAGAAGCAATGTCGCTTTCTGCCGAAAATATGGCTATTATCCGTAAAATCGCAGCGCATACCAGCTATATCAAGGAGCATGTAGATGCAATGGTGGAAGCACGTAAAGTGGCTAATAAATGTTTGAGCGAGCGTGATAAAGCTATTGCTTATCATGATACCATAGCCCCGATGTTGGAGCAGATACGTTATCATATTGATAAACTGGAATTAATTGTAGATGATCAGATGTGGACTCTTCCAAAATATAGAGAGCTGTTATTCATAAGATAAAAAAACTCTAATTTTTTTATTGAATACGTAGTAAAGCCGGACTGTTTGTGAAAATCGTCCGGCTTTGTGTTTGTTATATCATATGGAGTAGAATGGTCGTAGATAAAGTTTTTCTTTGATGCCAAACTTTATTAAAAAAGAAGATGCCTGTTTGTTGAGATTTAAAAAATGGTAAACTCCTTTATATATTCGGTGAAATATGTAAATTCGCAACTTATAATGAATTAGAACCTAAAAACACAATGAAAATACAGATTATCAATAAATCGAAACATAGTTTACCGCAGTATGCCACTCCTCTTTCTGCTGGAATGGATCTTCGTGCTAATTTGGAGGAACCTATCGTACTGAAACCGTTACAGCGTTGTTTGGTGCCTACCGGATTGTACATCGCATTGCCCGAAGGGTATGAAGCACAGATTCGTCCGCGAAGCGGTCTGGCATTGAAAAAGGGGGTGACTTTGCTTAATACACCGGGAACGATTGACGCAGATTATCGTGGAGAAATCGGAGTGATTATGGTCAATCTTTCGGAAGAGCCTTTTACTATCGAGGATGGAGAACGTATAGCTCAGATGGTTATTGCACGTTACGAGAAAATCGACTGGCAACCGGTAGAAGTGTTGGATGAAACAGAACGGGGGGCCGGAGGGTTCGGTCATACCGGAACTGTTTAATTAATAGGTAGAATGACATGATGAAAAATTGGCTCTATATTTTACTGGTCTGTGGAGCTGCATGGCTCACGGGATGTGGCTCGTTGGGTAAGCAGACTGGAAAATCAACATTGCAGACTACTGTGGAGCAAGACCCGCTTACTCCCGAACAGCGCCGTAAGTACGATTATTATTTCCTTGAAGCGGTACGCATGAAGCAGAAAGGAGAGTATGATGCGGCTTTCGAATTGTATAAGCATTGTTTGGACATCTATCCTCAGTCGGCTGCGGCATTGTACGAAATATCACAGTTTTATATGTTCCTGAATTTGCCGGAAAAAGGAGAGCAGGCTTTAAAGCAGGCGGTACACTCCGATGAATCTAATTTCTGGTATAAACAGACATTGGCTATGTATTATCAGCAGAAGAGAGAGTGGGCAAAGGCTATAGCGGTGTATGAAGATATGGCCAATTTGTTCCCGTCTCGTCTTGAACCGCTGATGTCTTTAGTTGATTTGTATACGCAGACGCAGAGTTATGGAGAGGTGGTGAAGACATTGAATCGTCTTGAGGAACTTGATGGCAAGTCAGAACAGATTAGTATGGAGAAGTTTCGTATGTATCTTCTTCTGGGACAAAAAGATCAGGCATTTAATGAGATTGTGAGCCTTTCGAAGGAGTATCCTTATGATATGCGTTATCAGACTATCTTGGGAGATGTGTATCTGGAGAATGATAAGCCACAGGAAGCTTACGATACGTATCAGCGTATTCTGAAAGAAGAACCGGGATATGCACCAGCTTTGCTTTCGATGGCTTCGTATTATAAAAAAATGGGGCAGGATAGCCTGTATCAGGTACAGCTTGATACGATTTTGCTGAATGGTGATGTGCAGTCGGATACCAAGATGGAAATTATGCGACAGCTTATTTTGCAGTCGGAGCAGACGACAAAAGATAGTACGCAGATTGTGAATCTGTTTCGTAATATATTGAAATGTCCACAGCAGAATGCTGATTTGGCTATGCTTTGTGCACAGTATATGATTACGAAACGGATGGAAAAAGAATCGGTGCCGGTATTGAATCAGGTACTGCAGCTCGATCCGGAGAATAAACCGGCACGCTTGCAGTTGCTAAGCTATGCAATTCGTGACAATAACCTGGATGAGGTTATTCATATTGCGACTCCTGCACTGGAGTATAATCCGGATGCATTGGAGTTTTATTATTACTTAGGACTGGCGCATTTCCAGAAGAAAGAAACCGATAAGGCTTTGGAAGTGTTTTCGAAGGGGGTGAAGCAGGTAAACGAAAAAAGCGATAAGAATATTGTATCCGACTTTTATGCGATTTTAGGAGATTTGTATCATACTAAAAAGATGCAGGCAGAAGCTTATGCAGCTTATGACTCTTCGTTGGTGTACAATCCGGATAACATCGGTTCATTAAATAACTATGCGTATTATTTATCATTGGAACGGAAGAATTTGGATAAGGCAGAGGAAATGAGTTATCGTACGGTAAAGGCAGAGCCGGAGAATGCAACTTATCTGGATACGTATGCATGGATTTTGTTCGAAAAGGGTAAATATACTGAAGCCCGCATCTATATTGACCAGGCAATGCGAAGTGAGGAAGGAAAGAAGAGTCCGCTCATTGTCGAGCATTGTGGGGATATTTATTATATGCTGGGTGAAAAAGAGAAAGCTTTGGAGTATTGGAAACAATCTGCTTCGATGGATGATAAGGAAGAAGATGGCTCTACTCCTCGTACTAAGGAGGAGTTGAATCGTTTGAAACGTAAAATTGCATTAAAGAAATATATTGCGGAATGAAACATATACTGAAACTTACTTTTGTAGTTGTTGTGACCTTACTGCTTGCTTCGTGTGGTTCAAACCGTTGGATGGAAAGATCGCCGAGAGTGGGTGGACTGTCTGGAAAAGCATATACAGAGAAGGTAATTGAACTTTCTCCCAACTGGGAGTGTGTGACGGGAAAGGTGGCGCTTGCGCTGGATATGGGCGCAAAAGGTACTACAAAGGTCAATGCCACACTTCGTATGAAGCGGGGGGAAGTGATTCAGTTTTCGGTAGCACCACTTTTAGGTATAGAAGTGGTACGTATGGAGATATCGCCACAAGGTATTTTGGTGCTTGACAGGTTGAATAAGCGCTATGTGCAGGCTTCGTTTGAACAGGTAAATAATTGGGCGCGTACGGATTTAAGTTTTCATGTGTTGCAGTCGTTGTTTTTTAACGAGTTGTTTTTACCGGATCGGACTCAACTGACGGCTGATGATGCTTCATTGTTCCGTATCTCGGTAGAAGGGGATAATGCTTTGTTGGAGGCTAAGTCTTCGAAAGTATTGACATACAGTTTCCGTACTTCTGCCGATAGTGGTTTGTTGCAGGAGAGCCGCATTGGTGTGAAAGGTACAGGGTATACGTTGAATTGGAAGTATGATGATTTTCAACGATTGGATGCACGTCCTTTCCCTCAGCATATGGGATTGACGATAGGAGGTGTGAAACCGGAAGTGGCATTGGATATGAAACTTTCTCGTTTATCGGTTGATAACGGCTGGGAATCGCATACGAATATTCCATCTAGATATAAGAAGATAGAAGTAGAAGAATTAGTGAAAATGTTACTCAAATGATGAAACGTATTCTGTGGCTAGGTATATTCTGTGTGTGCATGTGTCTTCCGTTGGTGGCACAGAGTACACGAAAGATTCGTGAACTGGAAAAAGAACGGAATGAGCTTCGTAAGCAGATT
Organism: Phocaeicola acetigenes; assembly: GCF_027529745.1. Classification (NCBI taxonomy): domain Bacteria; kingdom Pseudomonadati; phylum Bacteroidota; class Bacteroidia; order Bacteroidales; family Bacteroidaceae; genus Phocaeicola; species Phocaeicola acetigenes. The sequence continues at coordinate 168,313 of NZ_JAPZVM010000006.1, forward strand.
TCCGAATCGGAGACGTTGTTGCAGTCCACTAAGAAGGATGTAAATAGTCAGTTGAATAACTTGGCATTGTTGTCTGGACAAATAGATGAGCGTAAACGTTATCTTGCTACCATAGAAAAAGATGTAGAAACAATTCAAAGGGAAATAAATCGTTTGCAGGTAGAGTTGAAGCGCTTGCAAAAAGAATTGGCAGATAAACGTGAGAAGTATGAACAGTCTGTCAATTATATGTATCGGAATAAGTCGGTGCAGGAAAAACTGATGTTTGTTTTTTCGGCCGATAATCTGAGTCAGATGTATCGTCGACTTCGTTATGTACGGGAATATGCCGATTATCAGCGTGTGCAGGGAATACAACTGCAGAAGAAACAAGAAGAGGTTAATGCTAAGCATAAGACATTAGTGGATAGTCGGAAGGCGAAAGAGGAGTTGTTGAAACAGGGCGAGGAAGAAAAACTGAAGCTGGAAAAGCAAGAAAAGGAGAGACAGCAGTTATTGAGTACGTTGAAAAAGAAGCAACGTAGTATTCAGTCGGAATTGTCTAAGAAGCGTCGCTCAGCCGATAAGTTGAATGCACAAATTGATTTCTTGATTGAACAGGAAATAGAGAAAGCACGTAAGCGTGCTGAAGAAGAAGCACGTCGTAAGGCAGAGGCGGAAGCAAAACAGTCTGGTAAAGCTTCGAAAAAATCGGCAGAATCATCGGATAAAGACCAAAAAACGCTTGCGAAAGGTAAGATTGATGCTTATAAGATTGATTCAGAGGATCGACGTTTGTCGGGTACGTTCGAACAGAATAAGGGAAAACTGCCTGTTCCTATTACTGGTGCGTATGTAATAGTTGGTCATTATGGTCAGTATCAAGTGAGTGGTTTACGGAATGTACGTCTTGATAATAAAGGTATTGATATTAAGGGAAAGAAAGGGGCAATGGCACGTGCCGTATTCAATGGAGAGGTTTCTGCTATTTTCCAGTATAACGGATTGGCGAATGTGTTGGTGCGTCATGGTAATTATATTTCGGTATATTGTAATTTGTCTTCTGTCTTGATACGTAAGGGTAGCCAGCTGAAAACAGGTGATATGATTGGGGAAGTGCATACTGATAAAGATGGAAATACGGTACTTCATTTCCAGTTACGTAAAGAGGTCAATAAGTTGAATCCTGAACTTTGGTTGAGGCATTAGTATTAAAATTATAATTGATTGTTTTTTCGAATCAAGTGGAGGTTTTCGATGGATCGAATAGATCTTTCGAAAACCTTTTTCGTTTTAGATGATATGACTTTTTAGAGGCTTGTAGAAGGTCTTTGTTGGCTTAAAAAACGCGACTTGTCGCGTTGGCTGATGCGACGTCACGTAAGGCAACGATACAAGTATCGACAGCTCACGCGATAAGTCGCGTTTTTTTAGGTTATTATTGGGATTAAATTTTAGTCCGAATAATTCTTCCGGATGCTGTTTTCCGGTTGAAAACACAGAAAAAAATGGAAATCCGGTTTTGTTTAGAACCGGAATCATTGTATGCTGTGAGTCATTTTTCTCTGTGTTTGGA
>NZ_JAPZVM010000007.1:0-156243 GCF_027529745.1 Phocaeicola acetigenes
GAAATTATAAGAACGAAGAAACGTTTATTTTTCCTTCTTGAATTTCCTTCAAAACAATTCTTGCCAAATTAAAGAAATCTTGGTCTTCTCCCATGTCTTTTTCTCCCCATAGGGGATTAGACAATGATTCTGGAGTATAGAAACAACTTCGAACCATATACTTGAGCATATTTTTTTCATCTTTTAAGCGGTAATAGCAGAAAGCGATGTAGCTGTAGAAGTCTTTTACCTCTTCTGGATACTCTTTCTCTATCCAATGATAAAGTTGAACTGCTTCTTTAAAATGTTCATATCTCATATAAGTGGTTGCAGCCTGTTGTGCAGTTTCTGCTTTTTCCATTGCGAATGATTCTGCTTTTCTGAATGAACATTCTGCTTCTATCATTTTTCCTTCGGATACGAATAGTTCTCCTTGAACGAGATACAGCTCACTGAATTCTCCATCGTAGGTAAGCCCGTTGATAACGTCTTTTTCGCTTTCTTCGTATTCACCTTTTGCTAAGTGAGATACAGCACGTTTATGATATACATTGGCTCTTTCAAAGTTTTCCAAGTCGTTGCTTTCCAAAAGTTTGTTGCAATATTGAATCGTTTCATCGTATTTTTTATCGATGAAATAGCAAGCCATCAGTACCATTCGAATCCGTGTTTTGTTGGAAACGGACTGCTCTACCTGCTTATAGCATTTGCATGCGGAAGTACCATCTCCTAAAAGCTGAAAACAATAACCTTTCATTTCAATACATGTCAGATCGTTTTCGTTTATGGTCAGTGCAAACTCTACGGATTCCATGGCTTGTTCTATTTCGCCCATCTGCAGGTAACAGCGGGTGAGTTCTGTCCAATAGTATAGATTGTATGGATCTTCATCCAATAGTTTATTATAATAAACGGTAGCTTGTTCTACACTTTTGAACGAATAATGATAATCAGCCATTGATTCCAATACTTCTATATCATTGGGAGCCTGTCTGTAAGCTTTTTGTAGCCAGTGGTAAGCCATCTTTTCCATGTTGGCATCCATGTAAATATCGGCTATATCCAGCAATGTGTTGGTATCATTATCTTCTTCTTCTGCAAGTTGTTTGAATACTTCTTCTGCACTTTCTATATCCTGACGTTCCAGGCAGAGATTGGCGTAAGTCAGTCTTACTTCTCTATCGTTTTGATCGGGAATCGTCTCCAATAGAAAAAAAGCTTCGTTGATTTTTCCTCTGGCTACCAGATTATTGCATTTGTAGATAAGAATATCCAGATTCTCGGGATGAAGTTGTAGTCCATAATTGATAACTTCTTCCGAAGCTTTGCTGTCTCCCTGATGTGCATAATATTCTGCAAGATGGGTCAACTCGTTGCTTTCCATATAAACATGAGTATGATTTTGCTTCATTTCTTCATATTTATGTTTGATGGCTTGAAATTCGGGAGTATTAAAGCTGGATGCTAAATCATGTCTCATGTGTAGGTAATTTTTATGAATGAATAACGAAGAATCTGCAAGCTGATTTATGATGAGGCTCGCAAATTCTTCGTTGGATAAAATAGGATTTTTATAAATCAATCTTATTTATTGCTGATTTTACTCCAAGTATCTTTAAGAGACACAGTACGGTTGAATACTAAATGTTCTGGAGTAGAATCTTTGTCTACGTTGAAATAACCAATACGTTGGAACTGCAAGTAATCCAAAGGTTTGGCATCTGCCAGGAATTTCTCTACATAACATTCTGTCAGAATATTCAGAGAATTAGGATTAATCATTTCCTGCATTGCTTCCAATGGAGAGCAGTTCTTGGCTTCACGGATAGCAGCCATTTCATCGCGTGGGTTTTCCACTTTCCACAAGCGGTCATACAAGCGGACTTCTGCTTTCAGGCAATGATTGCAGCTTACCCAATGTAATGTTCCTTTCACTTTACGGTTTGCTTCAGGCATACCACTCTTTGTGTTAGGATCATATTCAGCATAGACTTCTATTACATTACCGTTTTCGTCTTTCTTGCATCCGGTACATTTTACAATATATGCGTTTTTCAAACGAACTTCCTGTCCCGGAGTCATACGGAAATATTTTTTCGGAGCATCTTCCATGAAGTCATCGCGTTCCATCCACAACTCACGGCTGAATTCGATTTTGTGTGTGGCTGAGTTCGGATCTTCCGGATTGTTGATGGCTTCCATTTCTTCTACCTGTCCTTCCGGATAGTTGGTCAGAATCAGTTTTACCGGATTCAGGACAGCAGATACACGGGTTGCACGTGCATTCAAATCTTCGCGTACTGCACTTTCCAATAGAGCGAAGTCGTTTAATGCATCGTAGGTAGTATAACCAATCTTATCGATGAATTTCCGGATAGACTCTGGAGAATAGCCACGGCGGCGGAAACCGCAGATTGTCGGCATACGAGGGTCATCCCATCCGTTAACCAGTCCTTCTTTTACAAGAGTCAGCAAGTTACGCTTACTCATCAGAGTATAGCTGAGGTTCAACTTGTTGAATTCGTACTGATGTGGGCGGTTGTCATCCAAATCTTTACCGTCTTTTACCCAATCTACAAACAAATCGTACAGCGGGCGGTGAACAACAAATTCCAACGTACAAAGTGAGTGTGTTACTCCTTCAAAGTAGTCGCTTTGTCCATGAGCAAAGTCATACATCGGATATGCTTTCCATTTGTCGCCTGTACGATGGTGAGGGGTTTTTACTACACGGTAGATGATTGGGTCGCGGAAATGCATATTAGGATTAGCCATATCTATTTTGGCGCGTAATACCATTTTCCCTTCTTCAATTTCTCCTGAATTCATTTTCTGGAACAGTTCCAGACTTTCTTCTATCGGACGATTGCGATATGGACTTTCTGTACCTGGTTGGGTAGGAGTACCTTTCTGTGCAGCAATCTCTTCGGACGACTGTTCGTCTATATAAGCTTTTCCCTCTTTAATCAAACGGATAGCGAAATCCCACAATTGCTGGAAATAATCTGATGCATAATATTCATTTCCCCACTGGTAGCCCAGCCATTGAATGTCTTCTTTGATGGCTTCTACGTATTCAACATCTTCTTTTGTAGGATTGGTATCATCGAAACGCAAATTACATACACCACCGTAACGCTGTGCAATACCAAAATCCATACAGATTGCTTTGGCATGTCCGATGTGCAGGTAACCATTCGGTTCGGGCGGGAAACGGGTTTGTATTCTACCTCCGTTTTTACCTTCTTTTAAATCCTTTTCTACAATTTGTTCTATGAAGTTCAAACTTTTCTTTTCTGAACTTTCAGCTGCATTCATTTCAGTCATAGTGGTTTTTTCTTTTACACTTTATGTGTGCAAAAATAAGCATTCTTTTGTTATATACCTATTAGACTTTATGTAAATTTTGCTGATGGATAACTTGGGAATTTTTGAATGGATGAATTTGTATCGATTTAATAAATTTTTCTTATTTTTGAAAAAGCTTCAAAAAAAGACAATGAACAGATTTAAAATAAAAGAAAATGCCAGAAATGTCAGAAATGTGTTTTAAGACATGTTTTTTTATTTGGTTAGCTAAAAAAAAGGCCGCATCTTTGTGGCGTTATCCTGAAAACAATCTTTTTACCTTAAAAAAAAACTAATACCTATTGAAAACTTAAAAAAGGCTCTTTGTGAAAAGCGCCTTTTTTTATTGCCCTTATGTCTGGCTTTTTTCCGAATCACTAAAGGTTTTTTTGAGTAGAATTACGTATTTTTGTGTCTCTAATTGGAGTATCAGAATATGGCACAACCTTTGGCAGAAAGAATGCGTCCAAAGACGCTGGATGAGTATATCGGACAAAAGCATTTAGTAGGAGAGGGGGCTGTCTTGCGTAAAATGATTGATGCGGGACGTATTTCTTCTTTTATCTTATGGGGACCTCCCGGAGTAGGCAAGACTACATTGGCACAGATTATTGCCCATAAGTTGGAAACTCCTTTTTATACTTTGAGTGCAGTGACTTCTGGAGTTAAGGATGTACGCGATGTAATTGAGAAAGCGCGTAGCAATCGTTTCTTTTCCCAGCAGAGTCCTATTCTTTTCATAGATGAAATTCATCGTTTCAGCAAATCTCAGCAAGATTCCTTATTGGGAGCAGTAGAAACCGGGGTAGTGACTTTAATAGGAGCTACTACAGAGAATCCTTCTTTCGAAGTCATTCGTCCGCTTTTGTCGCGCTGTCAGTTGTATGTACTGAAATCTCTTGAGAAAGAAGATTTGCTTGAACTGCTGCAGCAGGCTTTAGTCCGTGATGCTATTTTGAGAGAGCGGAAAATAGTGTTGAAAGAAACGGATGCTATGCTCCGCTATTCAGGAGGAGATGCGCGCAAGTTGCTGAATATCCTGGAACTGGTGGTAGAGGCCGATGGAGAGGAAGAGGTTGTCATTACAGATGAAAAAGTAGTGGAACGTTTGCAGCAAAATCCATTGGCATACGATAAGGAAGGAGAGATGCACTATGATATTGTTTCTGCTTTTATCAAGTCTATCCGTGGCAGCGATCCGGATGGAGCCTTATATTGGCTTGCCCGTATGGTGGAGGGAGGAGAAGATCCTGCTTTTATTGCCCGACGTTTAGTTATATCAGCTTCCGAAGATATCGGTCTGGCCAATCCTAATGCATTGTTGCTGGCCAATGCTGCATTTGATGCTGTAATGAAGATAGGATGGCCGGAAGGAAGAATCCCGTTAGCCGAAGCAACCGTTTATCTGGCAACCAGTCCGAAAAGCAATTCGGCTTATGAAGGAATCAACTCTGCGCTGGAAATGGTACGGGAGACTGGAAACTTACCGGTACCACTTCATTTAAGAAATGCCCCTACCAAATTGATGAAGCAGTTAGGATATGGAAAAGATTATAAATATGCGCATGCTTATAAAGGGAACTTTGTAAAGCAGCAGTTCTTACCGGATGAAATGCAGCAGAGACGTATTTGGCATGCTCAAGATAATCCGGCTGAGGCTAAGTTGAAAGAACGGATGGTTCAGCTATGGGGAGAACGATTTAAAGATTAAAGAATATAGAAATGAAGATAGTTGTTTTAGATGGATTTACATTGAATCCCGGGGATTTTTCGTGGGAGTCATTGAATGAACTGGGTGAACTGACGATACACGATCGTACAGCCCCAAGTGATGTATTACGGCGGGCAGAAGGAGCTGAGGCATTATTGACGAATAAGACGGTACTTTCTGCAGAAACAATCAATTCGCTTCCTGACCTGAAATATATAGGTGTATTGGCTACCGGATATAATGTGGTAGATGTTCAAGCGGCAAAGAAACGGGGAATTGTAGTAACCAATATTCCGGCCTATAGCACTCAGTCGGTAGCTCAGATGGTTTTTGCGCATATTCTGAATATCACTCAACATGTGGCACATTATGCCAGTGAAGTACAAAATGGGGTATGGAGTTCACAGCTTGATTTCTGTTATTGGAATACTCCGTTGATAGAACTTGCAGGAAAGAAAATGGGAATTGTGGGATTCGGACATACCGGACAGGCTACTGCGGCCATTGCACGAAGCTTCGGTATGGAAGTTTGTGTATACACCAGTAAACCGGAGAATAGTCTTCCCGAGGGAGTGAAAAAAATGGAGTTGAACGATCTGTTTCACAATTGTGATATTGTCAGTCTTCATTGTCCTTTGAATGAGGAGACTAAGGAAATGGTCAATTCTTTCCGTCTGTCGCTGATGAAACGGAATTCTATTCTGATCAATACAGGAAGAGGTGGCCTGGTTGATGAAAAAGCCTTGGAGGAAGCCTTGGTGGAAGGTCGTTTATTGGGAGCAGGACTTGATGTGCTTTCTGCTGAGCCACCTTCAGCTGGTAATCCTTTGCTAAAATTGAAAAACTGTTTTATAACTCCGCATATAGCCTGGGCTACTCGTGAGGCTCGTGTACGTCTGATGAAACAGGCGGTCGAGAATTTAAAAGCTTATATGAATGGAAATCCTATAAATAATGTTGCAGGAAATGAATAAACAGGAACGCATCGAAAAAGCTGTAGCTCTTTTTAAGGAGGGATATAATTGTTCGCAGTCGGTTGTGGCTGCTTATGCCGATCTTTATGGATTTACGCCCGAACAGGCACTGCGCATGGCTGCTTCTTTTGGAGGAGGTATTGGGCGTATGCGTGAAATATGTGGGGCGGCTTGTGGAATGTTTTTGTTGGCTGGACTAGAGCGTAGTGCACTTTCCGGAGCCGATCGTGAAAGTAAGGCTGCCAATTATGCTCTTGTGCAGGAACTGGCTGCAAAATTCAAGGAAGTTACAGGAACCATACACTGTGCAGAATTGCTGGGCTTGTCAAAAAAAGAGCCTGTTGTAGCAACTCCAGAAGCGCGTACCGCCCAGTATTATGCCAAACGTCCTTGTGCAAAGATGGTTGAAATAGCTGCAACGATATGGGGGGATTTCCTCGAAAAAGAAGGAAAATTGTAAAATGTTCCCTTTTTTTACTATTAAAATGAAAGTTTTTTTAAGGAAAGTAGAAGAAGGTCTTGTTTTTTGTTTATTTTTGCGCCGTAAGACACAAATACTTATTCGTGTTAAATAAATTGTAAATACGATTTAAACTAAGAGCTATGTTGAAAGAAAAAGCAGGTGTAATTGCCGGAAAAATCTGGGAAACACTAAATGGAAATGATGGAAAAACTCAAAAACAGATTAAAAAAGCTACCAAACTGGTAGATAAAGATTTCTTTTTGGGTTTGGGTTGGTTATTGAGAGAAGATAAGATTGAAACAAGCGAAGTAGAAGGTGAACTTTTTGTTAAGTTGAAATAAGTAACAATCTTGAAGTGTATGAAAAAGATGCGTAAATGCCGGAAAGGCTTTTACGCATCTTTTTTTTGTTTTTGATATACAAGTTTTATCGTTCAGCTTCAATTGTATATGTAAAACTGTCTGCACGGTAATAGCCGATATTATATTCTATTGGGGTATTGTTGGTGTCGTATACAAAACGTTTGCGGATAAGAATCGGATCCGTGGTTTTGATATCCAGTTTTTCTGCTATTTCTTCTCCTGCCAGGCTGGCAGAAATCTGTTCTTTACTGGTTTTTACGGTTATTTGATACTCCTTTTCCAACAACTCATATAGAGGCCGTGTAAAATCTTCCTCTCCGGTAAAAGGTATTTTGGGGTTAAAATAGGAGATAAAATATACAAATGGATATTCTTTTTTCCCTCTTACTCGCTCTAAGACAATGCATTTTATAGGATTCTTTTTGTCGATATTGAAGAAGTTGCAAATCTCCTCATTGGGCTTTTTCCAGCTTATATGGAGTTCGAAATTTCGAATCTCTATTCCTAACATCTTCATTTCTTGTGAAAAACTAAGCCAATTTTTCACTCCACTTATAATACCTTTTTGTACTACTTTTGTACCGACTCCTTTTTTTCGTATCAATAAACCTTCAAAAACCAGTTTGTTAATGGCTTGTCGTAATGTATTGCGGGAGATATTCAATTTTTGTGAAAGTTCTATTTCATTGGGTAAGTATTTTCCCGATTTATATTCTTCTGAATCGATTAGGGTTCGAAGAACTTCTTCTGCTTGAAGATGCAAAGGTTTATTGCTTTTATGGTTCAGCTCCATACACTATATATTTAATCTCTTTAATCACAAAGATAATTATTTTGTGATATAAATATAGTTTTCCTACTGTTATTTATATATTAATTTTTTGTTAAAAGTGTGTAGTCATATTGATATCAATAAAGGGGTTTTTGTATCAAAAAGAGCTAAAATGCCATTTCCTTCTAACTCGTATTTTGTACAAAAAGAGCCTTTATGAAGCCTGAATCACAGTTAAATTCTTATGAAATGCCTTCTAAACATGTTGGAAAACATATTTGAAAGGACTTGTAATAGAAGGAAACGATACTTGAATCGGGGGCAAACGATACAAGTATCAATGCCTGATGTGACTAATACCGTATGCTCACGCCATTAGTTCCGTGTGTACTCGATACTGATGATAGAATTTGGGAGGTTTGAACCCCAGTTTTTATACACTTTTTCACATTTTCAGTTATCAACCCTCCTGTCTGAATCTTCTTTTTGATAATAGTATAATGTTATTGATAGATGGTTTTTGGAGAGTATGAAGATTGATAAATCCCTTTTTTTGATGGTTTTGTGTTTGCAATGGTAAAGAACAGCTTTCTTTTTGAGTTTGCCTGATTTCGAAAAACAGGCTTTTTTCTTATCACTTTTGTACCTGGGGGCAAATATCGTCGTGTAGAGGCCTCTGATTTGACATTTTGTCAATCCTCTTGCAGTACTGATAAAGAGATTGGGGGATTTTACATTTTGTCAATTGAACTATGGAATTTGTTTCCTTGATATTTGTTAGAAAGAAAGGGAGACTGGAAGCCTGAAAACAGAGAAAAGCTACCGTAATATCCCATAAATTATTGCTTACAGGGTTGAGTTAATTTGCTCATTTCTTTGTGTATATCTTTTCTTAATACTACCTTTGCAGGGTTAAAATCGAAAGAATGGAGTCTGTTTGAGATTGAACAGGTTGTCCGGTCAGTCTTTACGGAATGATTTCTACAGGCTCTGGGGATACTAAAGAAATAACTAACTTATAGCGTAAGAAAATGAATAAAATTATTTCAAAGGAACATTTTTCAGAAAAGGTTTTCAAACTTGTCATTGAAGCCCCTTTGATTGCCAAGTCTCGTAAGGCGGGACATTTCGTAATTGTGCGTGTGGGAGAGAAAGGCGAGCGTATGCCGCTGACCATTGCTGCTGCCGATCCTGTAAAAGGTACTATTACTTTGGTGGTACAGGAGGTGGGACTGTCGTCTACCCGTCTGTGTGAACTGAATGAAGGCGATTACGTGACCGATGTAGTAGGTCCGTTGGGTAAGGCTACTCATATTGAAAACTTTGGTACAGTAGTATGTGCCGGAGGTGGAGTAGGTGTGGCACCGATGCTTCCTATTGTACAGGCATTGAAAGCTGCGGGAAACCGTGTGATTACAGTTTTGGCAGGACGTACAAAGGATTTGATTATCCTGGAAAAAGAAATGCGTGAGAGTTCCGATGAAGTAATCATCATGACAGACGATGGTTCGTATGGTAAGAAAGGCCTTGTAACCGAAGGAGTGGAAGAGGTCATCAAGCGCGAGAAAGTAGACAAGTGCTTTGCCATCGGTCCGGCTATTATGATGAAATTTGTTTGCTTGCTGACAAAGAAATACGAAATCCCTACCGATGTGTCACTGAATACTATCATGGTAGACGGTACCGGTATGTGTGGAGCATGCCGTATCACTGTGGGCGGAAAAACTCGTTTCGTTTGTGTAGACGGTCCGGAGTTTGACGGTCATCAGGTAGACTTCGACGAGATGTTGAAACGTATGGGAGCCTTCAAGGATATTGAACGTGCTGAAATACATAAATTGGAAGTTGAAAAACCTGATACTTGTGAGGCAGAAAGAGAGGCATCAGACCGTAAGGCTCCTTGGCGTGAAGAACTTCGTAAGAGCATGAAGCCGAAGGAACGTACTGCGATCCCTCGTGTAAAGATGAACGAGTTGGAACCGGAATATCGTTCACACAGCCGTAAAGAAGAAGTAAACCTGGGATTGAGCGAGGAACAGGCTGTAACAGAAGCTAAACGTTGTCTGGACTGTGCAAATCCGTCTTGTATGCAGGGTTGTCCGGTGGGTATCAATATTCCTACATTTATCAAAAACATAGAGCGTGGAGAATTCCTCGAAGCTGCACGTACTCTGAAGCAGACCAGTGCATTGCCGGCTGTGTGTGGACGTGTGTGTCCGCAGGAAAAACAGTGCGAATCGCAGTGTATTCACCTGAAGATGGGACACGAAGCTGTGGCTATCGGTTATCTGGAACGTTTTGCTGCCGACTATGAACGTGAAAGCGGACAGATTTCCGTTCCTCAGATTGCTGCAAAGAACGGTATTAAGGTAGCGGTAGTAGGTTCGGGACCTGCCGGTCTGTCGTTTGCCGGTGATATGGCTAAGTTGGGATACGATGTGACTGTATTCGAAGCACTGCACGAAATTGGGGGTGTATTGAAATATGGTATTCCTGAATTCCGTTTGCCGAACAAGATTGTAGACGTAGAAATTGACAATCTTTCGAAGATGGGTGTACAGTTTGTAAAAGACTGTATTGTGGGTAAGACCATCAGTGTAGAAGACTTGGAACAGGAAGGTTACAAGGGTATTTTCGTAGCTTCGGGAGCAGGTCTGCCTAACTTTATGAATATTCCGGGTGAAAACTCTATCAACATCATGTCGTCTAACGAGTATCTGACTCGTGTAAACTTGATGGATGCTGCCAGCGAAGATTCTGATACTCCGGTCACATTCGGTAAGCGTGTGGCGGTAATTGGTGGCGGTAATACTGCTATGGATTCTGTACGTACTGCACGCCGTCTGGGAGCAGAAAAAGCAATGATTATCTATCGCCGTTCGGAAGCCGAAATGCCGGCTCGTCTGGAAGAGGTAAAACATGCAAAAGAAGAAGGTGTGGAATTCCTTACTTTGCATAATCCAATCGAATATATTGCCGACGAAATGGGTCGTGTAAAACAGGTGGTATTGCAGAAGATGGAACTGGGCGAACCAGATGCTTCAGGACGCCGTAGTCCGGTTGCTATTCCGGGAGCTATAGAGACCATCGATATCGATATGGCTATTGTCAGTGTGGGGGTATCGCCTAACCCGATTGTTCCGAATTCTATTCCGGGACTGGAGTTGGGACGTAAAGGTACAATCGCAGTAAATGAGGATATGCAGTCGTCTATTCCGACTATTTATGCCGGTGGTGATATTGTGCGCGGAGGTGCTACTGTAATTCTGGCTATGGGCGACGGACGCCGTGCTGCGGCAGCTATGCATCGTCAGTTGCAAGGATAAGAAGCTATAAACTTATAGAATGGTAAAAATAATGTCGGCTGAACGAAGAGAACTGTTCTCTATCGTCCAGCCGATGACTTTTTATCATAGATTGGTTAAAGTTTTATATGCTTCGTGATATTTATTTCTTTTTCAATACCTCTTTTATTTTTTCTATAATTTGAGGAGTCTTTATATTACCGGTATTTAGAAGAGCATACTGGAAGTTTTCTGCTGCAATTTCTTCCGGATCAATGGTGTATGGAGTATTATTGCCTACTACTTCATAAAAGTCGGTAGCAGCGGTAAGCGGATAGATTACAGTATTTCCTTTTTCCTGTACGGGTATATAGCGTTCGTTCAGAGGGATAAGACCTGTCTGCATGTATTGGGATAAATCTCCTCCGCTATAAGGCTTATCGGAATATAATACCATTGTACACGGTTGTTTTTCTCCCTCGATTGTAAATGTTGCATAACTGTCGTAGCGGCTTACATCCGGATTGGATATCCGCTTCTGGTTAATATCTGACGGGAAGATAATTTCCTTATCGAGTACGGTAAATCCGATGGTAGCATATATCGCTTTTTTGAATTCATGGTTTTCACGTGTCAGAATGTGGAAGAGTTCATGAGCCATTACCTGAGTCAGTGTTTCAATTGGGGCATTCAACGCTTTTTCTCCTAATGCTATCCAGTTTTTACGGGTATAGGCCGTAGCTCCTCCTTCTTCTTTCTGAGTTGTTTTTACAATGATAATTTCCTCAGGGAAAGGCAGGTTGAATTTCTGCTTGCTGATTTGATTTTGTATTGTTTTGAAAGCTTTTTCTACATTGCTTTTCTCTTGGTCACTCCAGTTTCGGGTTTCATCCATAGCCATACGTAGCAGTTCAGACTTTTTTCCTTCTACTTTTTGCAGACGGAACTCAATATCAAACTGATTCCAATTGCTGGTGTAGTCGTCTATGTCTGTTACCAGCATCTGTGCTTCAGCTCTTGTGGCAAAACGGTAAGGTAGGGAAGTCTTATTTTCTTGGGCAATGCCGGTGGTAGCTACGCAGCAGCACCATGTAAGGGCGAGTAAGGATGTTAGTTTCATAAGGTTTATCTTTTATCTAGTCAGTATGAGTTGGTAAATATAAATGTAAATTTTGTTTTTTTCTAATTTTTGAAGAGAAAATATGATTGGGGGAGGAGGAAAACATTACAGTTTTTAGAGGAAAGGCTGTGGAGAATCATCGGGTAAAAAAGGTATAAAAAAGAACCTTCTTCTGTCTGGAAATCCTTTTGTGGATATCGTATACAGAAGAAGGTTCTGATGTATTTCTCTGTGAAAGAAATTTTATTCTTTGTCTTTCAGTGCAGCAAAGATGAGTCCTTCCAGCTCTTCAGCCAGTTCGGGATTGTCCTGAATACACTGTTTGGCTGCATCGCGTCCTTGTCCGAGTTTGGTATCGTTGTAGCTGTACCATGAGCCGCTTTTCTTGATGATGCCCAGTTCTGCTCCCAGGTCGATGATTTCACCGCTGCGGGAAATGCCTTCACCGAACATGATGTCGAATTCTGCTTTGCGGAATGGAGGTGCTACTTTGTTTTTTACCACTTTTACGCGTACCTGATTACCGATAACTTCTTCACCGTCTTTCAACTGGGTAGCGCGGCGGATGTCCAGACGTACTGAAGCATAGAACTTCAAGGCATTACCACCGGTTGTTGTTTCCGGATTGCCGAACATTACTCCGATTTTTTCACGCAACTGGTTGATGAAGATACAGGTTGTATTGGTCTTGCTGATAGCGGAAGTAAGCTTACGTAATGCTTGCGACATCAGACGTGCCTGTAAGCCTACCCGGTTGTCTCCCATATCGCCTTCGATTTCGGCTTTCGGAGTCAGGGCAGCTACAGAGTCGATAACAATGATGTCAATGGCAGAAGAGCGGATAAGCTGTTCTGCAATTTCCAGAGCTTGCTCACCGTTATCGGGCTGTGAAATCCACAAGTTGTCGATGTCTACTCCCAACTTGGCTGCATAGAAACGGTCGAAGGCATGTTCTGCATCGATGAACGCTGCAATACCTCCGTTTTTCTGTGCTTCGGCAATAGCATGGATAGCAAGTGTGGTCTTACCAGAAGATTCCGGACCATATATTTCAATGATACGTCCTTTGGGATAACCTCCTACACCAAGTGCAGCGTTGAGTGCAATGGAGCCGGTAGGAATGACTTCTACTTCTTGAACATGGTCGTCGCCCATTTTCATGATAGAGCCTTTACCGAAGCTTTTCTCAATCTTATCCATTGCGGCTTGCAATGCCTTGAGCTTTTCGCTGTTGTTGGGCTTGGAAGGAGTATCTACTCCTCCTTCGAATTCCAATTCGTCTTTTTTAGCCATATATTTTTCTTGGTTATTTTAAGATTTGTGCGGCATGGTCTTTGGTCTTCACCTCCTTGGGAGAGATGATACGTTCAATCACGCCTTCTTCGTTTATGATAAATGTGGTGCGGAATGTACCCATGTATTTACGTCCATACATGCTTTTTTCACCCCATACCCCAAATTCTTGCACTAACTTTTGTTCTGTATCGGCAATGAGTGTAAAAGGAAGCTGGTTTTTCTCGATGAACTTCTGGTGCGATTTGGCATCGTTGATGCTGACACCAATTACTTCGTAACCTGCTGCGCGAAGTTCCGAATAGTTGTCGCGCAGGTTGCAGGCTTGAGCCGTACATCCCGATGTCATGTCTTTGGGATAGAAGTAGAGGACTACTTTTTTTCCCTTGTAATCGCTTGTACGGATTTCTTCTCCTTTTTCATTCAGTCCCAATACTTCGGGGGCTTTATCTCCTACTTGCATGATGCTTTGTTTATACAGATTCAAGAATACAGATAATTACAGTTCCAAATCTCCGTCGAATACTTCGTGCCAAGGCAAGCCGTATTGATTCAGTGCTTCCATGAACGGATCTGGATCGAATTCTTCTACATTCCATACACCCGGACGTTTCCATAAGCCTTTCAGGAACATCATTGCACCAATCATGGCTGGTACACCGGTTGTGTAACTTACGCCCTGCATACCTGTTTCCTGATAAGCAGCCTGGTGTGAACAGTTGTTGTATACATAGTAGGTACGTTCTTTACCGTCTTTGATACCACGGATACGGCAACCGATAGATGTTTCGCCTTCGTAGTTTTCTCCCAGGTCTTGTGGATTAGGAAGAACTGCTTTCAGGAATTGCAAGGGCACAATTTCCATGCCGTTGTAATTGATAGGCTCGATGCTTGCCATACCAATATTCTGAATAACTCTCAAGTGAGTGAGGTATTCTTGTCCAAAGGTCATCCAGAAACGGGCGCGTTTGATAGTTGGGAAGTTCTTAACCAGCGACTCCAGTTCTTCGTGGTACAACAAGTAGGAGTCACGCGGACCAATGTTTGGATATGTCAGGTCTTTATGGAATTCCAATGGCTTTGTTGTAACCCACTGTCCGTTTTCATAATAACGTCCGTTCTGGGTAATTTCACGGATGTTGATTTCCGGATTAAAGTTGGTTGCAAACGCTTTGTGATGATTACCTGCATTACAGTCTACGATATCCAGGTACTGTATTTCGTCGAAATGATGTTTGGCTGCATATGCTGTATACACACCGCTTACTCCCGGGTCGAAACCACAACCCAAAATTGCTGTCAGTCCGGCTTCTTCGAAACGCTGTTTGTAAGCCCACTGCCAGCTGTATTCGAAATGAGCTTCGTCTTTCGGCTCATAGTTGGCTGTATCCAGGTAGTTGACTCCGGCTTGCAGACAAGCTTCCATGATAGTCAGATCCTGATAAGGGAGCGCTACATTAATAACGATTTCGGGTTTAAAACTGTTGAATAAAGCCACTAATTCGTCTACATTGTCTGCATCTACCTTAGCGGTCTTGATGTCTGGTCTGCCAATTGCTTTTACAATAGCGTCACATTTTGACTGGGTGCGGCTGGCAATCATCACTTCTGTAAATACTTCAGGATGTTGAGCCACTTTGTGTGCAACAACGGTTCCTACTCCGCCTGCACCAATAATTAATACTTTACTCATTTATTTTATTGATGATTTTAATGCCCGGTAAACGTTACCGTTCAGTATGCAAAGATAAGAATAATTAGATTATATAAACATAAAAAACGGAAAAATGCAGGTGGGCTGAACTTTTGTTCAAATATATCGTTATATTTGCGAAGTTTAGAAATTAAAATTGATATGAGAAGAACATTTTTAGGTGTTGCGGCTATTTGTGCCGGAGCGCTGATGGCAAGCTGCATGAGCAGTAAGAAAGCAGCACAAACAGTAGATCTGACAGGCGAGTGGAATATCGTAACTGTAGATGGAGAGAAACTTGGAAATGAAAATATGCCTTTTATCGGTTTGGATACAGAAACCAAACGAGTATATGGTAGTGCAGGTTGCAACCGTATGATGGGCGGTTTTGAATTGGATTCTGTCAATGCAGGAAAAATTCATTTCAGTCAGATTGCTACTACACTGATGATGTGTCCGGATATGGATACGGAACAGAAGATATTGGGAGCTCTTAATAAAGTAGAAGGTTATTCGGAAACAGAAACCGGTATTGAACTGACAGATGCGGAAGGTAAGACTGTCATTGTTTTGGAAAAGCGTGTACAGGCTGCTGTTTCTATCAATGATCTGGCAGGAGAATGGATTATTTCAGCAGTGAATGGAGAAGCTGTGAAGAAGATGGAAAAGACTCCGTTCCTGGCATTCAACATTGAGGAAAAACGTGTACATGGTAATGCGGGCTGTAATATTATCAATGGAGGTTTCTCTCAGGAAGAAGGCAATGCAGCTTCCTTGAAATTCTCACAAATGATTTCTACGATGATGGCTTGCCCGGATATGGATGTGGAAACACAGGTGTTGAAAGCACTTAATGAAGTAGCTTCATTTGAAAAGAATGAGGATGGATCTGTTTCATTGTTGGATGGAAACGGTAAAGTGCTCCTTACCTTAGTGAAGAATACAGGAGAAAGTCTGGTGAAATAATTGAAATAATTTTTTATAAAAAGCGTGGGCATTTTCATTTGTAATGAAGATGTCCACGTTTTTTTATTCAGTTTCTGATGCATGAGCTCCGTTTCCGCTTATTTCTTCGCACCAGGTATAGCTCACTTTGAGTAAGGCTGTGCTGTTGTTCATTTCAATTGCTATGTAATGCCGTCCTCCATATCGTATGAATTTGCCGGTGATGCCGTAAAGAGGTCCTTTTTTGGCGATGCGTACAGGGAATCCTTTTTTGTTTTTTAGCTTCTCGGAATCAATAAAGCGTGTACCTTGAATGTTCGGATCTGTAGCGCGTATAAAGTTTTGCATTTCATCGTCCGGTACGATGCAGAATTCGTCGCAGTCTCTTTCCCTTTTCATAAAATATATAGGGAGAGGAAAGTTACGTGCAAATTTCCTGCACCAGCTTTTGTTGTATGTATGTCGGATAAATAGCAGATTATGAATGGCTGGAACAAGAACATGCTCACACTTATGTTCTTTGTCTTTTGTCTCTTGCAATTCGTATACCATTGGCAAGTAGTATTCAATGCCTTCTTCGCGTAGCAATTCGGCTACTCGAAGTTCTTTACAGTAAAAAGTTTTTATAGGCATCCATACTAATGGTTGCTCTTGCTTCTCTTCCATGATTCATGTTTAGGTTAGTACAATCAGAGAAGCAAAGAAAAGAAAAATAATCGATAAGAACAAGTCTATTTACTTTTAGAAGTGTTTTAAGTTGGAATCAATAGAAGATTTGTGGATGAGTAAATGGATCTTGTTATTGGGGTAATTGGTAGAAGACATAAAAAAAGGGATTACGACATTCGTAATCCCTTTTGAAATATCTCAGGTGAAGAATTATTTCTTGCCTTCAAGCTGTTCTTTCAAAGCAGCCAATGCATCGAGGTCACCCAATGTAGTAGAAGCAGCCTGGTTCTGAATCATAGGAGCTTCTTCTTTCTTAGCAGCCTTCTTAGTAGCTTTCTTTTCTGCTTTTTCTTCTGCCTTAGCAGCATCTTCGAAAATGCGGCTGTGAGACAAGATGATTCTCTTAGCGTCTTTGTTGAATTCGATTACTTTGAATTCCAGTTTTTCATCCAACTGAGCCTGTGAACCATCTTCTTTTACCAAGTGTTTCGGAGTAGCGAAACCTTCTACACCGTAAGGCAATGCAACTACTGCACCTTTATCCAACATTTCGATGATAGTACCTTCGTGGATAGAACCTACAGTGAATACTGTTTCGAATACATCCCATGGGTTTTCTTCCAACTGTTTGTGACCCAAGCTCAAACGACGGTTTTCTTTGTCGATTTCCAATACCTGAACTTCGATGTCTGCACCAATCTGAGTGAATTCAGAAGGATGTTTGATTTTCTTAGTCCAAGACAAGTCAGAGATGTGGATCAAACCGTCTACACCTTCTTCGATTTCTACGAATACACCGAAGTTAGTGAAGTTACGAACTTTTGCAGTGTGTTTAGAACCTACCGGATATTTTTCTTCGATAGTTTCCCATGGATCAGCTTTCAGCTGTTTGATACCCAAAGACATCTTACGTTCTTCGCGGTCCAAAGTCAAGATAACAGCTTCTACTTCGTCACCAACTTTCATGAAGTCCTGAGCTGAACGCAAGTGCTGTGACCAAGACATTTCAGATACGTGGATCAAACCTTCTACGCCCGGAGCGATTTCGATGAATGCACCGTAGTCAGCCATAACCACAACTTTACCTTTTACGTGGTCACCAACTTTTAAGTTAGGATCCAAAGCATCCCATGGGTGCGGAGTCAACTGTTTCAAACCAAGAGCGATACGTTTCTTTTCGTCGTCGAAGTCCAAGATTACAACGTTCAACTTCTGATCCAAAGAAACAACTTCGCGAGGATCGCTTACACGGCCCCAAGACAAGTCTGTGATGTGGATCAAACCGTCTACGCCGCCCAAGTCGATGAATACACCGTAAGATGTGATATTTTTAACAGTACCTTCAAGTACCTGACCTTTTTCAAGTTTACCGATGATTTCTTTCTTCTGCTGTTCCAATTCAGCTTCGATAAGAGCTTTGTGAGAAACAACAACGTTCTTGAATTCCTGATTGATTTTTACAACCTTGAATTCCATAGTCTTTCCTACGAATACATCGTAGTCGCGGATAGGTTTCACATCGATCTGAGAACCCGGCAAGAATGCTTCGATACCGAATACGTCTACGATCATACCACCCTTAGTGCGGCACTTGATGTAACCCTTAATGATTTCTTCGTTTTCAAGAGCAGCGTTTACGCGATCCCAAGAACGAGTAGCACGTGCTTTCTTGTGAGACAAGATCAACTGACCTTTTTTGTCTTCCTGATTTTCGATGTATACTTCTACAGTATCACCAACTTTCAGGTCTGGATTGTAACGGAATTCGCTCAATGGAATGATACCGTCTGATTTGTAGCCGATGTTAACTACAACTTCGCGTTTGTTCATTGCGATTACAGTACCGTCTACAACCTCACGGTCGTTTACTTTGTTCAAAGTGTTATCGTAAGCTTTTTCCAAGTCTTCTTTGCTTACGTTTGATACTGCATCACCGTTTTCATACGCTTCCCAGTTGAAATCTTCAATAGGAGCAATGTTTTTTAAGTTTTCCATTAAATTAATAAATTGTTTGTAAATAATTAATTGTGTTAGACTTTATATTGTTTATCTAAATCGGTCGCAAAGATACAATAAATTACTGATATAGAAAATATTTGCATTTATTTTTGTGTAAACTTGAATGAAACTTCTTTCATTTTTTTACTTTTTCTTGAAGAAAGGGCGGCAGATATGGTTACAGGAAGGGGAAAGGATGGGGTTGAAAAGGGAGAAAGATACATTTACAGAACTTTTTGAAAGGGTTATTGTATGAAAAAACGCTATTAGTATCATGTGTCTTTGTTGACAGTCGCGTCAGACGACGATACTAATAGCGTCAGTTCATGTGATTGATAGTGCTTTTACTGCTGTCTGTTATCAGTCTTCCAGTGAGTAGTCGATGGTAGTCACTACACGTACTTTTTTGATGTGCGGAGTATTTGGATCTCGGTCGCTGATGCTGAATTGTCCCTGATTGGCATGACGTATTTTACCCAATGTACTTTCCGAATCTTTTGCAAACTTTTCGGCAGCCTGACGTGCGTTTTTGGTAGCCTCTTCTATCATTTGCGGCTTGATGGTATTCAGGCCCGTATATTCATATTGAATATTATACTGGTAGTCGCCGGTTGTAATGGCTATACCACGTTTCAGCAGTTCTCCCTGTTCAGTAATAAGACCGCGCACCAAATCCACTTTGTTGGATGTAACAGTAATAACGGTGGTTACATTGTACCGGTAAGGAGAGTCCTGATTATTACCGTAGCGTTCTGCTTTCATGTCTACGATAACAGGAGCATTGATGCTTATCTCTTTATCGGTAAGTCCTTTTTCCTTTAAAAATTCAGTGATGGTCCGGTTGGAGCGCTTTATCTCCTCGTATAATGCATTCAGGTCGTTGCCCAGGCTCTTGTATACTAAAGGCCAGGTCACTTTGTCTGCCGGAACTTCCATTTCGGCCAGTCCTTTTACGTTTACACTGCGGTCTCTTCCTGCAAATTCGGAGAAACCACGCTCTATGAACACTCCCAACAGCAACAATCCGATACTTAGGATGATTGCTTCTACTCTAAAGTTCTTCATAATCTGATCAATTTAAAGTAATATAATTCAGGTATATTTTATGTCCAATGATAGGCTATCAGGCTATTGATGGGCTGTTTGATAACTTTTTCTACATGCAGTCCGGAGCGCAAGGCCGCTTCCTGCAATTCCTTTTCAAAGAAGCAGGCGATGGAGCCCACAAAAGAAACCGGTAACTTTTGTTTGTATTGCAGGATGTTGCGTCGGAAAAACTCCATAAAACAGTCGATGAGCAATGCCTGTATTTCCGGAATGTCTTTGTGCCTATATATATAAGGTGTAATAGCCGATAAGAAAAGGTTTGCTTGAGGCTGTCGGTACACTCTGTCCAGAATATCGGCAGGTGTCAGTTTGTATTCCCGACAAAAATCGTCTGCTATTTCCCGTGGAAGCTGTCTCTTCAGGCAGTCGGCGATGAAGCGTTTGCCAATGTAGGCTCCACTTCCTTCATCACCTAATATATAACCCAGCGGAGAAATACTGTCGGTAATTTGTTCGCCATCGTACAGGCAAGAGTTGGAGCCTGTTCCCAAAATACAGGCTATCCCCGGCTGTTTTCCACATACGGCACGAGCCGCACCCAATAAGTCTGTGTAAATATGTATGTCCGCTCTTGGGAAAAAGTGTTCCAGTGAGCGGCGGATGATGCCTGTTTTTTCAGGGATACATCCTGCCCCGTAAAAATAAACGGCAGTACACGTATCGGCATTGGCCAGCTGTGCAACCAGTTGCTCGCGGATGATACGGAATACTTCTTCTTCTTTTAGGTGAAAAGGGTTGATTCCTTTGGTTTCTATCAGTTGGCCGTTTTCCGGATTGTCTCCAGCATACCAGTCAGTCTTGGTGGCTCCACTGTCTGCAATGAGTATCATAATCGTCTTTTTAAATTCTTAATAAAACAAATGTAGTGAAAGGCAAGTGCAGTACCAAGACAAAAGCTTGCTTTTGGACGAAGGTAATGCCAAGCCGCATCCTATATTCTTCAAATATACAAAAAAGAGTAAACCAGTGGTACTGATTTACTCTTTTATCTTTATCGGATTAATAATAGCTATCCTATTAGTGGCAATGTCCGCATCCGCAACCGCATCCGGCTTCTTCTTCGTGTGAGTGGTCTCCGCATCCGCCTCCGCAGCTGTCACATCCGCAACCACAGCCTTCACCGCTCATCAGATTTACCATACCTTCTATTTCTTTGTTGGTTGCTTCACGCATTTCAGTGATAACTCCTTCGAAAATCAGGTCTTTTCCTGCATGCGGGTGATTCAGGTCGAGTACCACTTTGTCTTCAGTGATTTCACCTACGTTTGCGTAGAACTGATGACCTTCTGCATCGTTCAGCATGATGATGTTTCCTTCGAAGATGTTGTCGCTGTCAAAATTTCCGTCTGCATCACAGAACATAGATTTTGAAACGGCGCGTACACTTTCTTCGTCACGTTCTCCGTATGCTTCCGCACAAGGAATAGTGAAGTTGAAGTGGTCTCCCTTGTTGAGTGCAAGGATTTCGTTTTCGAATTTTTCAAGAGTATATCCTATTCCAGAAATGAACTGAAAGGGATGTTCTACAGGAGCTTCTTCCAATAACTCTTTCTTGCCTTCTGTAATAGCATATAGCTTATATGCGACAGTAATGTATTTATTTTCCATGTTTTAATATTTTGATTTGTCGGCAAAGGTAGGAAATAAAAATGATATTTCGGATGAGGGAAATTGATTTCAGAGAAAATACTTTTTGTTTTAGTGTTTTTTAGTAAGGTAAGATGAAAAAAAGCCTTTTTTATGTGCTTGGGTAAACATATATGAACATTTGTCTGTAAATTGCAGCCTTTACAGCCTGATGAAAAGGTGTAAAAGTGATAAACTGATAGTAAAATGGCTTTCATTTTTACGATTAATAATTTATTAGAAAAAAAACTATCATTTTATTTGTTTGTTACAAAAAAGCCTTTACCTTTGCAAGCACAATAATCAATTTTGATAAAGAAATGAAAGCAACTATCTTACATAGCAACCTAATTATTTTGCAGGTCATTCGCGTCGTGGTTTTGCAGCCAAGAGGTGAGGAAGGTTCGTGTATATAGTTGTATATGCTAAGATATGTATGAAAGCCTTTCTCACTGATTCAGGAGAAAGGCTTTTTAATTGATAAGAAAAGATACGAAGATGAAAAACCAGTTACGCAGTTCGATGAGTACGGAAGGCCGCCGCATGGCTGGAGCCCGCGCCTTGTGGGTTGCCAACGGCATGAAGCCGGAGATGATGGGAAAGCCCATTATCGCTATTGTAAACTCATTTACTCAGTTTGTTCCCGGACATACACATTTGCATGAAATAGGTCAGCAGGTGAAGGCCGAAATCGAAAAGTTAGGATGCTTTGCGGCAGAGTTTAATACCATTGCCATCGATGATGGTATTGCGATGGGACACGACGGTATGCTTTATTCTCTTCCGTCGCGCGATATCATAGCCGACAGTGTGGAGTATATGGTCAATGCCCATAAAGCAGATGCGATGATTTGTATTTCCAACTGCGACAAGATTACTCCGGGGATGCTGATGGCTGCCATGCGTCTGAATATTCCTACCGTATTTGTATCCGGAGGTCCTATGGAAGCGGGTGACTGGAACGGAAAACATCTTGATTTGATTGATGCCATGATCCAGTCTGCCGACCCGACGGTAAGCGATGCAGATGTGGCAGAAATAGAGCGTCATGCTTGTCCGGGTTGTGGAAGCTGCTCGGGCATGTTTACAGCCAATTCCATGAACTGTCTGAATGAAGCCATCGGATTGGCTCTGCCTGGAAACGGTACTATTGTGGCTACACACGAAAACCGTGCCCGGCTGTTCCGGGATGCAGCTGCATTGATTGTGAAAAATGCCTATAAATATTACGAAGAGGGCGATGACAGTGTATTGCCCCGTAGCATTGCTACCCGTGCTGCTTTTCTCAATGCCATGACCTTGGATATCGCTATGGGAGGCTCTACCAATACAGTATTGCATCTGCTTGCCGTGGCACACGAGGCAGAAGTCGACTTTAAGATGGACGACATCGATATGCTTTCCCGCAGAGTTCCGTGTTTGTGCAAAGTGGCTCCGAATACACAGAAATACCATATACAGGATGTAAACCGTGCCGGAGGTATTCTTAATATCCTGAACGAGTTGGCTAAAGGGGGATTACTCGATACTACAGTACGTCGGGTAGACGGTTCTACACTGGCCGAAGCCATCGCTGCTTATAATATTTGTACACCGGCAGTCAATCCTGAAGCACAGCGTATCTACAGCAGTGCACCGGGCGGAAAGTTCAATATCAAGTTAGGATCGCAGGGAGCTGTATATAAAGAACTCGATACAGACCGTGAGTCGGGTTGTATCCGCGATTTAGCTCATGCATATAGTAAGGACGGCGGGCTGGCTGTACTGAAGGGGAATATTGCACAGGATGGTTGTGTAGTGAAGACTGCCGGAGTAGACGAAAGCATCTGGAAATTCTCCGGACCTGCAAAAGTCTTCGATTCTCAGGAGGCTGCCTGCGAAGGAATTCTGGGAGGTAAGGTCGTAAGCGGTGATGTAGTCGTGATTACTCACGAAGGACCGAAAGGAGGTCCGGGTATGCAGGAAATGTTGTATCCTACTTCTTATATCAAATCGAAACATTTGGGTAAGGAATGTGCCTTGATTACCGACGGACGTTTCAGTGGAGGTACTTCCGGATTGAGTATCGGACATATTTCTCCGGAAGCGGCAGCCGGTGGAAACATCGGTAAGATTGTAGACGGTGACATCATTGAAATCGACATTCCGGCTCGCAGCATCAACGTACGTTTGAGTGAGGAAGAACTGGAAGCACGTCCGATGCGACCTGTCACACGCGACAGAAAAGTATCGAAAGCCTTGCGGGCTTATGCCAGCATGGTAAGCTCGGCCGATAAAGGTGGAGTAAGAATTGTGGATTAATGAAGATTTATGCTTCGTAAAAAAGGAGAGTTATGAGTAAAGAAAGAATATCAGGATCGGAGGCGCTGATGCGTTCGCTGGAGCACGAAGGAGTGAAGACTATCTTCGGATATCCGGGAGGAGCCATCATGCCGGTTTTCGATGCATTATACGATCATCGGGACAAACTGAATCATATATTAGTCCGTCACGAGCAGGGAGCGGCTCATGCAGCTCAGGGCTTTGCCCGTGTGTCGGGTGAAGTAGGAGTATGTCTGGTAACCAGTGGACCGGGAGCTACCAATACCATTACAGGAGTGGCCGATGCCATGATAGACAGTACGCCTATTGTGGTGATTGCCGGTCAGGTAGGAGCCGGACTTTTGGGAACGGATGCCTTTCAGGAAGTCGATTTGGTGGGTATTACCCAGCCTATTTCCAAGTGGAGTTACCAGATTCGCCGTGCAGAAGATGTGGCATGGGCTGTATCCAGAGCCTTCTATATCGCACGCAGCGGTCGTCCGGGACCGGTTGTTCTCGATTTTGCCAAGAATGCGCAGATTGATATGACCGATTTCGAACCGATGAAAGTGGATTTCATCCGCAGTTACGACCCGGATCCGGAAACCAACCCGAAAGCATTGGCCGAGGCTGTAGCTCTGATTAACGAGTCGAAGAAACCTTTGGTGTTGGTAGGACAGGGCGTAGAGCTGGGAAATGCACAGCAGGAATTGCGTGCGTTTGTAGAGAAAGCCGATATTCCCTGTGGCTGTACATTGCTGGGCTTGTCTGCATTGCCTACATCACATCCGTTGAATAAGGGGATGCTGGGAATGCACGGGAATTTAGGCCCCAATGTGAAGACCAACGAGTGTGATGTGCTGATTGCGGTGGGTATGCGCTTTGACGACCGTGTGACCGGTAAGCTGGAAACATACGCCAAACAGGCAAAAGTCATTCATCTGGATATCGACCCTTCTGAAATAGGAAAGAACGTGCCGGTAGATGTTCCGGTATTAGGCGACTGTAAACGTACACTGGCTTTGCTGACTGAGTTGATACAGTCCAATACGCACACAGAGTGGATCAACAGTTTTGCTTCGTACGAAGAAACAGAGTATACCCGGGTGATTGAAAAGGAGATACATCCTTCTTCGGGTCCGCTGAATATGGGTGAAGTAGTACGTGCGGTAAGTGAAGCCACAGAAAATAAAGCAATATTGGTGACCGATGTAGGCCAGAATCAGATGATGGCTTGCCGTTATTTCAAATATAGTCAAAATCGCAGTGTGGTTACATCCGGTGGAATGGGAACAATGGGATTCTGTTTGCCGGCAGCTATTGGTGCTACCTTTGGCGCTCCTCAGCGTACGGTTTGTGCCTTTATGGGCGACGGTGGTTTACAGATGACCATGCAGGAGTTGGGAACCATCATGGAGCAGAAAGCCCCTGTAAAGATTATCCTGCTCAACAACAATTATTTGGGCAATGTGCGCCAGTGGCAGGCCATGTTCTTTAACCGCCGTTATTCATTTACTCCGATGATGAACCCCGATTATAAACAGATTGCTTCGGCCTACGGCATTCCGTTCCGTCGTGTAGCAGAACGTGAAGATCTGAATGAGGCTATCCGTGAGATGTTGACTACCGATGGCCCGTTCTTCCTCGAGGCTTGTGTGATAGAAGAAGGAAACGTACTTCCGATGACTCCTCCGGGAAGCTCTGTAAACTACATGATGTTGGATTTAGACTGTTAAGCAGAAAGGCGATTTATGGAAAACAAAACTTTATATACAATCATTGTTCATTCGGAAAACATTGCAGGTATACTGAATCAGATTACCGCTGTTTTTACCCGTCGGCAACTGAATATCGAGAGCCTCAACGTATCGGCATCTTCTATTAAAGGAGTACATAAGTATACCATTACTTGCTGGACAACGGCCGATATCGTTGAAAAAGTAGTGAAGCAGATAGAAAAGAAACTGGATGTGATACAGGCTCATTATTTCACCGATAAAGAAATTTTCCAGCGTGAGGTAGCCATGTACAAAGTTTCTACACCGGAGTTTCAGTCCACTCCCGAAGCATCGAAAGTAATTCGCCGGTACAGTGCTCATATTGTAGAGGTGAATCCTACTTTTTCTATCGTGGAACTGACCGGAATGAGCGACGACATTACTTCGCTGTATCAGGAACTCAAGGCTCTGAAGTGTGTGCTTCAGTTTGTACGCTCCGGACGAATTGCTGTATCGACCAGCTGTTTCGAAAGAGTAAACGAGTATCTGGCTCATCGCGAAGAAAGATACAACAACAGATAAAGGACTGTTTTTGGCAGTGATGTTATATCGAAGCCACAACAAACCAAGGAGTTTAAAGACTAAAGAACTCACAAACTAAAGAACTTAAAAACTAAAAACTCACAAACTTAAAAACTCAAAAAATGGTAAATGAGAATAAAGTCGGAACGTATGAGTTTGTGGCAGAACCTTTCCATGTTGATTTCACGGAAAAACTGACCATGGGAGTGCTGGGCAACCACCTGCTGAACTGTGCAGGTTTTCATGCAGCCGACAGAGGATTTGGTATTGCCACCTTGAACGAGAATCATTACACATGGGTGCTTTCCCGTTTGGCTGTAGAGATGAATGAATTGCCCCGTGCTTATGAAAAATTCAGCATACAGACGTGGGTAGAAAATGTATACCGTCTGTTTACCGACCGTAACTTTGCCATTCTGAATGCAGAAGGAAAACCGATAGGGTATGCTCGTTCCGTATGGGCGATGATTAGCATGCAGACACGTAAGCCGGCCGACTTGCTGGCTTTGCATGGCGGAAAAATCACCGATTATATCTGTACCGATGTAGAGTGCCCGATAGACAAACCGGGACGTATCAAGATGGAGCAGCCGGAGCAGGTGGGCGAACATCTGGCCAAATACAGCGACATCGATCTCAACGGTCATGTAAACAGTATCAAGTACATCGAGCATATTCTCGACCTCTTTCCGATGGAGCAGTTCCGTGATAAAACCGTCCGCCGCTTCGAAGTGGCCTATGTGGCAGAAGGCTATTATGGCGATACGCTTACTTTTCATCGCGAACAGAAGGGAGAAAACGAATACGATATAGAAGTAAAGAAGAATAACGGTGAAGCCGTTGTTCGCAGTAAAGTGATATTTAAGTAAGTTTTTAAGTTTATGAGTTTTTTAGTTTGTAAGTTCTTAAGTTCTTAAGTTCGTAAATTCTTAAGTTTATAAGTTTATTAATGCTTGATTGCCAAATTAATAACAAACTCAAAAACTTAAAAACTCAAAAACTCATATTCAATATTCAATAAATTGTTTTAATAACCGAAACTCCTTAGGGAGTTAGCTAAAAAAGATTGAAAAATGGCACAGATGAATTTTGGCGGTGTAACAGAAAATGTAGTAACCCGCGAAGAATTTCCATTGGAAAAAGCACGTGAAGTATTGAAAAACGAAACTATAGCTGTCATTGGTTACGGTGTACAGGGTCCGGGTCAGTCATTGAACTTGCGCGACAACGGATTCAATGTAATCGTGGGACAGCGTCAGGGAAAAACATTCGACAAGGCAGTAGCCGACGGATGGGTACCTGGAGAAACACTCTTCAGCATCGAAGAAGCATGCGAACGCGCTACTATTATCCAGGTATTGCTTTCGGATGCAGCACAGATTGCATGCTGGCCTACTATTAAGAAACATCTTACTCCGGGTAAGGCTCTGTATTTCTCTCATGGCTTTGCCATCACTTATAAAGAACGTACAGGCATTGTACCTCCTGCCGATGTCGATGTAATCATGGTTGCTCCAAAAGGTTCAGGTACATCTTTGCGTACCATGTTCCTCGAAGGACGTGGCTTGAACTCTTCTTACGCTATCTTCCAGGATGCTACCGGACGTGCTTTCGAACGTGTTATCGCATTGGGTATCGGTGTAGGTTCCGGCTATCTGTTCGAAACTACCTTCCAGCGCGAAGTATATTCAGACCTTACCGGCGAACGTGGTACTTTGATGGGAGCTATCCAGGGATTGCTCTTGGCTCAGTACGAAACACTGCGCGAACACGGACATACTCCTTCTGAAGCTTTCAACGAAACAGTAGAAGAACTTACTCAGTCATTGATGCCTCTGTTTGCTGCCAAAGGTATGGACTGGATGTATGCAAACTGTTCTACAACTGCACAGCGTGGTGCTTTGGACTGGATGACTCCGTTCCACGATGCTACCAAACCGGTATTCGAAAAACTGTACCAGTCTGTAGCCAGCGGCGAAGAAGCACAACGTTCTATCGACTCCAACTCACAGCCGGACTATCGTGAAAAACTGAACGAAGAACTCCGTCAGTTGCGCGAAAGCGAAATGTGGCAGACTGGAGCTGTGGTTCGTAAACTCCGTCCTGAAAACAACTAAAATAAAAGGTGTCCCATTGTAGTGGTACAGGTGTCTCCTTATAGTGAGACGCCCGTCTCCTTACAGTGGGACACTCGTCTCATTGCAGTGAGACGCCCTTTGCTTCTCCTTCTTGGGGAAGCTTTTTTTATATTCCTGCACACCGGTTCATCTGTTTTTATACGCTTTCCTTTTTCTCTTTTTTCTTCTTTCTTTTTGTGGGTGTATACCGGGAGCCTTTCTCTGTTTGTTTTTATTTTAGGTAAGTGCAGAATGTCTTTTCCGATTTTTTTGTAAGTTTGTGCATCACTATATACAATTAAAAACAGTAAGAAACTATGAGCGGAAAAGACTTTTTGGAAATTATAAAGACACGTCGCAGTTGCCGTAAATATAAACCGGAGCAGATTACAGACGAAGAACTGAAGGCTGTACTCGAAGCCGGAACTTATGCACCCACTTCACGTGGTATGCAGTCGCCTTATATTGTGGCCGTGCAGAACGAGGAACAGCGCAAACAACTGGCTGCCATGAATGCCCGGGTGATGGGAGTTACCTCCAATCCTTATTACGATGCTCCTACTTATGTATTGGTCTTTACTCCGGCCGATGCCAACAACCCGATACAGGACGGCAGTTGTGTACTGGAGAACATGATGCTGGCTGCTCATACCATCGGTCTGGCAAGTTGCTGGATTCACCGCGAGCGGGAAATGTTTTCTACGGAAGAAGGCAAGGCACTGATGAAACAGTGGGGATTGCCCGAAGGACTGGTCGGTATAGGTGCTTTGTCATTGGGTTATCCGGCGGGAGAAGCTGCTGAGGCAAAACCACGTAAGGAAGGATATTACCGCATTGTGAAATAAATTTTATCTTCATGTTGCATATTTTACCTGTCATCTCGCATCACTCCGTGTCGTTCAGTCTGTCTCAATTCCTGATCGATCTGGAAGTTCCTGTCGATCTGGAAGCCGAAGGCACAGACGGTACTTCAACCTATTATTATTTGAAACGTCCACAGCATTCTACCACCTTTTTCGTACTGGCCGATCATGGAGAAGGCAAATATGAAATCTGGATGGACGGGATGGCATCGTTTGCCGACTATAAGTTTTTCCCTTATCTTGCCGATTGTCTGCACCGTTTCTTAAACGGAACTCCATTGCAGATAAAAGGGGTGTCTGCATTCGAATATTACAACGAAGACTGGATAGCAGAGACCATCGGCGAGGAGATTGCTACCTTGAAATCGGTTCTTTCCATTGCTCCCCGCTATTATCTTACCTTACCGTTCAAGCCATTCACCTATGTATCGGAAGACATGTTGGCAGGGGTAGGGGCAGGATTGCATTCTTCCACTCCACGTATCTACGGATACACACAGTTTCTGATGCGTAACAGCCGGCTACTCCAGGCCACGGAGCAGGAAGTAGAAGAAGATCAGGCTTTGAGTGAAAACGAGGTTATGGTGGATGTGCCTCAACACGTGTCGGTAGGAAGAGTGAAGTCGTGGCAACTGGATGGGGCAGAGACCTGGGAAAGTTATGCTGCAGAAGATGTGCAGATGCTTCAGCATTTAGGAGAATGTTTCAAGCGGGGAGAGAAAGTGGATGGAGTGGTACTGAATGATTTGGGTACCATTTATCAGGAAGGCATCGGAGTAGCGCAAGACGGTTATCTTGCCGAATACTGGTTCGAGCAGGCGACACAGCAAGGCGACCGGCATTATGCACCGACCAATTTGGGCGACCTTTACCGCAAGGGCTGTGGCACGCTTCCTGCTTCCTTGCCCCACGCATTTCAGGCTTATATGCGCTCCGACGATCCTTATGCACATTATCGCATCGGACAGGCATACGAAGAGGGATGGCTGGGATATACAGATATGGATAAAGCCATGCAATGGTACAGACAAGCGGCAAAAGAGGGACATCACCTCGCAGTGAAACGCTTGCAACGGAATTAGCTTTCATCATTCCGCCCCTGCACATCTGTTCGGATACAGATATGACAGGGGCGGAATAATATAATCTGAGTAGTGTAGGCAGAACGGATTAGTGCATGTCGGCCATTTCGTCGCGGTAAGCCTTGTACGTGCCCGGACGTTGTGTGGTGGCAGTGAAGGTAACTGCATCGCTACTTATCGATACATTGCCGATTTTATTTCCCTGACTGTCGGTCACTACATCCGATGGGGTATTTTTAAAGGTTCCGTTCCATACGTAGTAGTTGTCTGCTCTGCTTTTTGGAAATACTTCGTAAGTACATTGGAAACTATACCCATCGGAGGTTTTTCCAATAGTAATGACTGTGTCCGATTCTCCGGTCAGATTGCCGTATCTGCCTGTAATTTCTGTCGGTTCATCGTCTGTAGTACATGCAGTGGCAACTATCATTGCCGCAAGCATTAAAAAACGGTTTATAGTTTTCATACGTGTATAAGTAAGTTATTTTTTCCCAAATTCAGGATCTATTTTCAGTAAGGCAGTGACGCCGAAAGTAGCGATACAGCATATCATTATCCATACAAAGAAATGCGGATAGCCTAATGTTTCCTGCAACCATCCGGCTATCATGCCGGGCAACATCATTCCCAATGCCATAAAAGCCGTACAGATGGCATAATGTGCGGTTTGATGACTGCCTCGGGAGTAGTAAATCAGATAGAGCATATATGCCGTGAAGCCAAAGCCATATCCGAACTGTTCGATAAAGATACAAATATTAATCAGAATCAGGCTGCTATCCGGGAAATAACTTAGATACACATAGACGATATCGGGTAAAGAAATAGCCCATACCATGGTCCACAGCCAGTAGCAGAGTCCGTGACGGGCTACAGCCAGTCCTCCCAATATTCCTCCTGCCGTAAGTCCGATGATGCCTAAGGTCCCTTGGGCAAACCCAATCTGTTCGGTCGTCATTCCCAGTCCCCCTTCGGATACCGGGTCGAGCAGAAAAGGAATACTCATCTTGGCAAGCTGGGCTTCCGGCAGCCGGTAGAGCAGCATAAAGAGAATGGCAGCTCCGGCTTGTTCTTTTTTGAAGAAAGAACGGAAGGTCTGCAGGAAGTCGTACAGCAGGCTGGAGGCCGAGTGCTGACGGACAGCCCGGTCCTGTTCGGGACGAGGCAGCCGGTAGGCATGGTAGACCCACAGTGCGAGCAATAATCCGGAAGCAAGCAGAAAAGTCAGTGCCCAGGCATACGGAATGCCTTGTCCCGATTTCTCCAGAAAGCCGGCAAGCATAATCAGTACTCCCTGTCCGGCAATGGTTGCAATCCGGTAGAAGGTACTGCGTATGCCTACATACAGTGCCTGCTGGTGTGGGGTGAGTCCCAGCATATAGAATCCGTCGGCTGCAATATCGTGGGTTGCCGAACTGAATGCAAGAAGCCAGAATACCGCCAGTGTCACCTGAAAGAAATGTTCGGTGGGAATGGTAAAAGCGATTCCGGCCAGTCCGGCTCCGATAAGTAACTGCATGGATACAATCCACCAGCGTTTCGTCTTGATAAGGTCGACAAACGGGCTCCACAGCGGTTTGATTACCCAGGGCAAGTTCAGCCAGCTGGTATACAGGGCAATGTCGGTATTCGATATGCCCATGCGTTTGTACATGACCAAAGACAGGGTCATGACAATGACATAAGGTAACCCCTCTGCAAAATACAGACTGGGTACCCACTTCCAGGCAGATGGTGTGTTCATTTAGTACAGTTTCCTTATTTCTGCACCCCGATAGTAATGCAGCAAGATTTCATTGTAATTGTATCCCTGTTCCCCCATAACGGCTGCTCCAATCTGGCACAGTCCTACTCCGTGTCCCCATCCGGCTCCTGTCAGTTCGAACCAGGCGGGCGCTCCGTTTTCCTCCTGTCCTTTGTCTACCACGAAGGCCGAGCTGAACAGATGGCTTTCCGATAGCGTACGGCGTATTTCCAGTTCTTTTCCTATGATGAGCGTTTTGTTTGTTCCTACAATCTTCAGACGGCTGATACGTCCGGATTTTCCACGTTCCATTGGGATGAGGTCGAGTATCTGTCCGTAATCGGTCTTGGTGTTTTTACGAATCAGTTCTGCCAGTTCTTCCTGCGTATATCGCACGTTCCAGCGGTAGAAGTCGGTCGTCTCCCTGTCGTAATTGTTCAGGATTTGTGAAAGGATATGCGAATCCTTTGTATTACAGAACGAGGCTGGAGAGGTACGAATCCACTGCTGTATGGTCTGTTCGTCCGAAAGATCGGGAATCGGTTCGTTTGAGCCGGTGTCGCGCACGGCCGAAAGATAGGCATGTTTTTTGTCCTCCCAGCAGTAGTTGAATTCCTCGCTTACTCCGCCACAGCATTTGGAAAAGCGTGCGTCGCAGATGCTTCCTTTGTGCATCAGTACCTGTCCTTTGGTGGTCTTTACAGCTTCTTCTACAGCCGGGCTGGTTGCTTTGGTGATTCCCTGATAGCGCTGGCAATGGTCGTCGGCACAGACATCGAAGATGCTATGGTCTTCCCGGTCGTACCAGCGGATGTATTCTGTTTCTGTCTTGATGAACGAAAAGAAATCGGCAGGTTGCTGGCTCATGGCTTTCCGTTTTTCGATTTGTGCCAGCAGCCAGCTGCGTGAGATTACAGCGTGAGCTTTCAGAAACTCGGGAGATGAAGCCGAGTTCATTTCCGAAGAAATCACACTGATAAGGTAATCTTCTGCCGGAAGCAGATTGATGGCTACAATCTTTCCTTCGTCTACCACTAATTTCAATGTTCCTCTGAATACTTGTGTTTCCTGCCGTTCCCAATGGAAATTGATACCGATTGTGACATCGTACAAAGAGAAAGAGGCTTCATTTTCCAGTGGGGTAAAGGTCAGTTCGCGGTATACATTGCCGTTCCATAGTATGCCTCCGTCTTCGAATGCTACTACTTGTGGTCCGTCTACCGTTTCTCCTTTTGCCAGGAAATGTGCGTTCAGGGTAAAGTGTATTTTCTGGGCACTGACAATGCCGATACTTATTTCAGGTTCTTTCATATATTGATGCGTATGTGTGGTTTAATGATGTGCGACTTCTCCGAATATCTGCCGGAGGTCTTCCAGGGTTATTTTATTAAAATCTTCTTCGCGTGGGGTTACAATGAGTCCTCCCATATCCAAGGCTCCCGGACTGACTAGAAGTTGTGCTTCTCCTTGTGCGGTATAGCAGGAAGGACGGTGTTTGTCTCTTGGGAAATAGGCTATTGTAAATCCTCTCTGTCCGTCTTTCCATGCAAACAAGTTGTAGCGGGGCTCACTTTCTCCTTCATGCAGCGGTAGTGTGTGCAGGTATTGCTCTATCAGAGAAGGAGGGGTAGTGTAGCTTCCTGCGGTGATGAATGCCTGAACCGGACATACATAATCCTTGATTTGATAGCTGCGGCAGATGTTTCCATCGGCATCCGTTGCTTCTGCTGTCTGGAGAGCTGTCTTCATCAGCCGTTCCCATTGGGCAATAAACGGTATGTCTTCTTTTCGTGCTGCCTGAAAATGAAAATGATCGGGGGCAGAAGCACCGCATTGTGCCCCGTTGTAGAACAGGGCATATCCTTTGTCGAAATAGTTTTCTATCCATTCCAGCAGTCTTCCCGGAAGCTGACGTGCCGTTTTGTCTGCCAGAGTCTGTTCCTGATGGCGAAGGCTGGAAATGGTGAGATGGCCTTGCAATATAGGATACGGATTGATGCGCAGGCTGAAAGGTTCGTCGAGTTCAATGGTCAGACTGTCTTGTTCCTGTGGTTTGTTCTCCATACAAAGGAAACAGGGGCGTGCAGCAATGGAAGCCTTGTCTGTAGCAGCGCAGGTCGATACGGCACGGGCCGGATTAAACTGTATGGTAATCTGGTTGCCGTCTATTTCAAATCTGCGTGTCTGTATATTTTGTAGTGCTTCATAGTTCCGATGAGCCAGTTCCCAGGTATCCAGTTGGTGTGCAACGAAGCCGGAGCCGGCAGTGAGACCTTGTGCGGCTGCCCATGCTTTTCTATGGCTGATTTCCAGTGTACGCAGACTGTCCTTATAGGTATTGTTCTGATTTGTTTTTTCTATGCTGAGCGCTGCATCGGAATTTCCTTCCCAGCGGCGGCACAGATAGAGTACGTCGAAAATACGGCCGATGCGGTACCGGCGTGAAAATGCCAGTCCCAGTGCATAATCTTCGCCATAGCTTGTATTGGGTACCCGTATCTCTCTTAAAACGGGAGTAAAGAATGCCCGTGGTGCTCCCAGACCGTTGATGCGTAATGCATTGTTGTGTCCGTTATCGTCTGTCCACTCTTTGTGGTCGATTACCCCGGGCGGTAATGTCTGCAAGTCGAAGTTGGTCATGCGGTACGAGCCGATTACCATTGCACATTGCTCCTGATAAAACTTGTCGACGATACGTTGCAAGGTATCCGGAACGCTGTACAGGTCGTCACTATCCAGTTGTACGGCAAAGCGTCCGCACTTCGGATGATGTACACCTTGATTCCAGCAACCTCCGATACCTAAATCTGTCCGCTCGGGGATGAGGTGAATCACCCGTTTGTCTTTCTTATATTGTTCGATAATTTCGCTGGTCCCGTCGGTAGAATGGTTGTCGATGACAATCAGGTTGAACGGGAAGTTGGTTTCCTGTGTCAGTACAGAACGGATGGCATCTTCGATGGTACGCACCCGGTTGCGGACCGGTATAATGACAGATGCTTCGTACTCAAACTCTCCGGCTGATAAATCTACTGTATGTTTCACAGGAGAAAGATAAGCACCAATCCGTTTCAGGTAATGCGTAAAGACTACTTCTCTTTCAATCTGCACTTGCCGGTTGCGAGGGTCTACGTAGTCGAATTGTTTTTCTCCGGACAGGCGTGTGTCTTCTTCTATTTCCGTATATAGAAATTCGTGTATATGCGTAAGGCTTGCATGCTCGGAAAGAGCAAGACGCAATGCATAGAGAGCCGAAAACTGATACTCCGGTTCCAGTGTAATACGGCGGAGTGCCTTGCGGAAACAATCGGTCTTGAACAGCAGTACGGAGCCAAAGTCGAAGTCATCGCGTACACTGCCCGGCTGATAGTCGGCAACCGGATGAGGCTGTCGTCCGTTCTGGGTTTCCTGATAATGGTCGGCATATACCATTCCACACTCTGGAGCCGACAGATAATCGATCATTCTTTCCAATGCCATTTCTCCCCATTGCAATATCTGTGGCTTGGTATAGATAAGCAGGTAGGGAGTAGAGGTATGGGCTGCAATTTGTGTCAGGGCAGAGGTAGAATCGAATGAACCGTATGGCAAGACACGGCAATTTTCCGGTAATGTGGTTTCCGGTATATGCTGGTTGGTAAGCAAGCAGATGTCTTTCACGCACGGACTTTCCGTGAAGTGCTTTATATTCTTATCCGACAGTTCTTTGTCCCCATATAGGAGATAGCACGTTATAGTCTGGTTCATATCTTATCAATTTATAGAAAACAAACTTACGTAAATTCTATGGAATGGCCGAATAAATGAATATAAAAACGTTCTTGTTCTTCGAACTCAATCCGGCATAAGGAACGAGTTCATTCATTGTTTTCGTTTTCTTTGACTTTAATGGTATTCACTCTTTCTCTTCTTTGTCTCCAAAAAACAAGGAGCCTCCGGCGGTGAAGTGACCGCCGAAGGCTCCTGTTTTTTATTCTCTTATCTCACTTTTCTATAACCTCCAACACAACCTCTCTCACAAGTGGATTCGCCGTGTGTTCCATCACGTCCTCTTTTCTTTATTGGGTTTATACTTCGGTTATCCTCCGTAGCGGACAGAATCGAAATCCAGTCTTAACGTGCGACCAATCCACTAAAAAATAAAAGAAAAAGGATTGAAAATTAAAGCGTTATTCTTTTCTTAGCAAAATCAAGCAGCCAGACTAAAGCATATATAACTCAAGATAGTCTGGCAGAATCATTTGAAAAGAAGAATGGCACAGTGATTTATGGCCATCTTAAACATGTAATTAAAAACAGAAACGGTATGGTAGAAGAATTTGACCTGCTTGAAGAAGTAGAAGTGTAGTTTTCTGCGATGAAGAATGTACGGAGTAGGCAGGCAGCTGAAACGAAAAATGGAACAACTGGGAGCATTGTCCGTTGTCGGGGTGTTCCTGGGAAAGACAGTGTAATATTTTGATTCTTTTGTTTATTTCTTGTCTTTTTAGTCTAGTGATTGCCCCTTCTTATTCTTCCACTTCACCGGCAACTAACAGAAATCCCATACTTACAGCATATTGGCTTTTTTTAATATGGCACGGGCTATTTTCAATCCAAAAGACCTGTTCCACCTTCCCCTTTTATCAAGAGAAGCGGGACAGGAAACTTTCTATGTAACGTGAGTTACAGCATGGCGGCATACTTGCGTACCTGCTTCAGACGCTCCATAAAAGAGGGATTGGCGGCGACCTGCCACATGTTATATTTCAACTGCAGACGCATTAGTGAATCCGCAGGTATATTCAGAGCTGCCTCGAAGAGCATTGCTGTCTGTGCCGTAACAGGACGACGGCAGTTAAGAATGTCATTCAACATTTTATAGGAGATTCCCATCTGCTCTGATAACTTACGCTGCGAAATCTTGCGGTATTCAATCTCTTCTTTCAGGACTTCACCAGGGTGAGTAGGATATGCCGGAGTGAGGTTGTTGGCAATCATAGTAGGATCTATTCCTTGTATCTCAATCATAAGTCGTCTGTTATTTATAATGGTTCGATAAATCTATTATATTGCATATTGTAGCGATAGTTTCAACTTCTCTTGTCCGTTCCTCAAACTCAATGCGGTACTGGTCGTTAACTCTAACAGAAGAAAGACCTGCCTTATCGCCTTTCAACTTTTCATAATTCAACGAGTTGTATTTCAAAAGCCCTTGTACATTCGGAGTTTCCAGCATTATGTTGATAACACGTATATATTTCCGTACCACTTGTGGCTGATACCGGTGCCTCTTGTCCGTCTGCCCCGTAATGTACATTTCCTTCAAATACTTTTCGTTGAATATTATTTCCATGCTACTTTGTATTGTTCACACACAAAGATAATAGATTATCCGCAATAATCCACTATATAAGTGGAAGTATTTTATATAACTGCCATAAGTTTTCTGTTTCTTACAGAAAGGCTGTCGGTGTATTGGCTCAACCTCTCGCTTTGTTCTTTCTGGCGGGCTATCATACCGCTGTTCAGCGTATTGAGCATGGTGGTCGTTGCGGTCGGTTTCGCTTTTTCCTTTTTCCCGAACAGTCCTAAGAAGCCTGTCCGTTTCCTTTTTTTCGGTTCTTCTTGTGAACTTTTCAACGCAATGGCTGGCACTTGTCTTGCTATCTTTTCCTTTATCTCTTCTTGTTCGTAGAGTACCAGCATGATTCTATTCAGCAATTTTTCCTTTTCAGCCAGCAGCTGGCATATGCTGTCTATACGCTCGCTGCGGCAGGTTTTGGACTTGAAGCGGCTGAGCAGGCTGTCCACTTCCAGTCGCTTCTCATGGTACGCCGCCATGTCTTCCTCATTCCAGTCCAGCACGGTCTCACCAATCATGGATAAATCCACTACCTTCATATATACCTCGTGTACATCCTTGCGGAGACTTCTTATTTTGTAGGTAGTAGCTTCCAATTCCTGTTGTCTGTTCTGTTCATTGAGCCAAATATAGACGATGCCGAAAATGACGAATAGTATCAGCACATATCCTGCCGCTATCTTGGTGCGCAGGTGTCTGGTTGCTATTGTTTTCTGTTTCATGCGGGTTACCTCATTTTTTATATTATTCTTTTCTCCTTATTAAAATGCAGCCCACTGACCTTACGGTAGCGGGCTGCGGTGTCTGTATGATGTTGCCGGGCACAATACTCCCGCCCGGAATGGGAGTTCTTTTCTTTTTGGGTTATACTTCGGTTATTTTCCGTTTCGGGCGTAACTTTTCCCGCCCGACGGTTTACTGTTCCTTCTTTAAGGCAGGCAGGCTGTTGCCGTCTTTGAGTTCGTACTGCCAGCCTTTACCGCTCAGGGCGGCGTTCATCTGTGTAACGGCATTCTGCCAGTCGCCGTCCGTCACTTTGGTGGTTTCGATGGTGGTGCTGCCTCCCTCATTGTAGCCGATGCCTGTGTCGGGATTGCTTCCCCAGTAGCAGGCGGTGATGACAGGGTCATTGAAAAATTTATAGTTCCGTCCCGTTACGCCGCCTGTGGTTCCGGCCGGGCCGCTGACAGTCCCATTGGCATGATAGCAGGCGGTCAGGGTACCCTCATCATTGGTTCCCGTTACGCCGCCTACATAGATGGTGCCACTTCCGCTACCGGTCACGCTACCCCAGGCATAGCAGGCTTTGAGGGTGCAGGATGTGTTACTTCCCACCACGCCGCCGACAAAGTTGCCGCCTGAGTTGATACTTTCAAGGGTCACATCGCCCGTGGCATAGCAGGCGGTCAGGGTGGCACCACTATCCGTCAGACCTGCCACGCCGCCGGCTACACCCCCGGCATTCACTGTGGCCGAGGAGCTGCACCCGGTAAGGAAACCGCCCGATTGGTAGCCTACTACACCGCCAGCAATGCCGCTGCCGCTGCCGCTGCCCGACACCGAGCAGTTTTCAAGGGTGCCATAGCTGCGTCCCGCCACGCCGCCGACAGCGCTCATATCGTTATTGCTTTCTATCTTCACCTCCTCCAGCGTCACATCCTTCACCGTGCCGCCGGAGCCGATGTGGCCGAACAGACCCACATATTGGTCACTTCCCGTAACGGTCAGCCCCGTAATGGTATGGCCGCCGCCGTTGAAGGTGCCGGTGTATTGGTGGTTATAGTCTATGCCTATCGGCGTCCAGTCCATATCTGTGAGATTGATGTTTTCAGTCAAAGTAATGTTGATACCGAGATTACCGTTGTTGGCTATGTCTGCCACAGCCTTCAATCCCTCGGCGGAGGTCACGGTGTAGTTGCCCTGTCCGTCGTCGGTATATCCCTTGTCCTTATCCAGCGTGATGTTGTAGAACTTGCCTGCCACGGGAGTGATGCTGGAGGAGAGTTCGCGCTCCTCGGTGCCGTTCGCCTGCAGCTTGGTTATTGTGTAGCCGGGCACCACGTTCGCCTCCCAGCAGGTGATGGCGTTGCCGTTCTCGGTATATTCGCACCGCTTCATCTCTATCCAGCCCTCTTGCGAGCCTTGCACTACCGTGCCCTTTTCATAAGTACACTGTGTGTAGGTATAGAGCTGGAGGCTCTGCACTTCGCCGAGCGCATCGCCGGTGGGCGTGACGCGCACCTTGGCCAGTTGGTGGGTGAAGGTCAGCGTGACGGGTGTCTGGTAGTCTCCCGTGCCCGAGCCGCCCAGCAGGTAGGCAAGACTTTGGCTTTGGTCGCCGAGGTCGAGGGTGCCACTCTTTGCGGGGTACCAGGCGCTGACGGTGCGATTGGGTGTCGTGTTCGTCCAGTAGAGGGGTGCGTCGGAGGTGGCTGTGCCGTCGTCCTGCACGGTGTAGGTGGCAGTCTCTGTGCCGTCGTCTATCTGCACGGCGAACGGGTCGCCCGTGTCGAACACGCTGCCCGTGCCGTCCACGGTCTCGCTGACGCGCGTCGCCGGTGCGCCCCACGGCTGCGCTTCGCCGCCCTCCACGCCGAGGGTGATGCGGGCTATCTCCAGCGGGTATTGTCCTTCGGGCAGAAGGTCGCCGTCCGCCAGTTCGTCCTTCGTGCAGGCAGCCGTGGCAAGGAGCAGCGCGGCTGCGGCAAGAATTACATGGATGGAATGTCTTTTCTTCATATCGGGTTGTTTTTTATTTGTTTTCGTTTTGTGCTGCCGCCGCCTGCGAAGGCGGCCGTCGCACCATTCTGTCTATGGGCAGCTCCGGCTTGACGCTTGCGCCGGGGCAGCGGTGCAGAACTTACAGCGTGGCGCTTGCATCGTTCGAATCTCCGGATTCCCACGGGTTAATTGTGGGGTCGCTCACATCGACGTCCTTATTTTTGAGCGTTACGTTGTAGGTGTAGGCATAGCCTGCTGTGTAGAAATTGGCTGTGGGTGTAGCAGGCAGTTTCAGTTGGGCGTTGTAGCTCTGTCCGTTGTAAGACACTTTAAGGTTAAGAGAGGAGGTCACTTCCTGCGGGAGAATGATGACTTGCGAAGTGGTGGCACCGCCCAGCTGCATGGTAATCGGCGATTCGGAGGCTGCGGTTACGGCAGTCGTGCCGGTAGCCGTGTCGAATGTGCCTTCGTGCTTCAGCCCCTCCAACGTGTAGCCGGCAGGTTCCGTTTCGTTGAAACTGAGACCATCGCCTGCCTTGAAGGTGAACTTGATGAGACTCATGCAGTGGTGGAACGCATGGTCGCCGGT
This sequence comes from Phocaeicola acetigenes, assembly GCF_027529745.1. Classification (NCBI taxonomy): domain Bacteria; kingdom Pseudomonadati; phylum Bacteroidota; class Bacteroidia; order Bacteroidales; family Bacteroidaceae; genus Phocaeicola; species Phocaeicola acetigenes. The sequence goes on from NZ_JAPZVM010000007.1 coordinate 40,406, forward strand.
GAAGCTCACCGTCGGGTTGTGGGTGTCGCCTGTGGCTCCCGAGGCAAAGAGGAAGTCGATGTCCGCGCCCTGCTTGTCGGCTGCGGTGCTGACGGTCACCGTTCCGCCGTCAGACTGATACGGATAGTAGGCATGGAAGGTATGCGTTTCGGTGTCATTGAAATAGATGGTCGTACCGTCGGTCACGAACTTACCGTTCTCTCTCTTGTAGGGCACGTTGGTGAAGCCTGCGCCGGTGACGCCGATGCGGTCGCCGTCGGTCCAGTCGGTTCCTTCCGAATTGACGCGGGTAGCGGGCGTAATGTCGGCGATAAACTTGGCGGCTACCGGGCCGTCATTCAGGTTCTCGTTGTCGTTGTTACAGGCGGCAAGTGTCAATGCCAGCGCTGCGAAAGCAAAAAATCTTGTCTTCATTATATTTATAGTCTTTAATTGTTAAATTGCATAGTTACCGTTACATTTCCGCACTGGCATCACCACCTTCTACCGTTTCCCATCCGGTAATTTCGCCCTTGCCTTCTTCCATGCCGACGGGGGTTTCCAGTGTTCCGGTCACACGGTAGGTGGTGGTCATATCGCCGTTAAAGTCCTCAAGGGCTTCCGTCAGGTCGACTTCCGTGCGCTGTGTGCGTCCGCCATCGGTAAAGACGATGTCCAGTACCAGCGTCTGCACGGCTCCCATCGTACCCAGCAGGCGGGCGTCGGCCGTGAGCTTGCTGCCGTCACGGGTGAAGGAGAAGACCGTGGAGGTCGGTTCGCCGATGGTCTGTCCCTTCTCCATATCAAAAATTCCGGCTATGCCGCTGAGGGTGGCGGTCACGCTCTGTATCAGTTCGGGGCGTCCCTGTGTCACTTCCAGTTCCAGTTGCAGGTCACGTACACGCTGCTGCGGAACAGGGTTGACACGCAGCGTGTCGTCAGCTGTTACAGTTATCTCCTGACTGACGGTCTTCAGATAGCCCGGCAGGGGGATGACGGATGCACCGTCCGCACGGCTCTTGCCATCAGGGGCATTGACCCGTGCCATCCGTCCGTCGAAAGTGAAACCTTCCGCACGGTTATAGATTACCATACTGTGTGTTCCCGGATTGAGCAGGTCGGGATTGGTGAATGGCGAACCTGTAATGTCGGCCACCTTCCTGTCCATGTCGAGTACATAGTTATCGTCTGCCGACAGTCCCGTCAGGCTGACGATGACAGCTCCCTTGTCGGGATGCGGCGTGTCATATAGCGTGTCCTTCACGCAGGAAGAGAGCAGCACGGCGGCTGCCATTCCCATCATATTTATATATTGTCTTGCTTTCATATTCGATTCCTCCGAGTTAGAATAACTTCCATACCAATGTCACACCGGCATTGATGGGGCCCCACCAGTCCTTTGTCTCGTTGCCGCGGCGTACTCGCACACCGTCAATGACTTCATATTTCTCATAGTCGGCATTCAGGTAGCCCAGACCGAGGTTGAAATCAAGATCTAATGCCTTGTTCAGCCGCAGCTGGTAGCCGGCAGTGATGCCGCCACCCATCAGGTCGCCCTGCTTGCCTGTATCCGAAAGTTTATAGTTGAACTCGCCCGCCTTGAACATCGCACCCAGATACCAGGCTTTCTTCTCACCCATATAGTAACGCACTTCCGGAGCCACTTCCCAGAGTGCATAGCGGCGGTCTTTGTCGCTCCAGCTCCATGAAGTCCACGAGCCGTTTACGGCAATGCCCCACGACGGACAGATACGCCATTCAAGTCCTAAATCGGGTGTCAGGGTAGCCCAGCGCAGCAGGTTGGCACGCAGGGAGAGATGATAATCATTTGTGATTTTGGTTTCCGACGGAGTGTCGGCAAGTGTGTTTTGTTGAGCGGCTTTCTCAGCTTCTGCCTTTTCAGCGGCAAGTCGGGCTTCTTCCGCCTTGCGCTGCTCTTCGGCAAGCCGTTCCTGTTCGGCACGCTTCTCGGCTTCCAGTCGTTCAGCTTCCGCCTTGCGTCGTGCTTCCGCTTCCGCATCCGTCGCGGCTGTTTCCTTTACCGGTACCGTCATGCGCACGGTGACGAAATCACCTTCAGTTGCATGGTTGCGGGTAATGAAATTCTCCTCTTTTATTCCCGCGCGTGTAATCAGTTCGGATTTCACACGGTTGGCACGGATCTTCGCCGTGGCCAGATTCTTTGCTTCACTGTTTAAGGAGTTGCAGTAACCATCGACGTACAGCGGTAACTGTCCGTTTGCAATATCCGATTTGTTACTTTCTATACATTTTATAAGTCGTGTAAGCTCCCGACTGTTGTTCTCGAAAGGTACATAAAACATACCTTTTTTCTGTACGAAGCGGAAGGTGTAAGTCGTATCAGCTTTCTGCTGTGCGGCAGAAGGAGAAACTATTACCATCAGCCACAGAAACAGAACCGGAAAAAAGATTCTTTTGCTCATAATGATAAGAATTATAACTTGTTGCTTTCTCAAAGTTAAGAAAAACTAAAATCTACCCCAAAAAGTGGAAGGATTTTTTTGTAAATACTCTTCTTTTTGTGATTAGCACAATTTATAATTGTTGCATGAGCATTTTTTTGTTGTGAAAGTAATTTTATTTGTATGTCTTTGCTCTTATTGTTTTCTCCATTTGGCTGGTGTATAACCTTCTTTTTCGGTGAAAGTCTTGATGAAATGACTTACTGAAAGAAAGCCGGAAGCTTCTGATATTTGTTTTATATTCATATCCGGATGTTCTTTCAGCATTTGTTTGGCATACTCAATACGGAGGTTTGCAACCCAATCCCGGAATGAAAGATTGTATCTTTCCTTAATATATGCACTTAGATAAGTCCTGTTTGTTCCGAGTGCTTTAGCCATATCATTGATAGTAAACCCGGATTGGGTATAGGTCTCCATTTTTATCCAGTTTTCCAGGTTGCGGGCAATGTGTTCGTAATATTGTGGAATATCCTTTTCGGGTATTGTTTCGTCTGTGGAACTTGTTTCTTTTCCATCTTCAAGGGTACGTTCTATCTGTTCGTAGAATAACAGGTAGTTCAGATAAGAATAAAAAAGATAGATATAAAACGGTATGGATGACAAAATCCAAATATAGATGTATTCATCGGGTAGGAAAGTCAGAAGTCCACATCCTACTCCAAATATAGCAGCCCAATAGGTGAAAACGGACATCCAGTGTACATATACTGCCACATCGTCGGAATGTGTTTCATCTAAAGTTTGCACAGCCCGTTTGTAGGTCAGTATCAATCTTCGGGCTAAGATAATTCCGTAAGTTATCAGCCATACAGCCATGGCGAGTAAGCCTATATTTTGTATCATTCCTTTGGGGAGTAGAAACAACACTGTACCGGAAAGAGTAGAAAATACAATCCAAAGGCAAATATGAGTCCGCAATCGTCTTGGCGTGATGTAAGAACGGTCGAGAAGTGAAGTGAGCGCTGAACTGAAAAGCCAGTAACACAGGAAGTAGGTGGAAAGGTTCATCAGAATGGCGGCATTTATATTGATGAATCGTATTCCACAGAATAAATGTACGGAATAATTTGCAGATAGTGCCAGAAGTGCCACGCCCATTGTTCTTCGCGAACGGAGATAGTTGTTGAATATTTCTTTTTCCGGAGTCTTGGCAAAAAAGAAGTAAAAGCAGAAAAAGAGCATCAATGCAATGGCTGAACAAAGAGAGTATTGGTATAGCTGATAGTTCATGTGTATGTGTTTTTCTATGGAACTTGTCCTTGTTTGATGAAGCAAAATTATAAATTATTTTTGATAAATGATATGGAAAATGGGCTCTTGTTTGTTGTAATTCTGTATTGACAGATTGTATGTTCAGAGTAAGATGTGATGGAAATAGGGTTGATAAACAGTTTTTAATGGGGAGTATCTGCCCGTTTCCCCTTTTTTTGAATGGGATGGTTTATGTGACTTGATTCTGATGTTTGCTGTTTATGTAGATGTGCGATATGAAGAGGATCTTTGGGGTTGTATTCCTTTCTAATCTTTTAATAATCATAATAGGTTGTGCTAATCTGTGTTTTTTATAAGGATATTCCACAGATTTTCGGTAACTTTGTACGCTAATATATAGATTTGAAAAGAAATGGATATGACAAAAACTCCTTTATTGGGGAAAACTCTGAACGAAATACAGGGGATTGTTTCCGATTTGGGGATGCCGAAGTTTACTGCCGGACAGATTGCTGCATGGATTTACGACAGAAAGGTGACCTCGATTGACGAAATGACAAATCTGTCGTTGAAGAACCGGGAACGCCTGAAGGAAAACTATGAAATCGGTGCTTCTGCTCCTGTACATGAAATGCGCTCGGTAGACGGTACGGTGAAATATCTTTTCCGCACTCCTGAAGGAGATTATATAGAGTCTGTGTATATTCCTGATGCGGACAGAGCTACTCTGTGTGTATCTTCGCAGGTAGGTTGCAAGATGAACTGTAAATTCTGTATGACAGGGAAGCAGGGATATACCAATAGTCTGACCGCTACACAGATATTGAATCAGATTTACTCGATTCCTGAACGCGATACATTGACTAATGTGGTGTTTATGGGAATGGGAGAACCTTTTGATAATCTGGATGCGGTGCTTCGTGCACTGGAAATACTTACGGCCGACTATGGGTATAAATGGAGTCCGAAACGTATTACTGTTTCTACTGTGGGACTGCGCAAAGGACTGGAACGTTTCCTGGAAGAAAGCGATTGTCATCTGGCTATCAGTCTGCATTCTCCTTTCCCGGCACAGCGAAGGGAACTGATGCCGGCAGAAAAGGCATTTTCTATTACGGAAATGGTGGAGATTTTACGCCGTTATGATTTCAGCAAGCAACGTCGTCTTTCGTTCGAATACATTGTATTCAAGGGTGTAAACGACAGTCTGATTTATGCCAAGGAGTTGATTAAGCTTTTGCGTGGACTGGATTGCCGCATGAATCTGATTCGTTTCCATGCCATTCCGAATGTAGATCTGGAGGGTACCGATTCGGATTCGATGATTGCTTTCCGCGATTATCTTACACAGCATGGCCTGTTTGCGACCATTCGTGCATCGAGAGGAGAGGATATTTTTGCAGCTTGCGGAATGCTCTCTACTGCCAAGCAACAGGCAGAAAAAGAAAATGAAACCATTTAATACAGAGAAAAATATGAAACGTTTATCCTTTTATTTATGTATGGCACTGGTTGGACTGGTGCTGGCTTCTTGTAAAGAAGGAGGAAAAAGTATAATGACACCCGTATCGAGCGGACGTCCCTATGAAGTAATGGTAGTGGCAGACGACAATTGTTGGATGAGTCCGGACAGCGCTTTGTTTCATGTGCTGGATACTGATGTTCCGGGATTGCCTCAGGCTGAACGCTCTTTCCGTATTTCACGTGTACGTCCGGAGCATTTTGATCGTACGATGAGACTGTTCCGAAATATTATTATCGTAGATATTAACCCGAACACATATACGCAGACTAAATTTAAGTATACCCGTGATGCTTATTCATCTCCTCAGATGATTATGACTATTCAGGCACCTACTCAGGCTGAGTTTGCTGATTATGTATCGAAAAACGGACAGGTGATTATTGATTTTTTCACTCGTGCGGAAATGAATCGTGAAGTGAAGCAACTGGAAAAGAAACACAATCAGGTGATTTCTTCTAAAGTGGCAAGTCTTTTCGACTGTGACATCTGGATGCCGGCCGATATGCTTTCTTATAAGGAAGGCAAGGATTTCTTCTGGGCTTCTACTAATCTGAATGATATGAACTTTGTAATGTATGCATTCCCATATACTGATAAGAATACATTTACAAAAGAATATTTTATCCACAAACGTGACTCGGTAATGAAAATCAATCTTCCGGGTGCCAGCGAAGGTATGTATATGGAAACTGCCGATTCTATCTTTGTGGATGTACGCAATATTGCCGTAAAAGGCGATTATGCTTTCGAGGCTCGTGGCTTGTGGGAAATGCGGAATGACGCAATGGGTGGTCCTTTTGTATCGCATATGCGTGTAGACCGTAACAACGGCCGGGTAATTGTGGTAGAAGGTTTTGTCTATAATCCGGGTAAGTTGAAACGCGATCAGATCCGTAAGCTGAATGCAGCGTTGTATACCTTGAAACTTCCTTCAGAAAAAGAGGTTTCTGAAATTCCGGTAGACAACTCCATCGATGAAGAGAAGGCTCAGGTAGAAACTGAACAGAATAATAACAAGTAAACAAATAGAAATGGAAGAAGGTAAGATAAGGGTAGGTATTACTCACGGAGATATAAACGGAGTGGGCTATGAGGTTATTTTAAAGACCTTTTCCGACCCGTCCATGCTGGAATTGTGTACACCTATTATCTATGGTTCACCGAAAGTAGCGGCATACCATCGTAAGACAATGGATATTCAGACTAATTTCAGTATTATCAATTCGGCTTCGGAAGCTCAGGATGGCCGGGTGAATATTGTGAACTGTATAGATGATGAATTGAAGGTGGAATTGACCCGCCCTACTCAGGAGGCTGGAAAAGCGGCTCTTTCTGCTTTGGAAGCAGGACTGGAAGAATATCGTGAAGGCTTGTTTGATGTGCTGGTTACAGCTCCGATTAACAAACATACGATTCAGTCGGATTCATTCCATTTTCCCGGACATACCGAATACATTGAAGAACGTGTGGGCGAGGGACAAAAAGCATTGATGATTCTTTTGAAAGGTGATTTCCGTATTGCATTGGTAACAGGCCATGTGCCGGTTGCAGAGATTGCAAATCATCTGACTAAGGAATTGATTATGGAAAAGATTGCTATTTTCCATCGTTCCTTGAAAAAGGATTTCGGAATAGATTGTCCGCGTATTGCTGTGCTTGCCTTGAATCCTCATGCAGGCGACGGTGGCCTGATTGGTAAGGAGGAACAGGAAATAATCATTCCTGCCATCAATGAAATGATAGCAAAAGGTATTCAGTGTTTTGGTCCTTATCCGGCTGATGGATTTATGGGAGCTGGAAACTATCGCTATTTCGATGGAGTATTGGCAATGTATCATGATCAGGGATTGGCACCGTTTAAGGCGTTGGCTATGGATGAGGGTGTAAACTTTACTGCCGGACTGCCGATTGTACGTACATCTCCCGCACATGGCACTGCTTACGATATTGCCGGTCAGGGTATTGCTTCGGAAGATTCCTTCCGTCAGGCTATTTATGTAGCTTTGGATGTATATCGTAACCGCTGTATAGAGGAAGAAATCAGTGCGCGTCCGTTGCGTAAACAGTATTATGAGAAACGTGACGACAGCGATAAGCTGAAGTTGGACTCTATCGATGAAGAATAAATACAGAAATATATTTTTGGTGTTTGGCATAGCGGCAATAGCCGTTATGCTTTTCACTTTTGATGTGTCGTATACCGAACTGGCCGAGAGTGTACGCAGGGCTGGTCTTTGGTTTCCGGTGGTAGTCTTGCTCTGGATGCTGATTTATGTGCTGAACGCAGGTGCATGGTATATTATTATACACGATGGATTCAAAGGGGGAAAAATTCCTTTCTGGCGTGTATACAAATATACGGTAACCGGTTTTGCCCTGAACGCAACCACACCTGTGGGATTGATGGGAGGAGAGCCTTACCGTATTATGGAACTGACTCCATATGTGGGGGTAGAAAAGGCTACATCGAGTGTGATATTGTATGTGATGATGCATATTTTCTCTCATTTCTGTTTTTGGCTCTTTTCTATCGGACTGTATGTCGTACTGCATTTTGATTATCTTACGACGGGTATGTCTGCTTTTCTTGGTTTGTCCGGACTGTTTTGCCTCTGTGGCGTGTATTTCTTTACAAAAGGATATCGCTCGGGACTTGCCATGCGAAGCATTGGACTGTTGCAAAAGGTACCTTTTCTGCGGAATTGGGCTACGGGGTTTGCACAGCGGAAGAAAGATGCTTTGGAACGGGTAGATGCTCAAATAGCCGAGTTGCATGGAAAGCATCGTATTACGTTCTACTCTTCGCTAGGAGCAGAATTCTTTGCAAGGGTGTTTTCGTGTGCAGAGATTTATTGTATTTTGCTGATTTTTACGGATGCAATCAGTTACTGGGACTGTATTCTGATATTGGCATTTACTTCTCTGTTTGCCAATGCTCTTTTCTTTTCACCTATGCAGTTGGGTGCCCGTGAGGGAGGATTCGCTTTAGCTGTAGGAGGATTGGCCTTACCTTATGCTTATGGAGTATATATGGGACTGATTATGCGTGTGCGCGAACTTATCTGGATTGTTGTAGGTATCGGACTGATGAAGTTTGGTAACCGCCGTCCGGTAGAAAGTGAAGAATATAAATAGCTATAAAGTATCATGTCGTTTGAATCGTTGAAAAAAGGAATTAAGTCTACGCTGAAATCGGAGGATACAGAAGGATTTTTTGAAATTTACGTGACCCGTTCTTGTGGATATATCTGGGCTTTGTTTTTCAAAAAATTACATGTACATCCCAATGCTGTGACCATTATATCCATTGTACTGGGAGCATTGGCTGGATATATGTTTTATTTTGACGATTTGTATCATACGCTTTGGGGGATTTTCCTGCTGATATGGGCAAACTGGTACGACTGTGCCGACGGGCAACTGGCAAGAATGACGGGGCAGAAAAGTCTGCTGGGACGTATCTTAGATGGATTTGCCGGTGATGTATGGTTTTTCTCTATCTATTTCTTTATTTGTTTGCGCTTGAATGAAGAATGGGGATTATGGATTTGGTTGCTGGCAGCATTTGCCGGACTGATATGTCATAGTAAGCAATGTGCACTGGCCGATTATTATCGCAATGTGCATATATTCTTTCAGAAAGGTGCCGATAAATGTGAATTGGATTCTTCTGTAGTACAGAAGGAGAAAATGAGAAAACTTTTGTGGAAAGAAGCATGGTTCGAGAAGATTTATCTCTTCTTTTATATCCGATATACTCGCAGTCAGGAGCAAATGTCGCCCGCTTGTCAGCATTTACTGAAAGCATTAAAGACAAAATATGGAAATACTTTGCCTGTTGAGTTGCGCGAAGAATTCCGTCGTGGAAGTAAGCCGCTGATGAAATACACAAATATTCTGACTTTTGATACAAGGGCACTGGTACTCTTTGTCGTGATGCTGGTCAAAGAACCGTATCTGTATTTTGTGTTCGAAATAACAGTCTTGAATGTTCTGTTTTTCTATATGCGCTATAAGCACGAGAATTTATGTAAGAATATTGAGAAAACATATTGTTGAAATGAAAAAAGAAAGGAACATAGCACTGATTATGGCTGGAGGTTCGGGCGACCGTATGGGAACTGATACTCCAAAGCAATTTGTATGTCTGGGAGGTGTTCCTGTTATTTTATATACATTGAAAGCCTTTCAAGAGCATCCGGAAATAGATGAAATTGGTGTTGTCTGTGTGCCGGGTTGGGAAGACTTTGTGCGCGAACTGGCTCAGAAACATGGCATTGACAAATTGAAACATATTTTTGTCGGGAAAAAAAGTAGTCATGAGTCAGTGCGGGCAGGAATGGAAGGATTGTGTGAAGTGTGCGATATGAAAGAAATTGTACTTGTGCATGACGCGGTACGTCCTTTTATCTCTGCACAGATTATTACCGATAATATTGAGGTCTGCCGAACAAAAGGGAATGCTATAACGGCTGTATTGGATAATGAAGCGTTAATGTACAGTACAGACGGTGTGGCATCGGAAAAATATTTCCCGCGAGAAGTGATGTATAAGGCACAGACTCCTCATACTTTCAGGCTGGAAGACCTGAAAGAGGCCTATGAAGAAGCAGATAGAAAAGGAATCTGTGCGCAGTCGCTTTATACACTTATGGCAGAACTGAAACGGTATCCGCTGTATATTGCAAAGGGGCACAGACTGAATATGAAGCTGACTGTACCTGATGATATTTTGGTCTTTGAGGCCATATTATCTATAAAAACAAAACTATAATAATTATAAAACCAACAAACGTAGAAAAATGAAATCGAAAGGAACTTCATTGGTTGACAAGCAGTATATTATTCCGTTTATACTTGTAACCTCACTTTTCTTTTTATGGGGATTTGCCCATGCTATTCTGGATGTGATGAACAAACACTTTCAGGAAGCGCTTGATATTACGAAAGCTCATTCGGCCTTTATTCAGGTAACGATGTATATGGGGTATTTTGTGATGGCAATTCCGGCAGGATTATTTATCAATCGTTTCGGATATCGAAAAGGTGTAGTGTCTGGACTTATTCTTTATGGAGTAGGAGCTTTGCTGTTTATTCCAGGGGAGTATATTGCTTCGTTTAATGCTTTTCTTTTTGCTTTGTTCGTAATCGGATGTGGACTGGCTTTTCTGGAAACAGCGGCTAATCCTTATGTGACGGAACTGGGAGCAAAGGAAACAGCTGCAAGCCGTCTGAACTTTGCTCAATCGTTCAATGGACTGGGATGTATTTGTGCACCGATATTGGTAGGATTTATGTTGTTTTCCAGCGATGGGCAGGAGGGAAGTGGAAGTGTAGCTTTGCCTTATGTATGCATGGGAGTAATAGTATTGCTGGTAGCTGTTATATTTTCTCGTGTAAAACTGCCGGAAATAGAACATGCAATAGAAGTGGATTCGGAAGGACATAAGGTCAGTCTTTGGTCGCATAAGCTGTTTGTGTTTGGAGCTTTTGCTTTGTTTGCTTATGAAATAGGTGAGATTTCAATCAATAGTTTCTTCATCAACTACGTGGTAGAACAAAAATGGATGAGTGCCCGTGATGCCTCTTGGGTTTTATCGTTCGGTGGATTGGGACTGTTCATGGTTGGACGTTTTGTCGGTAGCTGGATTATGCGTCGGGTGCGTGCAGAAAAAATGCTGTTTGTATGTGCTACCGGAGTTGTATTTACTACGTTTGTAGTGCTGCTCGATGTGGGACTGATTTCGCTGGTTGCTCTTCTGTGCGGTTATGCTTTTGAAGCAATTATGTTCCCTACTATTTTTGCGTTGTCTCTGAAAGGACTGGGAAGCCATACCAAGCGTGCTTCTTCTTTCCTGATGATGTCTCCGGTGGGAGGAGTAGTTGGTCCGTTGTTGATGGGATATGTGGCCGATCAGACTACGATGGTATGGTCGTTTGCAGTTCCTTTCTGTGCATATGTATTTGTATGGTTCTATGCACGTAAAATGTTGTCTGTAGCTTGATTCGATAGAATAAGAAAGAGACCGTTTCAAAGTAAAAAAGATTATCCTAAACTATCTGTGCTAGATGGTTCGCAAGATGATAAACTTCTTTTTATTTTGAGACGGTCTCTTTTTGTATCTGTTTATTTATTCTATAGTTTTGCAGATGTTTTAATTTACCGATGCTAATCTTATGATTTTATGAAACACTGTACCAATTTGTTGAGGCTTTTATGTTTTTGTCTGGTTCTTTGTGCCGTTTCGGCCTTTGCCTCGTATCAACCCCGTTTTTCTACTGCTGGTTTCTATCAGCTTCCTGAAACCGGACGTAGTGCCTATAGTATGAATCCCGCCTGGAGATTCTTACGTGGGAAAATGCCTGGAGCTCAAAGTGTAGATTTTGAAGACAAGGATTGGAAACTGGTATCTTTGCCTCATGGCTTGGAACTGTTGCCCTACGAGGCAAGTGGTTGCATCAATTATCAAGGAGAGGCCTGGTATCGAAAGCATTTTACCCCACAGGAAGAATGGAAGGGAAAGCAGCTTTTCCTGCATTTTGAAGCAATTATGGGTAAGTCGAAGGTATGGGTAAACGGACAGTTGGTGAAGGAACACTTTGGAGGTTTCCTTCCGGTTATTGCAGATATAACATCCTATCTCCGTTATGGACAGGATAATGTGATTGCTGTGTGGACAGATAATTCAGATGACCCTTCTTATCCTCCCGGTAAGGCACAAGATATGCTTGATTTTGCTTATTTAGGTGGTATTTACCGTGATTGTTGGCTGGTGGCACATAATAGAGTATATATTACCGATCCTAATTATGAGGAAGAAGTAGCTGGTGGTGGTTTGTTCGTTTCATTTGGAAATATCTCGGATGTAGAAGCTCAGGTCCGTCTGGATGCTCATCTGCGAAATGCATCGTCTGCAATGTTTACAGGCAAACTGATATACCGCTTATGCGATAAAGATGGAAAACTGGTAGCTATGACCGAAAAGAATGTAAAGCTCCGCTCTGGTAAAGCGCAACAGTTGTCTGCAGAAATGAAGGTACAGCAACCTCATTTGTGGGAACCTGATTCTCCTTATTTGTACGATTTGTTTGTGTATGTCAAAGATCGGAATGGAGATACGGTGGATGGATACCGCAGAAGAATAGGGATACGAAGTATTGAGTTCAAAGGAAAGGACGGATTTTGGCTGAATGGAAAACCTTATCCTTTCCCTTTAATTGGTGCCAACCGTCATCAGGATTTCGCTGTGATAGGCAATGCGTTGCCAAATAGCTTACACTGGCGTGACGCAAAAAAACTGAGAGATGCAGGGCTTCGGGTAATTCGTAATGCACATTATCCGCAGGATCCTGCATTCATGGATGCTTGCGATGAGTTGGGACTTTTTGTCATTGTCAATACACCAGGCTGGCAGTTCTGGAATGAGGAACCAGTATTTGCGCGTCGTGTATATAGTGATATACGTAATATGGTACGTCGTGACCGTAATCATCCTTCTGTATGGATATGGGAACCCATTTTGAATGAAACCTGGTATCCGGAAGATTTTGCCTGTAATGTAGTTAATATTCTGAAAGAAGAGTATCCCTATCCTTATTGTTATGCAGGATGTGATGTGACAGCTAAAGGACACGAGTATTTCCCGGTTCATTTTACTCATCCGTTGAATGGAGCAGGAGGAGCGTTTAATACGGATACAATGGATCCCAAAATCAGTTATTTTACCCGGGAATGGGGCGATAACGTGGATGACTGGAATTCTCATAATTCTCCAAGTAGGGTATATAGAGGATGGGGAGAAGTTCCAATGCTGATTCAGGCTCAGGGATATGCCAAGCCTTCTTATCAATATACTTGTTATGATGCTTTATATCGTACATCCCGTCAACATGTAGGTGGTTGTTTATGGCATTCGTTCGATCATCAGCGAGGTTATCATCCCGATCCGTTTTATGGAGGGATAATGGATGCATTCCGTCAACCTAAATATTCTTATTATATGTTTTGTTCGCAGCGTCCGGTACAAGAGAATCCGGCTTTAATAGCAGAGAATGGTCCGATGGTATATATTGCTCATGCCATGACTCCTTTTTCACCTAAAGATATTACCGTATATAGTAACTGTGAAGAAGTACGGTTGACGTATTGTAAGGAAGGGAAAACGTTTACTTATCGTAAACCGGCAGATGAACAAGGTATGCCTTCTCCTATAATTACTTTTCCCGGGGTTTTTGATGTCATGGATGATAAGGCACTCTCTCGTGAAGCAAAACAGGCTGATTCTTATTTGCTGGCAGAGGGACTTGTAGGTGGCAAGGTAGTAGCTACACATAAAGTGGAACCAGCACGCCGTCCATCTAAATTAGTGCTGTGGGTAGACAATGAAGGAGTGGACATGGTAGCTGATGGTTCGGATATAGTGACAGTAGTAGCAGCTATAACCGATGAAAAAGGAAATATCAAACGCCTGAATAACGGAATGATAAAATTTGAAATAGAAGGAGAAGGCCGGTTGGTGGCTGATGAACGTACATTTACTAATCCAAGGGCTATTTCGTGGGGGACTGCTCCTGTGTTAGTGCAGTCAACTACGGTACCGGGAAAGATTCGAGTGCGTGCTTCTATGTGTTGGCAAGGTATTCATACACCTCAGTTGGCAGAAATAGAGATTACTACTCATCCTGCTTCTGGAGAGTGGATAGCCGATCAAGAAGAATTAAATCTGCTTCATTCTGTACAAAAATACCGTATAGAGCATCAGAGTGTAGAGGTTGACAATGATAATAGACAGAAGAAAATGCGTTTAAAGGAAGTTGAGAAGCAGCAAAGCGATTTTGAGTAAAGATTTAAAATAGCATTATATAATTATAAAAGAAAAGAGTGTATCCACTGAATAACTTATAATGGATACACTCTTTTTTTATGTTATAAAATCTCTGGATGAAGATTACTGTTTTCTATGATTTGAAGGACTTCTTCTTCACTGCCGGAGAAAGGACCTGATTTTTCAATTTTCAGAGTAGACAATGCAGCAGCAAAACAGCCGGCTTCTTCATATGAAGCTCCTTTGTTTCTCATATACAGATATCCCATTACATAGGTATCTCCACAACCGGTAGCATCTACTACTTCTTTGGGTGGATAAGCTGGTATTCTGTAAAATTTACCGTCTGCATAAATCAGAGAACCGGAACTTCCCAATGTGAGCAAAACTTCTTTGACTCCCCATTCTGCCAGTCGGATAGAGGCTTGTTGATAGTCTGATAGTCCGGTCAACACTTCTGCCTCGTGTTCGTTTACTTTCAGAATATCTACATATTGCAGCATTTCTTTTTTGTTTGCCCAATCTATAGCGTGAACATTCTCTCCTCTTACTTCACGTAAATATCCTTGTGCATCGACAGAAAGTGTACCTTTTTTTGACAGATATTGAAGAACATCCAACGGAAAATCATCGGCCAACAGACTTCCCAAATGATAGAAACGGGCTTCTTCTCCTTCGAGGCCTTCTACTGTGAACGGATCGGCTTTAGCCAATACGCGTTGGGTACGGTTGTCCTGGTTTTCACCGTATGCATTTTCGAAATATACAGTATGCTTGCTGGGAAGCACTTTTACTTCTACTCCTTTGCTGCGAAGCTCTTCTACCGAAGCCATTTCGCTTGGTGCCAGTGCTGTTATCAGTTTATAATTTTGACTGTTCTGTAGGTGACGGATTCCGTGAGAAAAATAGTAGGCCGTTCCTCCAGGCATGTAAGTAGTTTGTTTCGGAGTAATTATCTTGTCTAAAGTGATGTGTCCGATGCAACAAATATCATTCATTGGCGTAAAGTCTAAAAATTTGCCCGCAAAGGTAGGCAATTTTTTAGACTTTTAAGAGATGTATGTTTGTCGTTTTATCTCATTTTATGGCAAATTTCTCATTTACAGGCTGATTTTATCAGTTAATGTAGTGAGTATATCTGTCAATGAAGCGTGAAAATGCAGGAATTCTCATCAATCCATATTCGAAAACCACGATACCGATGATGGCACATGAGGCGCCGAGTATGGCATCTATAACGTAATGATGTCCGGAATAAACGGCAGTAAACCAAATGCCAATCATAATGAAGGCAAAGATACCTCGTAGCCAGTTGCTGCATCTAGCCTTCAGTGAGTAATAAAAAGCTATTACCATATAGGCCGAATGGAGTGAAGGAACTGCTGCAAACACATTTGAGTTTCGGGCATAGAGGCTGTCGAATATAGAGAGTCCCGTCATTGCATCAAAACGTCCCAGTCCGGCTACATCGCCGGGAGTATTCAGTATGACTTCGAATCCGTATTTCATCACATACCAAGGTGGAGCTGCCGGATGAATGTAATATCCGGCAAAGCCAATCAGATTGACAAAGAGGAATACCAAAGCAAAGCGAAGGTATATGGCACGTTGTTTGGCAAAATAAAGTCCTAATCCGAATAGAATAGGTACGGGTACCCAGCACAGGTAGAATATACCAGCCATAAAATCCATTGCAGGACAGTTGTGAAGATGAAAATATTCGTTGGGGGTCAGTATCCCTTCTGTAGCTGTAGTTATACCAAACAGGCTTTTTTCTGCTTCATAAAGTCCTTGTACGTCAATAGGATTTACTTCGTAGTTGGGAATAATGCGCATCCAGTCGTATGAAATGCCGAATATGGCAAAAGGAAGAAGAGCTACTACGAGTTTGCGTGTAACGGAGCTGATCAGGAAAAGGGCAGCTATCAGTATTCCCATTCCGATGTGTTCCGGACGTATTCCCACAAATAAAGCCGTTACAAGCATCCAGGCTGCCAGAGACAAGACAAGCGTCAGGCTTTCCCTTGCAGTAGGTTTATTGTATAATGTATTCATCGGTTGGACTTATTTCTTGATTAACTGACGACGGCTGTATTCGATACGCGCAAAAGCTGTTACGTTGGCAAAGATGGCAATGAATCCCATCGGTACGATAAGGATAAGCATTGGGTCAAAAGACAAATCGGATGCTGTATGCGCTGTGATTCCACAAGCCAGTAGTCCGATGCAAGTCAGTACTACACGTTCCGGACGCTGCATGAATCCGATTTTGCATTCCAGTCCCAGACCTTCTGCACGAGCTCGTACATAGCTGACCATCAATGAGCCGATAAGAGCAGCAAATGTAATCACTGCACCTGCCAGTTGCTGATGTCCGAACAGACAGAAAATAATACCACCCAATGTGACCAGTTCGCTGTAACGGTCGAGCACAGAGTCGTACATTGCTCCAAAAGTAGAGGCCATGTTTCCGATACGTGCTACCTGGCCGTCCATCATATCAAACAAAGAAGATAATAAAATAATACCTCCAGCCCATCCTATGCAGGTAAAAGGCTCTTGTTCCGGGTGTGCACCGGCGTAGATAAGTATGCAGGCACCGGCCAGATTACCGAGAAATCCTATTGTTGTAACTACATTAGGAGTAATTCCTATCTTAATCATTCCATGAATAAGAGGATTGATGATTTTGTAGATGAGTTGCTGCAAGGCATCACGCATCTTTTTTGCTTGTTTTTTTATTTCCATATTTTATTCGTTTTATTTTATTCTTCAGTAATCTGTTGATGTGTGCATTTTTGAATACAAAAGTCCGATGTAAATTATAATTCCAAAGTACAGCTACCATTATTGCTGCAATAACTTTGGATAAAATGAAGGCTGTGGAAGAATTAAGTTGAATAAAGCCACTCTGCATGAGCAGGAATTCGGTAAGCAGGTAAGTTCCCCATAAATTTAGTCCGATGCTGCCAATCCATACCAATATATATTTGAATAAGACATTTGCCGGACTGCAGTCGTCGGTCCGGAATGTCCATTTGTAGTTAATGATACAATTTACCAGTCCGCCTGTTACTGAACCGATGAGTGTGGCATATACATAATACATTCCAAAAAACTGATTCAACAGAATAGACAACAGAAAATCTGTTACTGTCGCAATTTGTGCAGACAACTGTGCCCGCATAAACATGAATAGTCCTTTCCCTTGTCGGAATGATGTCAGTATATCTTTCACGCGAAGCAGAGTCTGTATAAATAAATTACAATAAAACCATATATTCCGGCCAGAATATCATCGGCCATGATTCCGAATCCGGAAGGCAAGCTTTCCATTTTTCTTACTCCAAGCGGTTTCACTATATCGAAAAAGCGGAACAATACGAATGCGGCCAGCATATATCCCCAATGAGCACCTTCCGGTACAGCCAGCAAGGCAATCCATGTGCCTACCATCTCGTCTACAACAACCCGTGACGGATCCTCTCCCCAATATTTTTCGACTACACTGGAAGACCATACTCCAGCAAAAGTAAATACCACAATTACAATAAAGGTAAGTACAGGGATGGAGATACAGTGGCTGAAGAGGAGGGAATATCCCCACCAAATGAGCATGGCAAGCAGAGCTCCGGCTGTTCCCGGTGCTATTGGACTGTATCCTGAACCAAATCCTGTTGCTATAAAATTATGGAATAAAGGCGCTTTTGGCATATTCTCTAATATCTTATGAATTTTAATTTGTCTCTTTTTGCAATTCGATTGAGCCTACAAAAGTACACTTTTTATTTTAAATGCAATTTCTAAAAATCTAAATTAATAATGGTTAATACTACATAAAAGACGGTCTATTTGTCATTTTTCGGGGTGTTGGATTTGTCTAAAAGAATTAAGAGCAGTAATTTCGCTTCGTTTTTCAAATATAAAGGGTAAAAAAGATTGTTTGTATGATAAAACGATTATTCCTGTTTGTGATAATGGCATGTGTCTGGACGCTTAATGTATGGTCTCAGATACACGGTGTTGTTATAGATTCGGATACAGGAGATCCTATTCCTTATTTAAATGTGTATTATGACGGGAAAGGAGTGGGAACAATAACCGATATTGACGGTAAATATTCTATTGACTATCGTCCGGGATGGACCAATTTGACTTTTTCAATGGTAGGATATACTACAAGGGTAGAAAAAGTGTCTTCCAAAACGCGTGAATTGAATGTAAGCATGCGTTCTGATTTAGTGCTTGATGAAGTCGTTGTGAAGCCCAAAAAGGAAAAATATTCCCGTAAGAATAATCCGGCAGTAGAATTGATGAAGAAAGTGATTTCCTCCAAGCAGCGTACCAGCTTGGAGAAGAATGACTTTTACAGTTATAATAAGTATCAGAAGATTACTCTTGCAGTCAATAACATTACTGCCGACTCCTTGCGCGAGTCATTCCTTTTCAAGAAATATCCGTTCTTTAGAGATCAGGTAGAATTGTGCGAAATGACGGGAAAGAATATTCTTCCTGTGTCGGTTGATGAAACGGTTTCACAGAAGGTATACCGTAAGGAACCGCATGCAGAGAAGACTATTATTCAAGGGATTAATTCTTCAGGTATCAATGAACTCTTCAGTACGGGAGATATGCTGACTACTGTACTGAAAGATGTATTCCAGGATATTGATATTTATGAAGACCGTTTCCGTTTTTTGCAGTATCCGTTCGACAGTCCGGTATCTGAAGCAGGTATCGACTTCTATAAGTTCTATATCATGGATACGGTGTATGTGGAAAAAGAACGCTGTTTCCATCTTACATTTGTGCCCAATAACTCCCGTGACTTTGGCTTTACAGGACATTTGTATATCCTGGCCGACTCTACCTATCGGGTGAAAGAGTGTACGTTGAATCTTCCGAAGAAGACTGACATCAACTTTGTGGATAATATGATTATAGACCAGAAGTTTGGTGAACTTCCTACCGGCGAATGGGCCCTGATGGAAGACGATATGCTGTGTGAATTGTCTTATCTGAAAAAGGTATTGGGCTCGTATCAGGTAAGGCGAACGACGCGTTATTTCGATTTTAGTTTTGAACCCATACCCGAAAAGATATTCAAACGGAAAGGCAGTGAGGTGAAAGACGTCAATGCCATGATGCGGGATGACGCGTACTGGAATCAGTATCGTCAGGAGGAACTGAGTAAATCGGAGAGTAAGATGGGCTCGTTTGTGGATAATCTGACAAAAATAAAAGGGTTCAAGTATATTATGTTTGGTTTGAAGGCGCTGATTGAGAACTTTGTGGAAACCGGTTCGCCCAAGCATCCAAGTAAAGTGGACATCGGACCTATCAATACCATGATTACGAGCAACTATATCGATGGACTCCGTTTGCGTGCATCGGCACAGACTACGGCCAATCTGCATCCTCATCTCTTCCTGAAGGGATATTATGCGTATGGTTTCAAGGATCAGAAATCGAAATATATGGGTGAGGTGGAGTATTCTTTCAATAAAAAAGAATATTTGCCCCGCGAATATCCGAAAAACTCACTGACATTTACCTATCAGTATGATAATATGTTGCCTTCCGACAAATATATCAATACCGATAAGGATAACGTGTTTACTTCGCTGAAAGTGTCTACGGTAGACCAGTATAACTATGAGCGCAGAGCGATTGTGAAGTACGAACTGGAAAAAGAATCGGGATTGAAGACTACCGTTACGTTGAAACATGCAAACTACGAACCTTGCGGTATGCTGTTTTATCGTACTAATGCCGGAGAAAACCAGTTGCAGGAAGCTATTGCTGCCGGTGAGCTGACGGGAACAGAATGGGTGAAATCTCCTTTCAATGTACACGATATTACGGTATCCGAAGCAACTTTGGCATTCCGCTATGCACCGGGAGAAACCTTTGTGAATACCAAGCAGCGCCGTTTGCCTATTAATCTGGATGCACCGGTATTTACTCTGCAACATACCTTGGCGTTGAAAGGGGTGCTGGGAGGCGATTATACTTACAATGTGACCGAAGTAGGTTTCTATAAGCGTATCTGGTTGAGTTCGTGGGGAAATATTGATGCACGTCTGAAAGCGGGTATCCAGTGGAATAAGGTCCCGTTCCCTCTGCTGATTATGCCTGCAGCCAACTTGTCGTACATCATTCAGGATGAAACTTTCAACTTGATTAACAACATGGAGTTCCTGAACGACCGTTATGCTTCTTTGGATGTATCGTGGAACATGCAGGGTAAGTTGTTCAACCGTATTCCTCTGCTGAACAGATTGAAGTGGCGTGAGTTTATCGGGATTAAATGTTTATGGGGACAGTTGACTGATAAAAACAATCCGTTCCTTGAACAGAACCGTAACGACAATGAACTGATGATGTTCCCCGGACATTATGACCGTACAGGGCATTATAATTACTCCAGCAATGTGATGGATCCTAAGGTTCCTTATGTGGAAGTTACAGCTGGTATTCATAATATCTTTAAATTGCTTCATGTGGAATATGTACGTCGTTTGAATTACAACCATTTGCCTACAGCCAATAAATGGGGTATTCGTTTCATGATACGTACAGTATTCTGATTTTATAGATTTCTTTATTGTAAGGAGAACCAGTCGTTTTTCGATTTCGTCCGGTTATGACGAGAAGAGGAAAGCGACTGGTTCTTTTTTTATGACTGGATGAGGATGCTGCTTTATCTGTAAGGAGCGTGTTCGATACCATCCGTCTATGATAGCCGGCGTCGTTGTCTGTATAGCCGGCGTTGGCGTTTGTCTATTCAACGTCGCCGGCTGCAGAGCCATCGCCGTCGGCCGAACAGTTCTTCTGTTATCGGATACTGATGTTTTCATTGTCTTTGTCTGTAGTTGAAATTATGTCTTCCAGTCATTGACCGGAAATGTTCTGTGATATCATGTCAATACAGAAACGGCGGAGCAGGCATAAGATTCGGAAGAGGGTAGAAAAGAGTGAAAATCTATGCGGATTTATGCCTTTAGAGTTCGATTATTTTTGTATTTTTGCTGTCTATTGGAAGAGAATTTATGGTTAAATCGGAAATACAGAATATAAAGTTGCGCTTCGGGATTATCGGTAACTCTGAGGGATTGAACCGGGCTATTGATATCGCGATGCAAGTGGCTCCTACCGACTTGTCTGTACTGGTTACGGGAGAAAGTGGAGTCGGTAAGGAAAGCTTTCCGCAAATTATCCATCAGTTTAGCCGTCGTAAACATGGGCCTTATATTGCTGTGAACTGTGGTGCAATTCCGGAGGGAACTATCGACTCTGAGTTGTTTGGGCATGAGAAAGGTGCATTTACAGGGGCTATCAGCGACCGGAATGGATACTTTGCCGAAGCAAATGGTGGAACAATCTTTTTGGATGAAGTGGGTGAGTTGCCTTTGTCTACTCAGGCTCGTTTGCTTCGTGTGTTGGAGTCGGGTGAATACATTAAGGTTGGTTCCTCAAAAGTACAGAAAACAGATGTACGGATTGTAGCTGCTACGAATGTAGACTTTGCTACAGCTATAGCCGAAGGACGTTTTCGTGAGGATTTGTATTATCGTTTGAATACAGTGCCAATCAAGGTTCCTCCCTTACGTGAACGCGCGGATGATATTGCACTGTTGTTTCGTAAGTTTGCATCCGATTTTGCAGAGAAATATCGTATGCCTGCCATTCAGTTGACGGAAGATGCCAGACGGATGTTGGTTTCTTATTCCTGGCCGGGTAATATCCGACAGCTTAAAAATATTACAGAGCAGATTTCTATCATTGAAACAAATCGGGATATCAGTGCAGATATTCTGCAACAGTATCTTCCCGCACAAAATGTATCCCGTCTTCCGGCTTTGTTTGGAGGTAAAGCTGCAACATCGCAGAAAAGCTTTGAAAGTGAACGTGAAATCTTGTATCAGGTATTATTTGATATGCGTCGTGACGTGACGGAACTCAAGAAACTGGTACACGATATTATGTCGGAGCGGGCAGGAACACAGGTCAGTCATCCGGCACAGACTTCTTCTGTACAGTATATTCAGGAGGCGCCTGTCAGTATGATGCCTGAAACACCTGTTGTAATGACTCCTGTACCTGTGGTAAAGACATCGGTGCCTTTGGTCAATAATTATCCGGTAAACAGAACCGAAACTCCTGTAGAGGAACCCGATGTGCAGGATACTGAAGAATATATAGAAGAAAATTTATCACTGGATGAAGTGGAAAAAGAGATGATTCGTAAAGCTTTGGAGCGACATCATGGTAAAAGAAAAAATGCTGCAAAGGATTTGAAGATCTCTGAACGTACCCTTTATCGTAAAATCAAAGAATATGGTCTCGATTAAGAAATATTGGAAAATACTGTCTTCGTTTGTACTTGTTTCCTGTGTATTGGTAGCATGTACGGTTTCGTATAAATTCAATGGCTCATCTATTAACTACGATAAGGTGAAAACCATTTCGTTTGAAAATTTTCCTAACCGTTCGGCTGCTTTCGTATGGGGACCGATGGAGTCTATGTTTAACGTAGCTCTTCAGGATAAGTTTATGCAGCAGACTCGTCTGAAACAGGTTCGCCAGGGAGGAGATTTGGAACTTTCGGGTGAGATTACCAATTACGATGCTTACAATAAAGGTATCGGTTCGGATGGTTATTCTACCATGGCCGAATTGCGTATGACAGTGAATGTACGTTTTGTCAATAATACAAACCATACAGAAGACTTTGAACAGCAGTTTTCTGCCAGTCGTGAGTATAATGCCAGTCAGCAGCTTTCAGCCGTACAGGAGGAATATGTAAGTCAGATGATTGATGAAATTGTAGAACAGATATTCAATGCAACTGTAGCTAATTGGTAATATGATACAACAGCGTTTGCAGGAATGGATTGCACATCCGGAACTTTTGGATAGAGAGAGTCTGGGCGAACTGAGAGGTTTGTTGGCACGCTATCCGTATTTTCAGACTGCGCGTTTGCTCTATCTGAAAAACTTGTTTCTTCTGCAAGATCCGGACTTTAAAACCGAATTGCAAAAAAGTGCTTTATATGTCGCTGACTTGAGTTTGCTGTTTTATTATATAGAAGGAGAACGCTTTGTAATTGGTAAGCATGGTGAAAAAACAGCAGAGAAAAATGCTGAAAGTACGGATCGAACTTTAGACTTGATTGACCGTTTTTTGTCGGA
Organism: Phocaeicola acetigenes; assembly: GCF_027529745.1. NCBI lineage: Bacteria > Pseudomonadati > Bacteroidota > Bacteroidia > Bacteroidales > Bacteroidaceae > Phocaeicola > Phocaeicola acetigenes. The sequence continues at coordinate 63,628 of NZ_JAPZVM010000007.1, forward strand.
ACTTCCGGCACAGACAGCTAAAGAACTTTCAATACCTCAGGAAGTGAGTATTGATTATACTTCTATTTTGCTTCAGGAGGATGCTCAACCGGAAGTGACAGTTCCTTTGAAGAATCAGGAGCTGATAGATGATTTTATAGAAAAGCAGAATCTTCAATCGTCTGTAGATGAACATCCTGACTCGGAACAAACTGTGGATTTGGAAGAAGAAACAGAAGATACTGAACCTGAAAAGGTAGAGGGAGAGGAGTTGGATGAAAGCTATTTTACAGAAACTTTGGCTAAAATTTATGTGAAACAGCATAGATACGATAAAGCATTGGAAATTATTGAAAAATTAAATTTGAAATATCCGAAAAAAAACATTTACTTTGCAGACCAAATTAGATTTTTACAAAAATTGATTATTAACGCTAAATCAAAATAGAAAATGTATTACTTATTAATTGGATTGATTGTACTTGCAGCTGTACTGATGTGCTTTGTAGTATTGGTACAAAATTCTAAGGGAGGAGGTCTTTCTTCTAGTTTTGCTGCTTCAAATCAGATTATGGGAGTTCGTAAGACTACAGAATTTATTGAAAAGTTGACTTGGGGATTGGCTATTTTCATGGTAGTGTTAAGTATTGCTACCTCTTATCTTGTTCCTACTACAGTAGAATCTTCTTCTGTGATTATGGAACAGGCTATTGAAGAACAGAAAACAAATCCGTTGAATGCTCCGGCTGGATTTGCTGCTCCTCAGCAAGACGCAACTGATGCACCTGTAGCACCTGCTGCAAAGGACTCTGCTGCTAACTAATAATATAATCATATAGTGCAAGCGCGATTTCTCTTTATTTATTGAAGAGGAATCGCGTTTTCTGTTTCTATTATATAGATTACATTGTAAATGTATATATAGCTTTCTATTATGTATTTGTGCAGAGGCTATGGTTTAATGCGTTGGGGTATTGAAGGGAGTGTGGGGCGTTTGTAAATAAAAGTTTTGTTTGACACTGAAGCAATAGTATTGGATAGATAAAGTTATACATGCTTCTGTATTTGAAATAATTCGGTAAAAGAAAAATCTCAGATTGGAAGTTGGCTTTTTATTTTTATAAAGGTCTTTACATTAAAAAAGGCATCCTTTTTGAGGATGCCTTTAAACAATCTATCTTGGGTAAGATTATTTCTTGAAATATCTGTTGTACAAGCCTTCGAAACCTTTTCCGTGACGAGCTTCGTCTTTAGCCATTTCGTGAACTGTATCGTGAATAGCGTCCAAATTCAAAGCTTTAGCGCGAGTAGCAATACGTTTTTTGTCTTCGCAAGCACCGCATTCAGCGTTCATACGTTTTTCCAAGTTTGTTTTTGTATCCCATACGCAGTCACCCAACAATTCTGCAAATTTAGCAGCGTGTTCTGCTTCTTCCCAAGCGTAACGTTTGAAAGCTTCAGCTACTTCAGGATAGCCTTCGCGGTCAGCCTGACGGCTCATAGCCAAGTACATACCAACTTCTGTACATTCACCCATGAAGTGGTTGTTCAAGTCTTTGATCATTTCTTCGTCACAACCTTTAGCAACACCGATTACGTGTTCGTCTACAAACTGCAAACCGCCTTCTGCAGCTTCTTCCATTTCTTTGAATTTAGAAGCAGGAGCTTTACACAATGGGCATTTTTCAGGAGCTGTTTCACCTTCGTGGATGTAACCACATACAGTACAAATAAATTTCTTCATAATCACAAAGTTTTTTAAGTTAGTTGTTAATTTTTTCCTATTTAATTTTTTGAGGATTTTGCTGCACATTCACTGCAAACTCCTTTGTAATATCGATGAGTTTCGTTTATTATAAACCCTTTATCTTCCAGGGTTTTTACTTCTTCTGTTTCTTCTTTATAAGGGACATCATAGATCTTTCCGCAAACTTTGCATTGGAAATGGGCATGTGCAGAAATTTCTCCGTCAAAGCAGGCATTTCGTTCGTCGATCGTTAGCATTTTGGCTGCACCGTGTTCGATAAACAACTTTAGCGTGTTGTATACAGTAGTTTTCGATAAAGTTGGTATCTCTTTACATAAAGCCAAATAAATCTCATCAATGCACGGATGAGTTTTGTGCTTGAGCAAATAATCCATAATAGCTATGCGTTGTACGGATGGCTTGATGTTATAACTAAGCAAATATTCGTAAACGTTCATGTTATATTTAGATTTTTGTAATTGTTACAATTTTAATTCAAAGGCAAAGATACAAACATTTTCTTAAATAACAAGATGCAAGCCTAAAAAATAATATCTTTTTAATTTTGTTCAATTCTATGTATAATAGAATTTATATAATCAACGTTTTACTGGTTTCTTTGGTTCATTACAAGAACTGTTATTTTCATGGATGGGCTTTTATTGTACATTAATTGATTTTGAGTGTTTCTTTTCACAAAGAGTTTTATTGGATGCTTTTTCCGGCTTTTTCGTTTTTAATTCTTACCTTTGTTTTATATAAGTAAGGATATATGAAATTGGGTTTTGTAAAAGTAGCGGCTGCTATTCCTTCAGTGAAGGTGGCCGACTGTTTGTTCAATGCGCAACAAACCGAGAAACAGATAATTCAGGCAGAGGAGAAAGGTGTACAGATTATTATCTTTCCGGAGCTGAATCTTACCGGATATTCTTGTGGAGATTTGTTTGAACAGGGACTTCTGCTCGAACAGGCAGAATTTGCCTTGATGCAGATTATGAACAATACTCGCCAACTGGATATCATTTCCATTGTGGGATTACCGGTAGTGGTAAATTCTACTTTGCTGAATTGTGCTGTTGTCTTTCAGAAAGGAAAAATTTTAGGAGTAGTACCAAAGACTTATTTACCTAATTATAAGGAATTCTATGAGCAACGTTGGTTTGCTCCCTCTACAGCTCATTCTGATGATACTGTAGTCCGTCTGTGTGGACAGTTGGTTCCTGTAAGCGCCAACCTGTTGTTTGAGACTTCCGATGTATGTTTTGGAGTTGAGATCTGCGAGGATGTATGGGCTACGATTCCGCCTAGCTCTACATTGGCATTGAAAGGAGCAGAGATTATTTTCAATATGTCTGCCGATACAGAAAATATCAGCAAGCACCAGTATTTACGTTCTTTGTTGGCTCAGCAGTCGGCACGTTGTCTGGCCGGATATGTATTTGCTTCTTCCGGTTTTGGTGAGTCGACTACCGATGTAGTTTTTGCCGGTAATGCTTTGATTTATGAAAACGGTTCTCTGTTGGCTGAATCCGAACGCTTCTCATTCGAAGAACAATTGGTCATCAGTGAGATTGATGTAGAACGATTGCGCGGCGAACGATTAGGCAATACAACTTTTGCCGCAAGTGTACGGGCTTACAGTCAGCAGCCAGTAAAGCGTGTTTGCGCTGAAATGGTCAATGTGAAAGACTTGCATCTGACACGTCCGGTAGAGCCGCATCCTTTTGTTCCTGCGGGTGGCAAACTGCTTGACGAACGTTGTGAGGAGATTTTCTCTATCCAGGTAGCTGGTTTGGCCAAGCGTTTGGTGCATACACACTGCAATACAGTAGTGGTAGGTATTTCCGGAGGACTTGATTCTACACTGGCTTTACTGGTATGTGTGAAAACGTTTGATAAACTGGGGATGTCCCGTAAGGGAATTGTAGGTATTACAATGCCTGGTTTTGGAACTACCGATCGTACCTACCATAATGCACTGGATTTAATGCAGTCTTTGGGAGTTACCACTAAAGAAATCAGCATTAAGGATGCATGTATTCAGCATTTCAAAGATATAGAGCATGACATTAATGTACACGATGTCACTTATGAAAACGGTCAGGCTCGTGAGCGTACACAGATTCTGATGGATTATGCCAATAAAGTAGGAGGATTGGTTATCGGTACCGGCGATTTGTCTGAACTGGCTTTGGGATGGGCTACGTACAATGGAGACCATATGTCGATGTACGGAGTGAATGCCAGCATACCTAAAACACTGGTTCGCTATCTGGTGACTTGGGTAGCCGAAACAGGAGTCGATGCAGAGTCACGTGCTACTTTGCTTGATATTATTGATACTCCAATTAGTCCGGAGTTGATTCCTGCCGACGAAAACGGAAACATAAAACAGAAAACGGAAGATTTGGTAGGTCCATACGAGTTGCACGATTTCTTCCTTTATCATTTCCTGCGCTTTGGCTCTCGTCCTGCTAAGATTTTCTATCTGGCAGAGATAGCCTTTAAGGATGTTTATGACCGCGAAATTATCAAGAAATGGCTGACTACTTTCTGCCGTCGTTTCTTCAATCAGCAGTTCAAGCGTTCGTGCCTGCCTGACGGTCCGAAGGTTGGTTCGGTATCGCTTAGTCCGCGTGGCGATTGGCGTATGCCGAGTGATGCAAGTTCGGCATTGTGGCTGAAGGAGTGTGAGGAACTCTGAATATCAGATTAAACTATTTTTTATTGATTATAGCTGCAATTCTTGCCTGAAGGTCTTCGGACTTTTATTTCAGGAGAGAATTGCAGTTTTTTTGTGTAAATATGAAGGTATGATATTGAAGTATAGAAATGTTTATTTATCAGATTATTCTGTATGCAATAACGTATTTCGTTCTACGATGTCGTCCGCATAGCCGATGACGTTGTCCGTATAATCGGCGTCGTTGGTTTTGCAGCCGACGTCGGCGGCTATAGAACATTATTCGTTTTGTGTAAAATTTATTATAAAATGATACGGTAAAGTAAGAGTTCGTAGAGTTTTCACTATCTTTGCAACAGATTGGTTATAGCTTGGTATACTATAATTTAAGCTTTATGAAATTTTGTATACTATTGTCTGTGTTTTTCCAGTCTTTATATGTAACTGTGTAATCAATAAAATCTTATTATATGAGTAAAGTAATTATTAATTCGTACGAAGAATTTGAAAAACTGTTGGGGCAGCAGATTGGTGTATCCGAGTGGCTGGAAGTTTCTCAGGAACGTATTAATCAGTTTGCTGATGCAACTTTAGACCATCAGTGGATTCATGTTGATGTTGAAAGAGCTAAAGCAGAAAGTCCGTTTAAGAGCACTATCGTACACGGTTATCTTACCCTTTCATTGTTGCCTTATTTCTGGAATCAGATTATCGAGGTGAACAACTTGAAAATGATGGTAAACTACGGAATGGATAAAATGAAGTTCGGTCAGGCTGTGTTGTCAGGACAGAAAATTCGTATGGTAGCTCATTTGCATTCACTGGTAAATTTGCGTGGTACTGCAAAGGCTGAAATTAAGTTTGCTATCGAAATAGAAGGAGAAAAGAAAAAAGCACTCGAAGGTATTGCTACTTTCCTTTATTATTTCAACTGATTGTAGACTCATGAAATAAAAGGAAATGCCATTCGGCGCGTAAGCGAAGGATGGCATTTTTTATGTATATATTATGCTGACAAAGAATGAATTGGATACTTGTCTCTGTAAATGGGCAGAAGAGTATCATTGTAGTGATTTTATAGCGGCTGATCCGGTACAGTTTCCGCACCGGTATACGGTGAAAGAAGACATCGAAATCAGTGGGCTGCTGACAGCGGTATTGAGTTTTGGTAACCGGATTCAGATTCTGAAGAAAGCCGATGAACTGGATAGAATCATGGGGCATGCACCGTTGACTTATGTTTTATCCGGAAAATGGAGAGATGATTTTCCGGAATCGGATGGTCGTAGCTTTTATCGTATGCTGTCTTATGCCGATGTTCGTGGATACTTTGAAAAACTATATAGAGTATATGCTGCAGGAAAAACACTGGAAAATGCTTTGAAGGAATACAAGGGTATCCCCATGCAGCAACTGTGTAGTTTTTTAGGAGTTTCCGATCGCAGTCCTCAGAAGAAACTGAATATGTTTTTGCGTTGGATGATTCGTACCGGTTCGCCGGTAGACTTTGGTATCTGGTCTACTATGTCGGCTTCGCAACTCGTCATACCTTTAGATACTCACGTGTGTAGGGTGGCCTATCAGTTGGGGCTGACCGAAAGTGCTTCCTTTTCGCTGAACAATGCGAAAAAGATTACAGCCGCACTGGAAAAAGTGTTTCCCGGCGATCCTTGTCTGGGCGATTTTGCTTTGTTTGGTTATGGAGTAAATCACAAAGAATAAAAGCTTTTCTTATCCCCAATCTTATCGCCGCATAAAGTCGGTTTTGGTACGGAACAAATAGCGGATTTTCATACCTATGCTCCAAAACGGGCGAGCCATATCGAAGAACGGGAATATGCAACAAAGATTTTCCTGCAAGTCTTTTGCTGTATTTCGGAAAACTATCATCAGGCATGCGAAGCGTATCAGCCAAAGCAGAAAGGCTATGGCTACTCCCGTCCACCACTGTTGGAAAATGCTTAATGCTAAAGCACAGAGTGTAGTTAACTGGAAAAGAATGCATGTGCCGGTTTCTATGGCATTCATCAGTCGGGAAACACCTTTGTAATAGTGTCCGGTAACTAAATGATTCATTTGTTCTTCGTACCAGATGCGTTTAAAAGGAGGTACCGGCATGCGGACGATACTTTCAGCTTCTGTAGCCACTTGTGTATTTTCTTTTCTTGCTACAGCATTGATAAACAGGTCATCTTCTCCACGTTGCAGTTGTAAGTGGTCGGAGAATCCTTTGTGACGTTCGTATAGGCTTTTCCGGTATGCTAAGTTTCGTCCTATACCCATATACGGACGTCCGGCTAAAGCACTGCCTAAGAAACGTAAAGAATGGAAGAACTCGATTGTTGTAATTTTACGTGCAAACCATCCGGATTGAGGCAGGTAGTTGCTATACCCTAATACGATATCAGTCTTGTCATCAAAGTGACCAGCCATACTTTTCAGCCAGTTCTTGCTTGTCGGACGACAATAAGGCTCTGTAAAGACAAGCCATTCGTATCGGCTAGCGCGTATTCCCATTGCTATGCCAAGCTTTTTCCGGCTCACATATCTGGCACTTTCCGGGATGAAGCTCTGATAAAGATTCTGATAACGTAAAGACAGGCGTTTCAGTATGTCATCGTCTTCACCTGCCGACTTATCATTGATAACAATAACTTCAAACTCCGGATAGTCCTGTTCGAGAATAGCCGGAAGATTTTCTTCTAATGCTTTTCCTGAGTCTTTGGTGACAATAATCACTGAAACGGGAGGATATTGTATCGGAGCAGAGGAGGTGTTGCGGCGAGCACAGTGGATACGGTTGTATACGCCAAAGATATAATATAACTGGATTAGAAATAGTATTCCACATAACCCAATGGATAGGGTAGAGAGTGTACAGATATCAGTTGCTTCCATTGTTTATTTTTCATTGAACGGTGCAAAAGTAATGAAAAATATCGGGCTGTGTTCTCTTTAAAAAGAAAAAGACTGCTTCATGCAGAAACAGTCTTTTATAAAATATAGATAGAGTTATATCTTTATACTAGTTCATCCGAAGTATATCCTTGTGGCAGGTTTCGGCAGTTGTATCCCGAAGCCATAATTTCCCCGTATGCACCGGCAGAACGCAGTGCAATGAGGTCTCCTCGTTTCACCTTATTCAAGTCGATTGCTTTACCAAACACATCCGATGATTCGCAGATAGGTCCTACTACGTCGTATGTTTCTACAGCTTCTTCGGAAGTGATATTTTCAATTTTGTGATATGCCTGATAGAGTGCAGGACGAATCAGGTCGGTCATACCACCGTCTACAATAGCAAACTGCTTGTTGGTACCTTGTTTTACATAAACCACCTTGGTGATGAGGCTACCACATTGTCCTACTACTGCGCGTCCCAATTCGAAATGCAGGGTTTGCTGTGGGCGCAGACGCAGGTGTTTATGATAAGTAGCAAAATACTCGGCAAAGTTAGGGATTGGCTGACGGTTAGGGTGTGCGTAGTCTATACCTAAACCACCACCTACATTGATATGTTCTACAATGATTTGGCGTGCATACAGTTTCTCCTGCAATTCATTGATACGGTTGCAAAGAGCTACAAAGTCTCCCATGTCCAGAATCTGTGAACCAATGTGGAAATGCAAACCTACAAAGTTGACGTTTTTCATTTCCAAAGCGCGGTCGATGATACCATCCATATCTTTCATGCTGATACCGAACTTGTTTTCAGCCAAACCGGTAGTAATATTGGCATGTGTATGTGCACCTACGTCTGGATTGATACGGAAAGCTACGCGAGCTATTTTACCTTTCTTTTCGGCCAGCTCATTGATAACTTCCAATTCGGGTACCGATTCTACATTGAAGCAGAAAATATCATAGTCTAACCCCAAATTGATTTCCCAGTCGGTTTTACCAACTCCGGCATATACAATCTTGCTGGCAGGAAATCCTGCTTTGATAGCGGCTTTGATTTCTCCTCCGCTCACGCAGTCTGCCCCCAGTCCGCTTTCACGGATAATGCTCAATACCTTAGGATTTGCATTGGCTTTTACTGCATAATGTACACAATATTTGCTATATTTTCCTGCTTCAGTTTTTATTGCTTGCAATGTGTCGCGCAGCAGGTTGGCATCATAATAATAAAAAGGTGTTTCTAGTTCCCTGAATTTGTTAATCGGAAATGTTCCTTTCATACTTGTTTAGTCTTTATATATTATAAGTGAAAAATAAAAGCGGATGACGCGGCTTGAGTGAAACCGTACCATCCGCTTATGTCAATGAGGGATAATCAATTATTTATGATTAAATAATACGTCGCTAAGTGACTGTAATGCTTTTTTCTTATCTGATTCACGAATCAGGAAAGAAATGTTGTAATTGCTTCCGCCGAAAGAAATCATACGTACCGGAATATCTCGCATGGCATCCAAAGCTTTTGCTTCGAAACCTACGTTTTCCCATTCCAAATCACCTACTACGCATACGATACACATATCGTGGTCTACAGTTACAGTACCGTATTTCTTCAAGTCATCGATGATTTCATTCAAATGCTTGGTGTTGTCTATCGACATTGATACACCTACTTCCGAAGTACAAACCATGTCGATGGCAGTCTGGTAGCTTTCAAAAATTTCGAAGACTTTACGCAAGAATCCGTGAGCCAATAACATACGGCTCGATTTGATTTTGATAGCTGTAATATTATCCTTTGCTGCTACTGCTTTGATTTTACCTTTTTCAGTGTCGTTTGAAATCAGTGTACCTGGAGCTGCAGGTTCCATAGTGTTGAGCAAACGTACCGGAATATTAGCGTATTTAGCAGGCTGTACACAAGTTGGATGCAAAATCTTAGCACCGAAATAAGCCAATTCTGCAGCTTCTTCGAAGTGCAACTGACGTACCGGAGAAGTATGGTCAACAATACGTGGGTCGTTGTCGTGCATACCGTCGATATCTGTCCAAATCTGAATTTCAGATGCATTGACAGCCGCACCAATCAATGAAGCGGTATAGTCGCTTCCTCCACGCTGCAGGTTGTCTATTTCTCCATATGCATTGCGGCAGATAAATCCTTGAGTAATGTAGATTTCCTGTCCGGGATGTTCTTCCAACTGTACGGCAAGTTTTTCGCGGATGTATGTAAGATCCGGTTCACTGTTCTTGTCTGTGCGCATGAATTCCAATGCAGGCAATAAAACAGCTTTTACCCCCTGTTCGCACAGATAGTTGGTAACCATATTTGTAGAGATGATTTCACCTTGTGCAAGGATTACTTTCTCTTCAAATAAAGTAAATAAATCTTTTGTAAAAGAACGGATATAATCGAATACAGATTTTACAAATTCTGATGTTTTCTGTTTATATTCTTCGGTAGAATAAAGTTCCTCGATGTGCTGTTTATATTTGGCTTCCAGCTTGTTGATGACTTCGTTTGCACCTTCGGGATTCTTTTTATAAAGATAATCCGAAATTTCAACTAAGGTATTTGTCGTACCTGACATTGCAGATAAAACTACAATTTTCTGTTCACCGTCAGTAATCAATTTGGCAACATCCTTCATTCTCTGAGCAGAGCCTACCGATGTTCCTCCAAACTTTAAAACTTTCATTTTCTTGTTCCGAATTTTTAATTGTTCTATAATAATTTTAGCGTACAAATATAGTGATAAAATGAATACAAACTCTTTTTTATCAATAAAATGTACGATGGTTGACTTTTTTTATAAATCACTAACCCCTTGTAGCTTGTGCTGTTCACATCGATATACCTTTCCCGGATATTCTGTGAGAAAACTCAAGTTGTGGGTTGTCATGATAATAGCTGAGCCTTGTTGGCAGATTTGGTGCAGCAACTCAACGATTTTATTGCCTGTTTCTATATCCAGATTTCCTGTGGGTTCATCGGCAATGATGATTTCAGGTTTGTTGAGGATGGCCCTTGCTATGACAATACGTTGCTGCTCTCCTCCCGATAATTCGTTAGGCATCTTATATCCTTTATTGCTCATTCCTACTAATTCCAGAACTTCCTGTATACGGTTGCGTATGTCGGTCTTGTTTTTCCAACCGGTGGCTTGGAGTACAAACTCCAGATTTTCGTATACAGAACGGTCTGTCAACAGCTGGAAATCCTGAAAAACGATCCCCAACTTTCTGCGTAAATCAGCTATTTGTTTTTGTTTGATAGTACGCATGTTGTAGCCTAATACAGTAGCCTCTCCTCCGGCAATGTCCAATTCGCCATAGATAGTTTTCAGAAAAGTTGATTTACCTGTTCCTACTTTTCCTATCAAATAGATGAATTCTCCTTTGTGTAATTCGAAATTTACCTGATTCAAAATACCAAGGGCCTGCTGGTTGATATCTACTCCTTTATAAGAGATGAGAAGTGTTTCTTCCATGTATACTGAATTTGATTAATGCTTCTTCCAGTTTTCACTATGACGCTCTTTCAATTCCCGTGCAAGATCTTCGATACGATAACCTTTAGAGGTAAGCAATACGATGAGGTGATAAAGTAAATCGGCTCCTTCGTAAATGAGTCGTTCATCTGTGCCGTTGCATGCTTCGATGACAGTTTCTACAGCTTCTTCACCTACTTTCTGTGCCATTTTGTTGACGCCTGACTGAAACAGACTAGTGGTATATGATTTCTCCGGCATCTCTTCATGACGTTTGTCGATGAAATCTTGTAACTCTTTCAGGAACATGATGTCCTGTTCATTCTTTTCTCCCCAGCAAGTATCACTTCCAGTATGACATACCGGTCCTTCGGGGTGTACTTTGATGAGAAGAGTATCATTGTCGCAGTCAGACTGTATAGATACTACATGGAGAAAATTTCCACTTTCTTCTCCTTTAGTCCACAGACGGTTTTTAGTACGGCTGAAGAATGTTACTTTATTGCTTTTTACGGTTTTACGGTAGGCTTCTTCGTTCATAAATCCCAGCATCAGTACTTTCTGGGTATAATTGTCCTGAATGATGGCCGGAATCAATCCGTTCATTTTCTTGAAATCGAGTGTCATAATGTGTTCTTTTTAAATTCTTACATTGATACCTTCTGAGCAAAGATATTGTTTTAATTCGGGAATTTTTATTTCTCCAAAGTGAAAAACACTGGCAGCAAGTGCAGCACTGGCTTTTCCTTCTGTAAAAGCTTCTTTTATATGTTCTTTGCTGCCGGCTCCTCCCGATGCGATAACAGGGATGGTCAGTCGTTCACTTAATTGAGCCAGCGCAGTGTTAGCATATCCCTGTTTAATGCCATCGTGGTCCATACTGGTAAACAGAATTTCTCCTGCTCCCCGTTCGTTGGCTTCGTGAGCCCAGGTAAATAGATCCAAATCTGTTTCTATTCGTCCTCCATTCAAAAAACATCTCCATCCATGCTCGGTTTGGCGGGCATCAATGGCGACAACGCAAACCTGTGAACCGAAATGTCTTGCTATTTCGTCAATCAGTTGTGGAGTACGGATGGCTGAAGAGTTGATGGAAATCTTGTCGGCACCTGCATTCAGTAACCGTTCTACATCCTTTAACTCGTGAATTCCTCCTCCTACTGTAAAAGGGATATTAATCTGTGCTGCTACCTGTTCCACAAGATGTGTAAAAGTCTTCCTGTTTTCATGGCTGGCGGTAATATCCAGATATACCAACTCGTCTGCTCCTTGCTCGCTATATATGCGTCCTAATTCTACAGGGTCGCCTGCTTGTCGGAGATTGATAAAGTTGGTACCTTTTACAGTTTGTCCGTCTTTGATGTCCAAACAAGGGATAATTCTTTTGGCTAACATATTATATGTATTGTTTTCAAACGTTTATAGGTAACGGCTTAACTCTTTGATGGAAATACGTCCTTCGTATAACGCTTTTCCGATTACTACAGCAGGAACACCTATCTCGTGTAACTTCAGAATGTCATCTATACTACTGACTCCTCCACTAGCTATTAGGTAAAGGTCTGGGTAAGCCGACATAATTTGCTGGTAGAGTGCTGTAGAAGGTCCTTCCAACATTCCGTCACGGCTAATGTCGGTACACAATACTTTTGAGATACCTTTGCTACGGTAGTTTTCCAAGAAAGGCATCAGTTCTTGTGAACTTTCTTCTTTCCATCCAGCAATGGCAATTTTTTCGTTTTTTACATCAGCCCCAAGGATAATTTTTTCGTTTCCATATTGAGTAAGCCATCGTGAGAAAAGCTCCGGTTGTTTCACGGCTACACTACCCAATGTAACCATTTGAGCACCATTGTCAAATGCGATGATGAGATCTTCGTCGCTTTTTATACCACCTCCAAAGTCGATGACAAGAGAAGTACGGCTGGCTATTTGCTCTAAAATGCGATAGTTGACTACATGATGAGAAGCTGCTCCATCTAAGTCGACAATATGCAATCGTTTGATGCCATAAGATTCAAATTCTTTGGCTACTTCTACCGGGTGAGTATGATATATCTGTTTTGAAGAATAGTCACCTTGTGATAAACGTACACATTTTCCATCTATAATATCAATGGCTGGGATAAGTTCTATCATGGTTATTTGTATTATATAGTTATATTATAGGTTTAAGAAATTGACAAGAATCTGTTCTCCTGTCTTTCCGCTCTTCTCAGGGTGGAATTGTGTTGCATAAAAATTATCTTTGTGTAAAGCAGCACTAAACGGCAGGATATAATCGGTCTGGGCAGCGGTATATTCATTGACCGGTACATAATAGCTATGTACGAAGTATACAAACTCATTATCTTCCATCCCCTTAAACAGGTCACTGTCTAAATGTGTAAGTGTATTCCATCCCATATGAGGAACTTTGTCTTCTTGCTGGGTTGGAATAAAGCGCTTGACCGGTGTATGAAAGATTCCCAAACAATCTGTATTTCCTTCCTCCGAATAATCACACATAAGCTGCATTCCCAGGCAAATACCCAATACCGGTTGCTTCAGCTCTTTGATTAGCTGGTCTAAGTGCTGGGAGCGCAAATAATTCATAGTTGTTTCCGCTTGTCCTACTCCCGGAAAAATAATTTTATCGGCACCGGATATAACTTCTTTATCGGCAGTAATCAGAGCTTCTATACCCAAACGCTGTAAGCTGTGCTGTACAGAAAAAATATTTCCGGCATTGTATTTGATAATTGCTACTTTCATGATGTTATATTCTTTCTTGGGATATGCGTGCAAAAATAACGAATTATTGTATATTATCTAATATTAATAACATAAAGTTCGTTATAGTAGTATTTAATTAGTAAAAATGCCACTGATTAGGCTATGCCGTATGGTTGGGATGAAAATACTTTTGGATGGGAGTAAGAAGCTTTTATGAAAATATATATGATGTATTTTGTTGGGTAAGTCTTTGTTTATTTGTACTTTTATTCCTAATAAATAAATTTAAAGTGATGAAAGTATTGGTTGTAGTAGATATGCAGCACGATTTTGTGGATGGAGCCTTAGGAACTTCTGAAGCAAAACAGATTGTAGAAAATGTGAAAAAGAAAGTAGAGTTGTATTGGAGTGTGGGAGATAAAGTGATATATACCCAAGATACGCACGCCACCAATTATTTGCAGACACAAGAGGGTAGAAACCTGCCGGTAGAACATTGCTTGAAAAATTCTTGGGGATGGGAGATTCTGTCTGAAGTTTATAAAACGGGTGCTCCTGTCGTTGAAAAGAAAGGATTTGGTTCTTTGGAACTGTCGGATATGATTGCTGGCATAGGAGAAGTAGAATCTATCGAACTGGTGGGTTTGTGCACAGATATCTGCGTCATATCCAATGCGATGATTTTGAAGTCCCGTTTCCCGGAAATACCGATATCGGTCGATGCATCCTGCTGTGCAGGAGTTACCCCAGAGAGTCATACCAATGCCTTACGTGCCATGCAGATGTGTCAGATTCAGGTAATGTCATGATTTTAGGGTAAATCAGTTTCTTGAAAAGAAGTGCTTTAGGTAGATTGAATATAAATTCCTATCTTTGCGCTGTTTTTTTAAAGAGCAACGATCTATGGATGTAAAGAAACTGACGCCGATTGTAAATAAACCGAATGGATGGGCTTTGATGCCTCTTGTTGTATTCCTATGCCTTTATCTGGTGATATCGCTGATAGTCAATGATTTTTATAAGGTGCCTATCACCGTTGCGTTTCTGGTTGCATCTGTTTATGCTGTTGCTGCTACAAAAGGGCTGAGCCTGAACGACCGCATATTGCAGTATTCGCAGGGAGCTGCCAATAAGAACATCATGCTGATGATATGGGTGTTTATTCTGGCAGGAGCATTTGCTCACTCGGCTAAGGCAATGGGAGCGATTGATGCAACAGTAAATCTGACGTTGATGCTGTTGCCTGATAATTTACTGTTAGCCGGTATTTTCATTGCGTCTTGTTTTATTTCTCTTTCTATAGGAACTTCCGTAGGAACCATTGTGGCCTTAGTACCGGTGGCAACCGGTATTGCTTCGAAGACAGGAGTCGATATGGCTTTTATGACAGCGTTGGTTGTGGGAGGTGCTTTCTTTGGCGATAACCTTTCTTTTATCTCTGATACGACAATTGCGGCTACCCGAACACAGGGATGTCTGATGAAAGATAAATTCCGGGTAAACTCTATGATTGCCATACCAGCTGCTTTGTTGGTTTGTATTTATTACATCATATATGGAATGCATATTGAAACAGTGAACGAGGTACAGCAGATTGAGTGGGGAAAGGTGTTGCCTTATCTCATTGTACTTGGCACTGCAGTGATTGGAGTGAATGTAGTCCTTGTTTTATTGTTGGGACTTATCTCTACTGGAGTGATTGGTATGATATACGGACAGTTTGATTTGTTCAGTTGGTTTGGGGCAATGGGAAGTGGAATTACCGGTATGGGCGAACTGATTGTCATTACTTTGATGGCAGGGGGAATGCTCGAACTGATTCGTTTTAATGGAGGAATAGATTATGTGTTGCATTGTCTTACGTTGCGTGTAAAAAGTAAACGGGCTGCCGAATTAGGGATTGCTGCTTTAGTAAGTTTTGCGAATGTATGCACAGCCAATAATACTATTGCCATCATTACAGTAGGTCCATTAGCAAGCAATATCGCAGAGCAGTTCCGTATAGACAAGCGAAAAAGTGCCAGTCTTTTGGATATTTTTTCCTGTGTAGTACAAGGACTTATTCCATATGGAGCACAAATGCTTTTTGCAGCAGAATTAGCCGGACTTTCTCCTATTAATATAATGGAGTATTTATATTATCCGATGGTATTGGGAGGAGTGGCTTTATTGAGTATTTTGTTCCGATATCCTAGACGCTATTCTTAATCTTTTTGTTTTTAAACCGACCGGTTGGTTTAAAAAACAAAAGACATTGTTTGTTATTTTAAAAAAATATACTACCTTTGCACCGCAAATAAGGATGGTTCCGTAGCTCAGCTGGATAGAGCAACGCCCTTCTAAGGCGTGGGTCCTGCGTTCGAATCGCAGCGGAATCACAAAAGCTTTACAATCACAAGGATGGTTCCGTAGCTCAGCTGGATAGAGCAACGCCCTTCTAAGGCGTGGGTCCTGCGTTCGAATCGCAGCGGAATCACTGAAAAAAGAGACAATTCTTTCTGTTTGGGAATGGGTGGTCTCTTTTTTCTTTTTATGTGTATTATTAAATTTAATATCTTTATCACTTCACAGTAGATTATTTCAGTTTTTATATAAATAAATCTAGAGATGGTTACATATATAACAAAAGGGAATATCTTCAAACTTGCCGGAGTACATGCTTATGCGCACGGGTGCAATTGTGCTGGAGCTATGGGGAGAGGTATTGCTGTACAGTTTAAAGAGCGTTATCCGGAAATGTACCGGGAGTATTTACGCAGGTGTAAAGTCGGAGAATTTTGTCCCGGAGACGTTTACTTGTATAAGAATGGGAAAGAGGCTGTCTTTAATTTGGGTACAGAAAAACATTGGAGGCTTGGGGCGGAACTTTCTTTTGTGGAACAATCGTTGACGGGTATGGTAGAGTTGGCGAAAGCACATCATATCGATCGGATAGCATTACCCCGTATCGCAGCCGGTTTAGGAAAATTGGATTGGGAAGAAGTAAAAACAGTTATCAATCGGGTAGCGGGAGATGAGGCTGAGGTTGAGCTACTTGTTGTAGAGGAATATGAGCCTTAAGAGAATGCTATTTTAGAATTTCTGTTTGCGTATGTAAAGGGAATCGTTTACTTTTGTTTACTCTAAATATTAGATAACTATGAATACATTTGAACACATTCTTTGTCAATTTCCGGAAATCGGTACCGTGAAAGAAGTTGCTCCTTTGACTTCCGGTATTATTAATCAGACTTATTTGGTAAAAACAGCCGAACCGGCTTCACCCGATTATATTTTGCAACGTATCAATCATCAGGTCTTTACTGATGTTCCTCTTTTGCAGCATAACATAGAACTGGTAACCCAGCATATCCGTCGTAAGCTTGAAGAACGTGGTGAAAAGGATATAGACCGGAAGGTATTACGCTTTGTTCCGTCTGCTGCAGGAGCGACTTACTTTTTCGATGGAGAAAGTTATTGGAGAGTTTCTGTATTTATTCCGGATTCGGTTACTCAAGATGCGGTTACACCGGAATCTTCTTATCTGGTAGGATTGAAATTTGGTGAGTTTGAGGCAATGCTTGCCGATTTGCCGGAAACTCTGGGAGAAACTATTCCCGATTTTCATAACATGGAGTTTCGTCTGCGCCAGTTGAATGATGCAGTAGCAGCTGATGCTGCAGGACGTCTGCACGAGGTAAAAAGTCTGGTAGATGATATACTTCGTGATGCCGAAGAAATGTGCTGTGCGGAGCGTTTGTATAGGGAGGGAAAATTACCTAAACGTGTTTGTCATTGTGACACCAAAGTAAGCAACATGCTTTTCGATAAAGAAGGAAATGTGCTTTGTGTTATTGATTTGGATACCACAATGCCCAGCTTTGTCTTTTCCGATTTTGGTGATTTCCTTCGTTCGGCAGCCAATACCACCCGTGAAGATGATCCTGATATAGAAAAAGTATCTTTCAATCAAACTATTTTTGAGGCTTTTGCAAAAGGATACATCGAATCGGCCAAAGCTTTTCTTACTCCCTGCGAAACAGAATTGCTGCCTTATGCGGTAGCATTGTTCCCCTACATGCAGGCAGTACGCTTTCTTACAGACTATATAAATGGAGATACCTATTATCGTACTGATTATCCGGCGCACAACCTGGACCGTACCCGCAATCAGTACAAACTGTATTGTGAAGTACAGAAGGCTATGCCGGCCATGAAGCAGTATATCGCTTCGCTTCTATAAAGATTTTGTATGTTGTCTACAGCCCTGTTCTGGCGGTATAGATAAGCTTAAAAAACGCGACTTGTATCGTGAGCTCACGTTACTTGTATCGTTGGCTTCTGTGACTAATCACGTAAGCTTACGATACAAGTAACGTTTTTTTAGTCATTAGACCGATTGAGAGGAGTCGTATCCATCTTCCGAAGAATGCGTGGAAACTGCATGGCAAATATGGCAGTACAGCAGATGGCAGCTACTGCATCGGAGATTCCTTCTGCAGCAAAGACTCCGGTCATACCCATAAAACGTGGAAGCAGTAATGCCAGGGGAACTAGCAGAAATACTTTGCGGAGCAAGGCGATAAATACGGATACTTTAGCCTGTCCCAGTGCGACGAACATATTCTGACAAGCTCGTTGAAGTCCGAATATGGTCATACCTGCCAGGAAAATAGGCATGAGTTGGGATACGGTTTGGATGAGTCTTTCATCGTTGGTAAAGGATGAGGCAATGGTTGATGGAAAAATAATCATGCACACAACTGATACGCAGTTGAAAGTAAACATTACCGTAACGGCTACTTTGAAACAGGATTTTACGCGTTCGCGATTATGATGCCCGTAGTTGTAACTGGCTACAGGAACAAAGCCTTGTGCAAAACCGGTCAGTGGTACACTGACAAACAGCATCGCACTCTGCATAATGGCTAGTGCACTGATGTAAATGTCACCGTATGTCTTTAAGGTTCCGTTCAGGACAAAGCCAACCAAGCTTTCTGTGCTGGCCATAATAAAAGGGGATACACCTAGGGCTAAGATGGAGAGAATTACATTCCAGTTCAGTTTCATGTATTTTCGTTCCAGTCGGAGAGAGGCACGCGAAGAGGTGAGAAAAGAAAGTACCCATATTGCACTACAAGCTTGAGAAAGTATCGTAGCCAGAGCAGCTCCCTTTACCCCCATCTGAAAGGTGAAAATAAAAAGTGGATCGAGAATGATGTTGAGTAAGGCTCCGATGAGAACCGAGTACATGGCAATAGTCGGACGTCCCTGGGTATTGATAAAGGGATTTAGTCCTACAGATACTTCCACAAACAGAGTGCCCAAAAGATAAATGGACAAGTAATCCATTGCATAACCGATTGTATGGTCGGAGGCACCTGTAAAGCGTAGAATCGGTTCCATGAACAGATAAGTCAATCCGGAAGTGAGAACCGTAAAAATAAGCAGTAGTACAAATCCATTACCCAAAATTCTTCCGGCACGCACACGATCGCCTTGCCCCAAAGCAATAGCGGCCAGTGGAGAGCCGCCAGCCCCTACAATAGCCGAAAATGAGGAAATAAGAATTATAATGGCTCCAGTTACTCCAATGCCGGCTAAAGCATCAGTTCCTATGTGGGGAATATGCCCGATATAAATCCGGTCTACAATGTTGTATAATAAGTTCACTAACTGAGCAGCTACAGCCGGAAGTGCCATCTTGAAGACAAGAGGTAGTATCCGGTCTGTACCTAAACGTTCCTCGTATCGGTTGTTCATGTGATTACAGTTTACTTTATATTTTCCTTATCTGTCTCATCTGATGGGACAGGAGATGGAGTAGCAGAGGGCGAGGAAGCAGTTTTTGGGGTTTGTACCTTTCGCTTTTTACTTCGCCGTGTTTTTTCCCATGCTGCTTTACGCGCTTCGTATAGCTCGCGTTGCCTTTCCAGATAATTGTCGGCCATATTATATTTCCTTTATTTATAGTCTGGTAGTTTTATTAAGAAGATAATAGTCAAGAATGGTCATGGCTGCCATTGCTTCTACAATAGGAACGGCACGTGGAAGTACGCAGGGATCGTGTCTGCCTCTGGCTTTCAGTATCGTTTCATTTCCCAAACGGTCTACGGTAGGCTGTTCCATAAGAACCGTAGCCACAGGTTTGAAGGCTACTCGGAAGTAAATATCTTCACCGTTACTGATACCACCTTGTATTCCTCCTGAACGGTTGGTACGCAAGGCAATCTTTCCATTCTCATTATAGAAAATATCATTTTGCTCACTTCCTTTTTGTTCCATGCTGCCGAATCCTTGTCCGTATTCAAATCCTTTTACGGCATTAATACTAAGCATGGCATTACCCAAAGCTGCATGCAGTTTTCCGAATACAGGCTGACCCAATCCTATGGGGCATCCTTTGATTACACAACTGATGACACCTCCGATAGTATTTCCTTCTCCTTTTATTTTGTAGATATAGTCAGCCATTTTTGCTGCCAGTTCCTGATCCGGACAGCGTACTGAATTTTCTTCTATTCGGGTAAGGTCGTACTGTGTGTAGTCTTTTTCTAAAATGTAAGGGCCCACTTGAGAGGTGAAAGCGGTTATCTGGATACCCAGTTGGCGCAAAGCCAATTTGGCTAATGCACCGGCTACCACTCGTGCAATAGTTTCACGGGCAGATGAACGACCTCCACCACGGTGGTCGCGTATGCCATATTTTTCTGTATAAGTATAATCTGCATGTGAGGGACGATATACATCCTTCATATTGTCGTAATCGTTGGAGTGTTGGTTGGTATTCCATACAGCAAAGCCGATGGGGCATCCAGTCGATACACCTTCATAGATACCAGAAAGGAATTCTACTTCGTCAGCCTCTTTGCGAGCCGTTGTAATAGCTGATTGTCCTGGTCGGCGTCGGTTTAATTCTTGTTGGATAAAATCCATGTCAATTACAATCCCGGCTGGGAATCCATCAATTACTCCTCCTATAGCTTTCCCATGCGACTCTCCAAAGCTTGTGAGTCGAAATAGGTTTCCAAATGTATTATTGTACATGTTTTTGTTTTCTCTTGTTCGATAAATGTCATTTAAAATTTGCTTCCGGCTCCACCGCCTCCAAAGTCTCCTCCTCCAAAATTACCGCCACTGAAACCGCCACCACGACTGCCACCTCCAAATCCACCGCCAAAGAATGGACCGCCAAGGAAAGGGCCACCGCTTCCGCCATGGTGATGGAAATCGTCGTCTCTTTTACGCTGCTGTCGTCGTTGAGTATATCCGCAATTGCTGCAGCGGTATACTGTTTCTTCCGTGCGTATTCCGTTTATTCGCTCAATGGTACGGCTGGAAAGCGGGCGAAGTGTGTGCTTGTGGCAATTCGGGCATTTGCTGCGCTGTCTTACCATATACCATAAGGCCAGTGGAACAACTACGAAGCAGCAAATCAAGATACCTATCAGCAACAAGCCGCTTTCTCCTTCTGGTGTTTGTAATGTCAGAGGAGTACCCGTTCCGTCTAGCTGCTTGCGTATAGCTTGTACACCAGCCAGCATACCTTGATCCCAATTGCCTTCGGAAAAATATTTGTTCATATACCTTTCCTGGATACGTTTGCAGAGTGCGTCGGGCAAGTCGCCTTCAAGTCCGTATCCTGTAGCGAACTGAATGCATCTTTCTCCTGTGACCAGCAGAATTACCAGACCGTTGTCTTTCCCTTTCTGGCCTATGCCGTTTTCTCTTCCTAACCGGTATGCAAAGTCAAAGCAGTCGCCTCCTTCTATTTGGTTGACTGCTACAACCAAGGTCTGTATTCCGGTTTGTTGCTCCAAACGGTAAAGGGTAGTGTCGATAGTCATTACAGTAGCATCCGATAGAATACCATCCGGATTGCTGACATATCGCATGCGGTTTTCAAGATGAACCATGGGGACATCCTCCACCCGATATTCCTTTGCTGTTGCGTACAGACAACTGAGCTGAAGTAGCAGGAGGTATAAGAAGGTTTTCAGTTTCATAAAATCAGAATTTTACTTCCGGTGCTTTTTCGCTGCCTTCTTCAGCTTCAAAGTATGGATGTTTTTCGAATCCGAACATACCGGCTACGATATTGCGTGGAAACTTACGGATTGCCGTATTATATTCACGTGTAGTCTTGTTAAAATTACGGCGTTCTACACTGATTCTGTTTTCAGTACCTTCCAACTGTGCTTGTAGTTCTTTAAAGTTTTCGTTGGCTTTCAGTTCAGGGTAGTTTTCTGTTACAGCCAGCAAACGGCTTAGAGCGCTGCCTACTTCACCTTGTGCACGCTGGTAGGCTTGCATCTTTTCCGGAGTCAAATCGTCTATACTTACAGTAGTCTGTGTAGCTTTGGCGCGAGCCGATACTACTGCATCAAATGTCTCTTTTTCGTGTGCTGCATATCCTTTGACTGTATTTACAAGATTTGGAATAAGGTCTGAACGACGTTGGTATTGGTTTTCTACGTTGCTCCATGCTGTACTGACAGCTTCTTCTTGAGCTACCATCGAGTTGTAAGTAGAAGTGAAGTATATTGCAATGACAGCAATAACTGCAATAACGATAATCCAAGTTTTTTTCATGCTTTTGTTTTGTTTTTGATTTGTTTATTTACAAACATAACAAAAAATGCTGGAATAATTGAGGAGGAAATTTAAATTTTCGAATAAAGTTACGGTCTAAAACGTCTTTTAACCTATGTAATGAGTTGAATGAATATACTATAAAAAAAGTTCAGCCAATATCTTTAAGATGTTGGCTGAACTTTTATATAAGTTTCTATTTCCTGATTTAGAAGAACAAATAGCGTTTGTCTACGATTTCGTTCTTTTCTCTCAGTTCATAAATGCATTGCTGAGGAGCATAACGAGAAATCATATTGACTAATGTTGCTTGTTCTGTCTTGCTGTCCAATGTTTCAGCATTCTTATTCTTGTTGTAAACTTGAATCATATAAACGCCTGCATTACCTTTAATTGGAGCAGAAGTTGCGTTTACAGCAGTTTTAGAAGCCACAGCACTGATAACAGGTTCGCTTGCTCTTGTGACAGAGATATATGCTGGAGCTGAGAATGTAACGTGTTTTACAGAGTCGCTTACAGCATCTTTCATTCCTTTAACCTGTGCTAAAGTATTGAAGCCTTTCATTTCAGCCATGATCTTTTCTGCTTTCTTGTCGCGGATAATTTCGCTTCTCAACATGTCAGAAACCTGATTGATGTTGGTGTATCCGGCAGGGTTGATAGTTTCCAATGCTACTACCATCAAATGGTCATTTTCACCACATTCATACAAAGGTGATACTTCACCTTCTTTTGCATCAAATACCCATTTCAAAGCTTCACGAGTTGATTTTACACCACCTACATAGTGTTCGTCGCTTCTGAAGTTCATACGTGGAAGTACAGTATATCCGTTTTCTTCTGCGTTTTTCTCCAAAGCTTCGATTGTAGTGCTTTGTGCAACAAACTGGCTGAACTTGTTGTAAGTGTCGTTGTAAGTTTCTTTGCTGAATTCTACCGGACATTTTACAATAGCCACTTTGTATTTATCCTGCATTTGTTTTTTATTCATTACCTGCAGAATGATATTAGACTGTCCAATCTTCAAGTTAGAAATTTCAGAAACAGGCTGTTCAATCAAAGCGTTGATCAGAGTTGCATTGTCTGCATCCACTGTTGTACCTTCCCAACCTCTTGCGTTAATCCAAGTAGCTTCTCCTGTCTGTGCATATTTCTTTGCAACTTCTGCGAAATCTGCTCCAGCTTTCAGTGCATTATAGATACTGTCTGCCAATTCAGTTGTTTTTTCATCTGTATCAGCATATACCTGGATCTGACGGAACTGGATAGAATCCGGTGCACTTACTTTAGCTACAATTTTGAATGCATTGTATGAATCGTCTGTCTGATTATAGTAAGGTCCATATACTTCATTCACAGAAGTAGAATCCAAGCGGCTTGCTACATCATTAGGAAGTGCAGATTTGCTGACAGGGATATCTGAATATGCAATAGTAGAACCTGTTGAACGTACGAAAGATACATAATCTTTTGTAGTGCTGATAAGCTGGTTTGTATATTCAGTAACTTCTTCCTGTACTGCTTTGCGGTCAGCATCTGAAGGAACAACGCGTACATCTACATATTTAATATTACGTGTTTCTACTGGTTGTTTGAAAGATTCTTTTTTAGAATCGTACAGTTTCTTGATTTCCTCTTTTGAAACAGTAATAGTAGAATCACTGATAGAAGAGTAAGGAACTGCAGCCAAAAGCATATCAGTCTGTTCTGTGCGTGCATTGAATGCATCTTCTGCAGCAACCGGATTAGAGATCAGAGATTTTCCGATCAAGTTCTGATATTTTTCTGCCAACAGAGTTTCTGAAAGGGTTTTTTCAATGAAATTCCAGAAATTACCCATCTTCTGATAATATTCCACATATTGAGCAGGCATTTTGTTTGCATCCAGATTTGCATAATCTACGAGGAATTTTTTCAGCATATCCTTATCAAATGCACCTGTCTGAGGATTGCGGAACGGAGTCTGCATCAACAGAGGATGAGAACCTGCATTGATAACGGCCTGCAATTCTGCTTTAGTAACCTGCAAACCTAACTTTTTAGCTTCGTTTGCTATTACTTCGTTGGTTACGTATGTATTCCATACTTGGTCTTTTATGTTTGTCAACTGGTCTTCGTTCAGAGAGTTTAAACCGTTTGTCAGTTTAATTACCTCACTTAATTCGTCTACCATTTGTTGATACTCCTGTGCGGAAAGTGTTTTTCCATTAACTTCCCCTACGTCTTGTTTACCTTGATGTGGTTGGAGTATTTTCCAAGCATCACCTGCGATAAATGCAAACAAGGCAAGACCAATTACAATGACCAATAAAGGTCCTTTGCTTCTAATTGTTTGTAAAGTTGCCATTTAAAGTTATTTTTTATTATTATGTTTTCTTCATTTAGGGCACGAAGATACAAAAAATGCAAATTAATATCTATTTTATGGTAAAAAAAACAGCTATTTATTTACTTTCAGTTTGACTAATTCAATTTTAGTGCTTGTCACTTTAATTATTTTAAACTGAAATGGCTGGATATTTATGATTTCATGCACTTTTGGTATGCTTTGATATTCGTGTAAGATAAATCCTCCGATAGTTTGGTAATCATCGCTTTCTGGTAAACCTAAATCAAAAAGTTCATTGGCTTTTTCTATTTCCAATCTTCCGGATAAAATATATTCATTTTCTCCGACAGCTTTAGCAACAGTAGAATTGGTATCATGTTCATCCTCGATATCGCCTAATAGTTCTTCTACCAAATCTTCCATGGCGATAATACCTGAAGTGCCTCCAAACTCATCCACAACTACTGCCAAAGAGCGTTTTTGTTGCATTAGTAGTTGCATGAGCTTATGGGCTCCCATAGTTTCAGGAATGATAGGGATAGTGCGTATACCTTTTTGCCAGTTAGTAGTTGGGTTAAACATTTCAGATGAATGAATATAACCTATTATGTTGTCGATATTCCCTTGGTAAACAATAATTTTACTGAGCCCACTTTTTATAAACTCCTCTTTCAACTCTTCTATTGGAGTAGAAATGGGTACTGCGATAATTTCTGTACGAGGAATCATGCAGTCGCGTGCCTTAATGTTGGAGAAATCAAGAGCATTCTGAAATATTTTTATTTCAGTTTCAATTTGGTCATGACTTTCTGCTTCTCCTATACTACTTTGTATATAGTAATCTAAATCTATTTTTGTGAAAGCTTTATCTGTAGCTTCCTTGTTGATTCGGGTACCAAATAAACGTAGTACGCATGCCGAAATGAAGGAAGAAAAACGGCTGATGGGGTAGAGTATTACGTAGCATATAAATGTAGGAATAGCAAAGAAGCGTAATGTTGCATTAGGGTTTATCTTAAACAGGGTTTTAGGCATAAACTCACCTGTGACCAGAATAATTAAAGTAGACAGAATGGTTTCTATTGCCACTAATGCCGCTTCATTACTGATTAAATCTATTAAAATGTAGTGTTCAATCAATTCTGCCATCCATATACCGTATATTACCAATGCGATGTTGTTTCCTACCAACATTGTCGATATAAAGTTGTTTGGATTATGGTAGAAGGTGGATAATATGCGTGTAGAGATATTATTACTACGTTCCATTTCAAAACGTAGCTTATTGGATGAAACAAAGGCGATTTCCATTCCTGAAAAGAATGCGGAAAACGCCATAGAAATAAGTATCTGTATAATAAGTCCCATTGTGTGGTACTGAATATGCTATTTGTTGGTTGTTGTATCTGAGGGTGCGGTATCTTCTACCAAGAAAATACCTGTATTATTGAATATCTGATATTCTGTCATTTGTTGGTTCGATTCAAAACCGTATCCAGTTAGTACCCGGTCTACTTGTTCGATTCGAATAAATTTATCTGAATAGATTTTTTCTTTTTCTTGATCCCAAAACATGAGTTCGGTATCAAATTTATCTCCCTTTTGACTTCTGATATGTACATTGCTGCGTAATTCCCAAAGCTTTTTCTGCTCATAATAATAAGCTGTATCAGCTTCGATACTGGCATCAATATTAAAAAGAGTATCAAATTTTTCCATATATACTCCTTTCTCGAATGCCCAATAGGGAGGATTTTTTTGGCTATAAATTAACCATTCATCTGTAATGATTTTGTAGCGAATCATACCGGAGTCGGATATGTAGGTGGTAACCCCTGTAGTTCGCATGTCAGGCAGGGAGTCTTTTTCATTGACTGCTTCTGCTATGTTCTTTTTATTATTGTTACATGCTGGCAATAAAAGAAACATAACAGTTGCCCATGTGGCAACTGTTATGTTTAAAATAATTGATAGCTTTTTATTTTTCAGTCTAGCCGACATAAATTATCTGATTGTTGTTGTTTCACCAATCCATCCGCCAATAGTTACTGAACTACCTTTTTTCAATCCCAAGAAGAAGAGGTCTTCATCTTTCGGAGTGTATGCAGAATATGTATTGATCAGTTTTTGAGCTTCTTCAGCTACGCTAGGATCTACATTCTTAGCACGTTGCAATTTGTCGATTGCAGCAAAATATACACATTTATTCAATGCAGCTTCATCGCTCCAGTTAGGACTTGCAGCATACATCTGAGCAATCAAAATATATGCTTTACCACTGTTGGGGTTGAATGAAAGAGCTTTGTTGGCATATTGTCTTGCTTTTCCGTACATTTTTTTACTCATCAGCACAACAGCTGCGTTATAGCTGTTTTCTGCTTTTGCCATAACATCCTGTTCCAATTCAATTGCTTGATCGAAATAGCTGATACTCTTATCCAAATCACCTTTCTTGTAATACATGTATCCACATCCGGCAGCAGTAGCAGCAGTTGGTTCGATTGCGTGTGCAGCTTCTGATGCTTCAAAATATGCTTCTTCGTTTGTACATTTCAACATCTGCATTACAGAGATAACCTGTTTCAGGTAATCCAGGTTAGATTTGTTCTGTGCAACTTTCGGACCATAGATAGCCTGCAGGTTTTCGCAACTTGCAGCTCCACTATTGATGAAGTATGCATCTACATTGTCTTTTGTTGTTTTCAATAATTTTTTTGTGCTCTGTTTGGTTGCTGCTTTCAAAGCTTCTTCAGCATAACCAGACGCTGTCAGATAGTCTTGAATGAACTGTTCTTTGTGGGCATCATCAGTCTTCAGTTTGCGAGAAGAAATATCCATCAAATCCTGGAACATGAAGTAATCTGAGTTTTCTTTTTCCAAGTCGATAGCTTCTTTGACCATCTTGTATGCAGTTTCTACATCAAGATTGCTACCTGAGAATACGATATAATCGTGTGCTTTCATTCCCAAGATAGAACCTTTTGTAGTTGGAGTTTTAACCAAACCGTTCAGCTGATCCAAATATTTGATACGCTGATCATGAACAGCCATTAATTCATTGAAATAATTTTTCTGCTGTGCAGCATCTTTAGTAGAAGCTATCAAAGCACGAAGGATTTTTGCACCATTGGTGTAAGTACCAACCTGTGCGATAGGAGCTTCTGTAAATACTACTTTCCAAGGTTTGTAAGCGTCTTTGAAATTGTTTGTTTTTACGTATTCAGTATAAATACTGATGTTTTCCAGACAACGAAGACTGTCCGCACCATGTCCAAAACGTGATCCGTCTTCTACTCCTTTTTGAGCAAAAGTTGCTGTTGTTCCTAATGCAAGAACGCACAACATTGTAAACATTTTCATTTTCATTGTATATAAATTTAATTATTTGTTATTGACTTCTGGTTAATTAACTCTCCATTTCATAAACCAACGTTCATTAAATGTCAGTCCTAATTTTATTACGAAGCGATTTTCGGACAACATATTGGATATAGATGGTTTAACATGTATATATTGTCCTGTAATGTTTAGTATCGTTTTTCTTTGGAATAAGAATAGAGGTAAGCCAAATCCGGCACTAACTCCATACTCAGAAGGACCATTTATATCACCTAATTTTAAATAGGGAGTAGAGTAATATGCTCCTGCGCGATATCTTATTCGTTTAAAATAGTTTCTACCTATAGGATTTGGTAAAAATTCTGCTCCTACTGCAACTTTTGAACGATCTTTATAAGCATCAGTTTGGTTATTGTATTTTACATTTGACCATTTTTGTAAAGTGTAATCCACTCCTAGAGTCAGGTTCTGTTTACGGTTATAAGCTACACCTACTCCAAAAGTATGAGGGATGCCATATGAATCATTGATAGTAGTGCTATTGTTAACTACATAATCAGAATTATCAGTTATTTGTATACCTTTTTCTTCACTGGAATTCAAATTATGCCCTAATCCATAGGTAAGTCCCAATGTCAGATTATCATCTTTGGAAATAGGTTGTGTATATTGTACTCCAAAGTCTGCAGTGAAACTGTTTACTTTAATTTTATTGTATGTGATACTGTAATCAGCAGTTGTATTAAAGCCAATTTGTGTCTGATAATTAATGTCTCCATATAGGTAACCAAAATTGGCTCCGATAGAAAGATTGTCTAGAATTTTGAATCCTAATCCTCCGAATACCTGTTGCAATCCTCCATCACCGGTAAAAATACTTGTGCTCGAATTTTCGCTTCCTTCTAATGGCTTAGTTGTAGTAAAGCTATATCCTACAGTCGAATAGGGCGTAAATCCGATTACAGCTCCCAAACGGGGATGCAGACGGAACTGCATGGCGATATAATCAAAGCTTGAGTTCTTCGCTTTGGCTTTTACTCCGTTCTCCTGATAGTTAGAGCTTTTTAAACTCATGCCTAAATCAAACATAAAAGACAATGAATCGACGGCAGAATAAGATGCGGGATTCATTACATTAATATGCTTACTGTTGCGAAGGCCATAACCTATTCCACCCATTGCTGCATTATTCGCAAAAGCCCGATCGGCTAAGTCTCCTAAGCCATATCTTGTATAAGGAGAGTTAGAGCTTGTTTGTGCGCTTGCAGTAAAAGAACCTGCCACAAACAATGCACTAAGAAGAACTTTATTACTTAACATTATAATTCAATATTCTGTTTAAACCTTTCAATACTAAAAATCTATCTGCAAAGATGATACTTTTTAAGTTTGTATCAAAAGAAAATTTATCCCCGCCAGTTAAAAAAACCAAAAGATCGGGATATTTCTTTTGCATAAGGGTGATATATCCCATGATTTCAAATTCTATGCCTTTGATGACTCCTGATCGGATAGCTGTTTCTGTATTATATCCAAAATCAGGTGTGTCTCCGTTTTTCTCTATTAGTGGCAGTTTTTCACAGCATGCATTAAGGGCATTAAAACGTGTATAAATCCCAGGTGATATATTTCCTCCCCAATATTGTCCTTTTGCATCAATAAATTCATAAGTCAGTGCTGTTCCGGCATCTATAACTAATAAATTTTTCCCGGGAAAAATATAATTGGCTCCCACTACAGCCGCTAAACGGTCCATTCCCAACGTTTGTGGTGATTTGTATAAATTGGTAATAGGCACGGGCGTTTTATATGACAATTCCAATATTGGCATATTCAGTTTGGCCAATTGTTTTTTAATAGTATTGCTTAGTGTAATGACAGATGCGATAATACCCTTTTCTATTGGGTATTTGTTGCAAAGCATAGTCAAGCAGTCTAAAGAGTGATTCGATCCTCTTAAAACTTCTATAACTTCATCTCCGTCGAATACAGCTAATTTGGCAACTGTATTTCCTATATCGATTACTAAATTCACGTTTAATCTGTTTTTGTGTCTGCAAAGTAACAGAAAAATAAATAGAATCTGCAATAAAAGTCGTGATTTTATTTAACAATATAGAATATAGGTGTACATTTGTGGCCGGATTTTAATAAGATTTGATATAAAATTTATTAGGAATGAAGAAAATAAGGCTTTGGCTAGTGTGCATGTGGCTGGCGGTGTTTAATGTACTTCATGCGCAGCAGGATAGTCTTCAGATTAGCTTGTTGACCTGTTCGCCTGGTACAGAAATATATTCTTTGTTTGGACATACGGCTCTACGTGTTCAGAATTTTTCCCGTAATCTTGATGTCGTATTTAATTATGGAATGTTTAGTTTTAATACTCCTCATTTTATATATCGCTTCATAAAAGGAGAAACCGATTATCAATTAGGGGTGATTCCTTATGTCTATTTCGAGGCAGAATATGCGGAGCGAGGTTCTTCGGTGTACCAGCAGGTACTTAATCTTTCTGCAGAAGAAAAACAAACTCTATTGCACTTGTTGACGGAAAATTATTTACCCGAGAACCGTACTTATCGCTATAATTATTTTTATGACAATTGTACAACTCGTGCGAGAGACCAAATAGAAAGATGTATAAAGGGAACAGTGGTTTATCCGGACTCTTTTCCTAATCGAAGCTTCAGAAGTATTGTACATGAGTTTACCGTAGGGGCTGCTTGGGGTGAATTGGGGATAGACTTGTGCTTGGGAGCAGAAGCTGATACTCCGATTGATAAGCGACAACAAATGTTCTCTCCTTTTTACATGAAGGAATATGCTTCTGGTGCCTATATTATCGGAGACAATGGACAGAGGCGCCCGCTGGTGTTAAAAGAGGAAAAGGTAGTTGATGTAGCTCCTGCAGAAACTCATTCTTCTTTTTTATCTCCACTTTGGTGTGCCACTTTTTTATTGGCTATATCGGTATTAATTGGCTGGTGGCAATGGCGTCGTAATAAGATTTGCTGGATTTGGGAACTTTTATTGTTCGGCGCTCAAGGAATAGCGGGATGTATTATAGCCTTTTTGTTTTTCTTTTCTGTTCATCCTACTGTGGGTTCAAATTGGCTGTTGATTTTGTTTAATCCGATACCTTTGTTGTATTTGCCTTTTATGGTTTATTTCTCAGTAACGCGTCGGAAAGACTGGTATCATGTCGTGAATATGGTGTATTTAACACTTTTTATAGTGATATTCCCGTTTTGTTTGCAAGAATTTAATTTAACAGTGTTACCTTTGGCACTGAGTTTGCTGGTTACATCAGCGAGCCACGTATTAGTATTGAGCAAAAAACAATGATGAAAGACCGTATATTAACCTCCTTGATTGCTGCCGTAGTTATTACAGGATTACGGGCACAAGCTGTTTCGCCTGTTCCGAAATTGGTGATAGGATTGACTATTGACCAGTTAAGGGCTGACTATATAGAAGCATTTTCTTCTATGTATGGTGAACGGGGATTCAAGCGTCTTTTTAAAGAAGGGCGTGTATATTGTAATGCTGAATATGATTTCATTAATATTGATCCGGCCTCTGCTGTAGCTTCTATTTATACAGGTACTACTCCTTATTATAATGGTATTGTAGGTACCAGATGGATGGACCGTAACTCTTTACGTATTATTAAGGCAGTAGATGACCCGGCTCACATGGGGATTTATACTTCTGAA
The DNA here is from genome assembly GCF_027529745.1 of Phocaeicola acetigenes. Classification (NCBI taxonomy): domain Bacteria; kingdom Pseudomonadati; phylum Bacteroidota; class Bacteroidia; order Bacteroidales; family Bacteroidaceae; genus Phocaeicola; species Phocaeicola acetigenes. The sequence continues at coordinate 95,102 of NZ_JAPZVM010000007.1, forward strand.
AGCACTTCACCGCAACATCTGTTAGTTTCTACTTTATCGGATGAACTGATGGTTGCAACACAAGGTAATGCCGAAGTATACTCCATTGCTCCTACAAGGGAAATGGCTGTTTTATCGGCAGGACATGCTGCAAAAGGAGCTTTCTGGATTAATAATGAAACAGGAAAGTGGAGTGGCTCTACTTATTATGGTTCGTTTCCAGAATGGGTGACGACATATAATGACAGAGACGGACTGGATTTTCGTATCAGTAGTTTGGTGTGGGGGCCTTATCTGCCTGTAACTGCGTACAGATATATTACATCAGATGTAAAACAACTTACATTTAAGCATAATTTTTTTGACGAACGGGCTGAGAAGTATAAGCGTTTCAAAACGAGTCCTTACGTAAACGATGAAGTAAACAGATTGGTTCGTGCCTGTCTGACCAAAACGAATATTGGTAAAGATTATATTCCAGACCTTTTAACTCTTTCCTATTATGCCGGAAACTATGCACATAAGGCGAATACAGAATATCCTATGGAAATTCAGGATGCTTATGTGCGTTTGGATAACAGTATCGGCGATTTATTGGAAATGGTCGACCGTCAGGTTGGTCTTCAGAATACGTTGTTTTTTATTACCTCTACCGGTTATGTCGATTCTGATCCAAAAGATCCGGAGCAATATCGTATTCCGGGAGGAGAATTCCATATCAAGCGTTGTGCTGCCCTTTTGAACATGTACCTGATGGCAATTTATGGCCAGGGACAATACGTGGAAACTTATTACGACCGTCAGATTTACTTGAATCATAAACTGATTGAAGATAAGAAACTGAATCTGACAGAAGTATTGAATCGTGCGTCCGATTTCATTGTACAAATGAGTGGGGTGCGTACTGCTTATTCTTCACAACGTCTTTTATTGGGAGCATGGACTCCGAAAATAGAGAAAATCAGAAACAGCTTTAATGTAAGTTGTTCGGGGGATATCTATGTAGAAGTCTTGCCCGGATGGTCGGTTGTTGATGAATATTCTCATCATACCAAAACAATCCGAGACACTTATGCTTCTGTTCCTGTTATTTTCTTAGGACATAATATTAAGCCCGAGATTCTTTATACGCCGGTGAAAATGACTACTATTGCACCGACTATTTCTCATTTCATGCGTATACGGGCACCGAATGCTGCTTCACAATCTCCATTAACGGGTATTCGTAAATAAATTGTGAAGAATACTCGTAAGATAATTAGCAATTTAGTTATCTTTGCGCGTTCACTTTTTAATTATACATTTTTTTGATAATAATAAAAACAACAATACACAATGGGATTTAATGAATTTATAAGCAAGCTTTTCGGAAATAAGGCTACTCGCGACATGAAAGAGATTCAGCCTTGGGTAAACAAGGTGAAAGAGGTTTATCCTGAAATTGCCAAGTTGAGCCACGATGAATTGCGTGCAAAAACAGAGGAACTTAAAAAGTATATCAAGGATTCGGCTGCCGAGGAAAACAAAAAGATTGAAGAACTGAAGGCAACTATCGAATCAACTGAATTGGAAAAACGTGAAGCCTTGTTTAACCAGATTGATAAACTGGAAAAAGAAGTACTCGACAAGTACGAACAGGCTTTGAATGATATATTACCAATCGCTTTTTCTATTGTAAAAGATACAGCTCGCCGCTTGTCTGAAAACGAAGAAATTGAAGTAACAGCTACTGAACTCGACCGTGAACTGGCTGCTCAAGGAAAAGATTTTGTTCGTATTGAAGGCGATAAGGCAATCTGGAAGAACCACTGGAAAGCCGGAGGCAACGAGATGAAGTGGAACATGGTACATTATGATGTACAGTTGTTCGGTGGTGTGGTATTGCATCAGGGTAAGATTGCTGAAATGGCAACAGGTGAAGGTAAGACTCTTGTTGCAACTTTGCCTGTATTCTTGAATGCACTGACCGGAAATGGTGTACACGTAGTAACTGTCAACGACTATCTGGCAAAACGTGACTCGGAATGGATGGGACCTTTGTATATGTTCCACGGTTTGCGTGTAGACTGTATCGATAAGCATCAGCCTAACTCAGAGGCACGTCGTCGTGCTTATATGGCCGATATTACATTTGGTACAAACAATGAATTCGGTTTCGACTATCTGCGTGATAATATGGCTATCAGCCCGAAAGACTTGGTACAGCGTAAGCATAATTATGCCATTGTCGATGAGGTTGACTCTGTATTGATCGACGATGCGCGTACACCGCTTATCATTTCAGGTCCGGTACCTAAGGGAGACCAGCAGCTGTTCGAAGTATTGCGTCCGCTGGTAGAACGACTGGTAGAAGCACAGCGTCGTCTGGCCACTCAATATTTGGCCGATGCCAAACGTTTGATTGCATCTGATAAGAAGGAAGATGTAGAAGCAGGTTTCCTTGCTTTGTTCCGTAGTCATAAGGCGTTGCCAAAGAACAAACCGCTGATTAAGTTCTTGAGTGAACCGGGAATCAAGGCTGGTATGTTGAAGACCGAAGAAATCTACATGGAACAGAATAACAAGCGTATGCCTGAAGCTGTAGAGCCTCTGTATTTCGTTATTGATGAAAAGATGAAGAGTGCTGACTTGACAGATAAGGGTGTAGACTTGATTACAGGTAATTCGCAAGATCCAACCTTGTTTGTGTTGCCTGATATTGCCGCACAATTGTCAGAATTGGAAAATCAGGCAGGATTGACCGATGAAGAAAAATTGGCAAAGAAAGACGAATTGCTTACCAACTACGCTATCAAGTCAGAACGTGTACATACCATCAACCAGTTGTTGAAGGCTTATACAATGTTCGAAAAAGATACAGACTATGTAGTAATGGACGGTCAGGTTAAGATTGTCGACGAACAGACCGGCCGTATTATGGACGGACGCCGTTGGAGCGATGGCTTGCACCAGGCTGTAGAAGCAAAAGAAGGTGTGAAAGTAGAAGCTGCTACTCAGACATTCGCTACCATTACTTTGCAGAACTATTTCCGTATGTATCATAAATTGTCGGGTATGACCGGTACTGCTGAAACAGAAGCTGGTGAGTTCTGGGATATTTACAAATTGGATGTAGTAGTTATTCCTACTAACCGTCCGATTGCACGTATCGATATGAACGACCGTGTGTACAAGACAAAACGTGAAAAATACAAGGCTGTAATCGAAGAAATCGTGAAGATGGTAGAAGCGGGTCGTCCTGTATTGGTGGGTACTACTTCTGTCGAGATTTCTGAAATGTTGAGTAAGATGCTTACCTTGCGTAAGATTGAGCATAATGTACTGAATGCGAAGTTGCATCAGAAAGAAGCTGATATTGTGGCAAAAGCTGGTCAGAGCTCTACTGTAACTATTGCAACCAATATGGCCGGTCGTGGTACCGATATCAAGTTGAGTCCGGAAGTGAAAGCTGCCGGAGGTTTGGCGATTATTGGTACGGAACGTCATGAATCACGTCGTGTAGACCGTCAGTTGCGTGGTCGTGCCGGACGTCAGGGTGACCCGGGTTCTTCTGTATTCTTTGTGTCATTGGAAGACGATTTGATGCGTTTGTTCTCATCAGACAGAATTGCTTCTGTAATGGATAAGCTGGGCTTCAAGGAAGGTGAAATGATTGAGCATAAGATGATTTCAAATTCTATTGAACGTGCACAGAAGAAAGTCGAAGAAAATAACTTTGGTATCCGTAAACGTTTGCTGGAATACGATGACGTGATGAACAAGCAGCGTACTGTAGTTTATACTAAACGTCGTCATGCTTTGATGGGTGAACGTATCGGTATGGATATCGTAGATATGATTTGGGAACGTTGTGTCAACGCGGTAGAGCAGCCTACTTTCGAAGATGCGAAGATGGAAATTCTTCAGACACTGGCAATGGAGGCTCCATTTACAGAAGATGAATTCCGCGGAACAAAGAAAGAAACTCTTGCAGAAAAGACTTTCGAAGAAGCAATGACATTGTTTAAGCGTAAGACTGAACGTATGGCTCAGATTGCCAATCCGGTGATTAAGCAGGTATACGAAGCGCAAGGTCATATGTACGAAAACATTATGATTCCTATTACCGACGGTAAACGTATGTACAATATTTCAGTCAACCTGAAAGAAGCATACGAAACAGAATCGAAGGCAATTGTCAAGGCATTCGAAAAGGCTATTCTTCTTCACACTATCGACGAAGGCTGGAAAGAAAACTTGCGTGAACTGGATGAGTTGAAACATTCTGTACAGAATGCAAGTTACGAGCAGAAAGATCCGCTGTTGATCTTCAAGCTGGAATCTGTAAACCTGTTCGATAATATGGTGAACAAGATCAATAACAATACAATTTCTGTATTGATGCGTGGTCAGATACCGGTACAGGAACCGGAACAGGTACGTGAGGCTGCTCCCGAACCGGAACGTCCTCGTCAGCAGTATCGTGAAGAGAAGCAAGATTTGACAGATCCTAATCAGCAGGCAGCTGCAGGACGCGACACAAGAGAGGTAAAACAGGAGCCTTACCGTGCTGAAAAAACAGTAGGCCGTAATGATCCTTGTCCTTGTGGCAGCGGACTGAAATATAAGAACTGTCATGGTAAGGATAAAGCTGAATAAAATATTGGATTAATATAGAGAACTCCCAGATGAAAGGTAATTTTCATTTGGGAGTTTTTTTATGTGATTCATTTTCTTTGCTGTGGTATGAGAGTTCTTTTGAGTGGTTTATGGAGAATATTTTTTTAGTAGTATAAGTTTTTCTCTGATGCAAGATAAATTCTTTTTCAAACATTATTTGCTATGTGAGAAATCTCTGTAACTTTATATTAAATCTTTTACTATCGAATTGCTTTTAAATTAAAAAGACCGGAAAATGAAAAGAAATTTTATTTTAACTGTATGTTTTCTATTGTCCTTATGTGTAAATGCACAGGATAAAATGGGAGGATTTGAGAAGAAAGTTTATGTATCTGAGGCAGGAGATACTTTAAGATATCGTTTGCTATTGCCGGAAAACTACGATGAAAACAAGTGTTATCCGCTGGTTTTGTTTCTTCATGGAGCAGGAGAAAGAGGCTGTGATAATGAAAAGCAGTTGTTTCATGGAGGACAGATGTGGCTTAATCCAGTAAATCGTGAAAATTATCCGGCTTTTGTGCTTGCTCCACAGTGTCCGGATAGCTGTTACTGGGCTTATGGAACCCGACCTGTATCGTTTGTACCGGAGGAAATGCCACTTTCTACAGACGATGTGCAGATTACCAAGCTTCTTAAGGGACTTCTTGACTCATACTTGTCCCTTCCTCAGGTTGACAAGAAAAGAGTGTATGTGATGGGACTTTCTATGGGAGGAATGGCTACTTTCGACTTGGTAAGCCGTTATCCGGATGTGTTTGCTGCTGCTATTCCCATTTGTGGTATTGTAAATCCGTCCAGACTTGCCGTAGCAAAAAAAGTTAAGTTCCGCATATTCCATGGTGATGCAGACGATGTAGTTCCTGTAATTGGTTCCAGATCTGCCTATAAGGCACTAAAGAAAGCCGGTGCCAAGGTAGAGTATATTGAGTTCCCCGGATGTGGTCATGCCAGTTGGCATCCTGCTTTCAACTATCCGGATTTTATGAAATGGTTGTTCAGTCAGAAGAAATAAATAAAAATCACCCTCATAAGGGGTGATTTTTATTTTTATGAATCTTTGTCGTTTTTCTTACGTAAAAAGAAGTTTCTTTACTTCATTTCTGCTTTGTCTCGTACGTACACCTTATGGCTTCCTTTTCCATGACAACCGATTCCGCTTTCCGGTGTTCTGCTCCATAATTTAAGTTCACTGGCAGCTTGGGTGTGTCTTAATCCGGCAATCTCTTCGTATATTTTTACAGTCAGTATCTCGTGAGACTCCAGATAAGTCTGTGCTATTTTCAGACGCTCTTCAGGGGTATACTGTGTGTGCAGGCAGCCATAGCTTTGGGGACCTTTTTTCAGCTTGCATTGCATGGCGGTATTTAGGATAAGTGTTTTATCCGGGCGAAACAAAATGTTCGATACACCAATGTGCCGGGCATCGGTTCTTGTCTGGCAATCTGTTTCTATCTCTTTCCGGACTGACAGTGCTGGAGTAAAGGTACCAATCTCATCCAGCTTCACGGAATAGCCGTTAGCCATTTTATAGGCAATCATTTCACTCAGAAGAGTCAGTATACCCATAATTTCACTTCGGCTGAAGGTAGAATATTTCTCCATTTCTTTGGCAAGTTCTTTGGAGGAGTAGCGGCCTCTTAAAATCATTTTAGGAACAAGGATGGTTTCTCCCTCGTGGTTGAGGTCGTTCATTCTCTGCAATGTGTAATTAACGCTCATGGTTAGATAAAATTTAAATGATGGTTATAGACTAAATCGTAATACGTGAAGGATTGTATTCAGCGACGTCGGTCATACATCCGGCGTAGCCGTTTGTATGGCCGGCGCCATTGGCTACACAGCCGGCGTCGTCGGCTATACCCCTTTTCAGGCAAAGATATAGTCGCCTAAAGTTCATATTATCTATTATGTCCGATGTCGATGGATCTGGGACGAAATCGGTACAAAATTTTTCTTAAGTCAGTGTGTGCTGCACAAGCCGGTTAATGTTTCAATCTCTGGAAACAATACTTTATAAGCCGTGCGCATAAGGTACTTTAACTCCTTTTCTTTGCATTTTTTTCTTTTTATCTTTTCGGTATTGCGAATTTCATTACCTTTGTTTACGAACGCTAAAGACAAGATTTATGAAAAAATATATGATGTGGGCCTTGGCATGCGTGCTTTCTTCTTGTACTTCTGTACGGATTCTTTCGTTTGAAGAACTTGCTCCGGCCAAGTATAATTTTCCTGCAGATGTAAGAACAGTAGCAGTAGTCAATAATATGCCGGAACTTTCTTCAACTTCAGAAAAGGGAGTTCTTACGTTAGGAGAACTGAATGCGGACGGTAAGACTGCGGCAGAGGCACTGGCTACTTCTCTTGCCGATTCCAGATATTTCTATCAGGTGGTAATTTGTGATTCGGCTTTGTGTACGAAAGATAAAGTTCATGCCGCCTTGTCGCAGGAGGAAGTGAAGAAACTTTCATCCGATTTGGGTGCCGATTTGATTTTTTCTTTGGATCGCGTAATGATTCATACAGCCAAGGAAGATGTTTTCTATCCGGAATGGGCAATGGTGTGGCAGGCAGTAAAGGTAAAAGTGACTCCGGTGTTGAGCATTTATGCTCCCTTCCGTGAAAAGCCGTTGCATGTAGTTGCTGCTACGGACAGTGTATATTGGGATATGTCCAATCTGCCTTCGGATAAGCAGTTGATGGCTGAAAGTGGTCAGATGGCAGCCTCAATGTTGACTAGTCAGCTGGTTCCGTGCTGGAAGACAGTGGAACGTTCTTATTTTGGAGGAGGATGTGTGGAAATGCGTGATGCTGAGGTTTGTGTCGGTGAAAATGACTGGAAAGGAGCGCGGGAGTTATGGACCGGATTGTACAACCGCTATAAGAAAGGCGGATTGAAAATGAAGGCTGCATATAATGTCGCACTGTCGTATGAAATGGAAGGGGATTTTGACAAGGCAGAAGAATGGCTGGACAAGGCAAAATCTCTTTTGAAATCGGGAAGTGATGACGTACGAATGCTGGCTTTGTATGAGAAGCAGCTGAAAGCAAGAAAGGAAACTACATTGAAATTGAATATTCAAATGAGCCGTTTTGGAAACAAATTCTGAGAATAATTCTTGCAGGAATGATTTTTTTTGTACATTTGAAGTATAAAAAGAAAGGCATAGCATATGAATATAAGTGAACATTCGCACTTTTCGATTATTTCTGCTTTGAAAGAAGCTTTATGCAGATATATTACAGGAAGTGAAGGTTCTGTAGTTACAGATATCCATTTACAGCCCAAACAAGATAGCGGCGAATTTATTGTTTTTAATGACGATGACGAAGAATTGGCACGTACTATCGTGGATGAGTGGGTGGATTACGATAAGGATGATTTCTATACAGAGGTGGAATCTTTGCTGCGTTCGGAACTTACAGTATTGAAGGACGAGGGTCTGCTGGATAAGTTATGTTTGTTGAAGCCTTTTTCTTTTGTTTTGGTAGACGATGAAAAAGAAACTGTAGCTGAACTTTTATTGGTAGACGATGAAGAAACACTTTTATTGAATGAAGAGCTTCTTAAGGGACTGGACGAAGAACTGGATGCTTTTCTGAAAGATTTGCTTGAAAAATAATAAAAGGGCAGAACTGTTGGAGTTCAGGATGAGAGGGGAGAAGGCCATGTATCTGAAGGCTGTATAGTGATTTCTCCTGTTATTCTGAGGTTTTGTAATACAGATAGAACGAAATAAAAGGCTGTGTCGGAAGAATATTGTTTTCTTTGGGCACAGTTTTCTTTTTTTAGAGGAGGAATATATGGGAGAACGGATTACATTTCGGAAAAATGAGCGTTTGCACATGATTAATCCGCACTGGAGGGGAAACCCGGTGGCAAAAGGTAAATTCTTTAACCGGCAGCATCGTTGGCGTCCTGGAATGGGGAGCGTGTTGAAATGGCGTTTCTCCCCAAATCCGCAGCGAAAGGAAAAGCGTACTGTAAAATGGAATCCCAAGATACATTTTTTACGCTCGCTGGATAATGTGGTAGGTAATTCTCTGATATGGCTGGGGCACAATACCTTTTTCTTGCAGTTGGGTGGAAAGCGTTTTATGATTGATCCGGTATATGGCAATATCCCTTTTGTAAAGCGCCGTAGCTTGTTTCCGGCCAATCCTTCTATTTTTCAGCATATCGATTATTTGTTGATCAGCCATGATCATTTCGACCATTTGGACAAGCCCAGTGTGGCTCGTCTCTTTGCGGATAATCCTCAGATGAAGCTCTTTTGCGGTATTGGTACCGGAGCCTTGATTAAAGGATGGTTCCCGGATATGGAGGTGATAGAGGCTGCCTGGTACCAGCAATATCAGGACGGTGATTTGAAACTGACTTTTCTTCCGGCACAGCACTGGAGCAAGCGCGGAGTCAGCGATGGGGGAGAACGTTTGTGGGGAGCATTCATGATAGAAGCTGGAGGAATTGTAATTTATAATAGTGGAGATACAGGGTATGCTCCTCATTTCAGTGAGCTTCCTCATTTGTTCCCGCATATTGATTATTGTATGGTAGGAATAGGGGCTTACAAACCGCGCTGGTTTATGAAACCTAATCATATTTCGCCTTATGATGCACTGACTGCTTCGGCAGATATGCAAGCCTGTCTTACGATTCCGATGCATTATGGTACATTCGATCTTTCGGACGAGCCTCTTTTCGATCCACCTCATGTATTTAAGGCAGAAGCAAAGAAGCGTGATATGCCTGTCTTGTTGCCGGAACTGGGAGAGGTGGTGAAGCTGAAGCCGATGAGATGAATATCTTTTGATAAGAAGAAAACAAAAAATCTCCAAAGCAACCGGATAGAGGTGCTTTGGAGATTTTCTATATAGTATGATTGTTGTTTTTAATCCAGTTTCAATACGGCAAGGAAAGCTTTCTGCGGAACCTCTACTGTACCAATCTGCTTCATACGTTTTTTACCTTTCTTCTGCTTTTCAAGCAGTTTACGCTTACGGCTTACGTCACCACCGTAACATTTGGCTGTTACGTCTTTACGTACTGCCTTGATGGTTTCCCGGGCAATGATTTTGGCTCCGATAGCAGCCTGAATAGCAATTTCAAACTGCTGGCGTGGAATAAGCTCTTTCAGTTTCTCACACATACGGCGTCCTAAATCGTAAGCATTGTCGAAGTGGGTCAGTGTGGAGAGTGCATCCACCGATTCACCGTTCAGCAGGATATCCAGCTTAATCAACTTAGACGGACGGAAGCCGGACTGGTGATAGTCGAATGAAGCATATCCTTTTGAAATGCTCTTAAGCTTGTCGTAGAAGTCGATGACAATTTCTCCAAGAGGCATCTTATAATGCAGTTCCACACGGTTTCCGGAAATATAATCCTGACGTACCAGTTCACCTCTTTTACCTAAACACAAAGTCATGATAGGACCGATGTAGTCGGTTGCAGTAATGATAGAAGCGTCGATATATGGTTCTTCGATATGGTCTATCAAAGTAGGGTCGGGCATACCACCCGGGTTGTGTACCTCTTGTACTCCTCCCTGTTTGTCGTATACCATGTAGGATACGTTAGGCACAGTGGTGATGACATTCATGTCGAATTCGCGGTCGAGTCGTTCCTGTACGATTTCCATGTGGAGAAGTCCCAGGAAGCCGCAACGGAATCCGAATCCCAAAGCCAGTGATGATTCGGGTTGGAAGGTCAGTGAGGCATCATTCAACTGCAGCTTTTCCAAAGATGCACGCAGGTTTTCATAATCTTCGGCTTCAATGGGGTAAACACCGGCAAAGACCATCGGCTTCACTTCTTCGAATCCTTCGATGGCTTTGTCGCAAGGACGTGCAATGTGAGTGATGGTATCTCCAACTTTTACTTCTTTTGAAGTCTTGATACCGGAAATGATATAACCTACATCTCCCGTTCTGAGTTCTTTACGAGGAACCATATCCATTTTCAGTACACCCACTTCATCGGCATCGTATTCTTTACCGGTATTGAAGAATTTCACTTTGTCTCCGGTACGGATTACACCGTTCACTACTTTAAAGTAAGCGATGATGCCTCGGAATGAGTTGAATACAGAGTCGAAAATCAGAGCTTGAAGCGGAGCTTCTTCGTCTCCGGTCGGGTGGGGGATACGTTCTACTACAGCCTGAAGAATATCTTCTACTCCCATACCGGTCTTTCCGGAAGCACGGATGATGTCTTCCCGTTTGCATCCCAGAAGGTCGATGATTTCATCTTCTACTTCTTCGGGCATGGCACTGGCCATATCGCATTTGTTCATAACCGGGATGATTTCCAGGTCATGTTCCAATGCCATATAAAGGTTGGAGATGGTTTGTGCCTGTACGCCTTGTGAAGCATCTACTACCAGTAATGCTCCTTCGCAGGCAGCGATAGAGCGGGATACTTCGTATGAGAAGTCTACGTGTCCCGGAGTATCAATCAGGTTGAGAATATATTTTTCCCCTTTATAATTGTATTCCATCTGGATAGCATGGCTTTTGATGGTAATGCCTCGCTCACGTTCCAGATCCATATCGTCGAGCATCTGTCCTTCGGTCACTTTAATGGTCTGTGTGTACTCCAGCAGACGGTCTGCGAGTGTCGACTTTCCGTGGTCAATGTGGGCAATGATGCAAAAGTTTCTGATATTCTTCATCTGTGCTTTATAAATTAAAGTATTAATGGTGCAAAGGTAAGAAAAAAACTTGATACTCTAAGCCAGTTCAACAAGAGGCTTGCAATGTAATCATTGTTTTTTTATCTTTTACGGTTAGATGAAATTTGAATGTTTTTTCTTAAATTTACAATCATAAAATGCTGGCCTGGTTAATCGGAAGAAGAATCTAAATCGAAATGGCATGTGGTTAGAAGGGATTCTTTTACTTCCATATTTGCTGTTGCACTATGAAAAAGACAGAATACGAAATCAATTAAGTGAAGACGGGTACGGTGGAAGAGATGCTGAATAAGCAGGTCAAAGAGAATTTATGGGTATTTGATTAATTGTATTTGTTTGCTATGGAAAAGAGGATTGTCGTCTCATCGCTTGGGCCTGCAGAGGCCATGAAGGAAATAGTTAAGAAACTGTTTGTCTTTAAAGGTCGTTCCCGCCGTTCCGAATATTGGTGGGGCATGTTGTTGATTTATGTAATATTGGGTGTGTTTTCGGTAACTTTCCCTTTAGGACCGGCTAGTTTACCATTCTTTCCATTGTATGTTTTGGGAGGGATATTTTTGTGGAAATGTATATTGCTTCCGATGGGAGTAAGGCGCTTGCATGATACGGGAAGAAGCGGAGGATGGGCGTTTTTCGATTTTACGCTGATGTTTGTGTATTTGCTTTTGTTAGGAATGGAGGAGTGGAAAATTGTACAGGCTGCAGATGGTATGGAAGGAATGGAAGCCGTCAGGATGATGAGCAATACTTTGCTGAAATATGTATGGCTGCACATCTTATGTTTTCTCGTTCAGCTGATATTAATTGTCTTATTGTGTTTTGATAGCCAGAAAGGAGAAAATAAATATGGCAAGTCTCCCAAATACATAGAAGTGGAAGAGTAAAAATGCAGAATATAAGTTTTCGTTCGGGGGAGTATCGCAGTTTCAACAACTTTTATTACTTTTGCAATCGCATATTACGTTAATTATTAAAACAAACGATATAGAAACAATGGAATTAGCTAGTAAGTATAATCCCGCTGATGTGGAGGGAAAATGGTATCAGTATTGGCTGGACAATAAACTATTTAGTTCGAAACCTGACGGACGTGAACCTTATACCGTCGTTATTCCACCGCCAAATGTGACCGGAGTTCTCCACATGGGACACATGCTTAACAATACCATTCAGGATATTCTGGTACGTCGTGCCCGTATGATGGGGAAAAATGCTTGTTGGGTACCGGGTACTGACCATGCTTCTATTGCAACAGAAGCAAAGGTTGTGAATAAACTGGCACAGCAAGGTATTAAAAAGACTGATTTGACTCGTGAGGAGTTCTTGAAGCACGCATGGGCTTGGACAGAAGAACACGGAGGTATTATTCTGAAGCAGTTGCGTAAATTGGGGGCATCGTGCGACTGGGATCGTACTGCCTTTACAATGGACGAAGAACGCAGCAAAAGTGTAATCAAGGTATTTGTCGACCTTTATAATAAAGGTTTGATTTATCGTGGGGTTCGTATGGTAAACTGGGACCCGAAAGCCTTGACAGCATTGAGTGATGAAGAAGTAATTTATAAGGAAGAACACAGCAAGTTGTTTTATTTGCGTTATAAGGTAGAAGGTGACGCAGAAGGACGTTATGCAGTTGTTGCAACTACTCGTCCTGAAACAATTATGGGTGATACTGCAATGTGTATCAATCCGAACGACCCGAAGAACCAATGGTTGAAGGGTAAGAAGGTGATTGTGCCGTTGGTGGGCCGTGTGATTCCGGTTATTGAAGACGACTATGTAGATATTGAGTTCGGTACAGGATGTTTGAAGGTAACACCTGCTCACGATGTGAACGACTATATGTTGGGTGAGAAATACAATTTGCCGAGCATTGATATTTTCAACGATAATGGAACTATCAGTGAAGCTGCTGGTATGTATGTGGGTATGGACCGCTTCGATGTTCGCGAACAGATTGAAAAAGATTTGGCTGCAGCAGGTTTGTTGGAAAAAGTGGAAGCTTATACCAATAAAGTAGGTTTCTCTGAACGTACCAATGTAGCTATTGAACCGAAACTTTCTATGCAGTGGTTCCTTAAAATGCAGCATTTTGCAGATATGGCTTTGCCACCTGTAATGAATGATGAGTTGAAGTTCTATCCGGCTAAGTATAAGAATACTTATCGTCACTGGATGGAGAATATCAAAGACTGGTGTATCAGCCGTCAGCTGTGGTGGGGACATCGTATTCCTGCTTATTTCTTGCCGGAAGGTGGTTTCGTGGTAGCTGAAACTGCAGAAAAAGCGCTTGAACTTGCTAAAGAGAAGACTGGTAAGCAGGATATGAAGTTGGAAGATCTTCGTCAGGATGATGACTGTTTGGATACTTGGTTCTCTTCTTGGTTGTGGCCTATCTCGTTGTTCGATGGTATCAACCGTCCGGGAAATGAAGAAATCAAATATTACTATCCTACTTCCGATCTGGTAACAGGACCGGATATTATCTTCTTCTGGGTAGCCCGTATGATTATGGCTGGTTACGAATACATGGGTGATATGCCGTTCAAGAATGTATATTTCACCGGTATTGTACGTGATAAGATTGGCCGTAAGATGTCAAAATCATTGGGTAACTCTCCAGACCCATTGGATTTGATTGATAAGTATGGAGCTGATGGTGTACGTATGGGTATGATGTTGGCTGCACCTGCAGGTAACGATATCCTCTTTGATGATGCTTTGTGCGAACAGGGACGTAACTTCAATAATAAAATCTGGAATGCATTCCGTTTGGTAAAGGGATGGAATGTAGCTGAAATTGAACAGCCGGAATATGCGCGCTTGTCTACTGAGTGGTTTGAGGCTATGTTGGCTAAGACAGCTGCCGAAGTAAACGATCTGTTCGGAAAATATCGCTTGAGTGAAGCCTTGATGGTTGTTTATAAACTGTTCTGGGATGAATTCTCAAGTTGGTATCTGGAAATGGTGAAACCGGCTTACGGACAGCCTATCGATAGTGTAACTTATGAAAAGACACTGAGTTTCTTCGATACATTGCTGAAACTGTTACATCCGTTTATGCCTTTTATTACAGAAGAGCTGTGGCAGCATATTTACGATCGTCAGCAAGGCGAAAGTATCATGACGCAGACTTTGGATATGAATGTTTCGTACAACGAAGCTGTGATTGCTCAGTTTGAAGCAGTGAAAGAGGTGATTGGTGGTATCCGTACTATCCGTCTGCAAAAGAATATTGCACAGAAAGAAGCATTGTCTTTGGAAGTAGTAGGAGAAAATCCTGTAGAGGCTTTTGTTTCTGTTATTGCAAAATTGTGTAATTTGTCGGCCATTACTTCTGTGGAAACGAAAGCAGAAGGAGCTGCAGCCTTTATGGTAGGTACTACAGAGTATGCTGTTCCTTTGGGTAATCTTATTGATGTAGAAGAGGAACTGAAGAAACTGGAGGCTGACTTGAAATATCAGGAAGGATTCTTGCAAAGTGTGTTGAAGAAACTGAGCAACGAGAAATTTGTCAGCAAGGCTCCGGCAAATGTAATAGAAATGGAACGTAAAAAACAGGCTGATGCCGAAACTAAAATTGCAGCATTGAAAGAAAGTATAGCTGCATTGAAGAAATAAAGCCATCAGTTGTTTCTTTGATAAAAGCGCAAATACATGTTCAGATCATGTATTTGCGCTTTTTTTTAAATATTATTTTGCTTTATTGAAAAAAATATTTAAATTTACTCTAGAAATCATTCTTAAATACAACGAAAAAAGAAAATATTCAAGATTTTTTATCGGACGTATATTAAGTTTTAAATTAAAAATAACCTGACCTTAAAACTAAATACTCTATTGTTGCAGATATAATTTCTTTTATTGAATTCTTCCTTTGTATTTACTTTTGAGAAATATATTGTTTTATACTGTAAATGATGGAGTAATATCGAATATGAAAAAACATTTGTTAGATTTATCCGATGATGCGCTGATAGAAGGATATCGCGCTGGTGATACTCAATGTTTTGATGTACTGTTGGAACGTTATTCATCTTGTATTCTGTACTGGATTCGTCAGAAAACAAATAACGAGGATGAGGTTGCTGATTTGTATCAGGAGATTTCGTTGCGAATCTCCCAGAAATTGAAGAATGTATACGAGGGAAGAGGATATTTCCCTGCGTGGGCACATTGTGTAGTAGGTAATTATTTGTATTCTACTTATCGGAAGAAAAGGCCAGATACGGTCGAGTTAAGTCCGAACTTGCTGAATCATAATAAACTGGCAGCAGAGGAATCGGTCTCTTCTCATTCGGAGGAGTGTTTCCGTATTTTGGAGGCTGTAGTGAAGGAGCAGTCGGAGCCTATGCAACGGCTTATCAGAATG
The DNA here is from genome assembly GCF_027529745.1 of Phocaeicola acetigenes. Taxonomy (NCBI): domain Bacteria; kingdom Pseudomonadati; phylum Bacteroidota; class Bacteroidia; order Bacteroidales; family Bacteroidaceae; genus Phocaeicola; species Phocaeicola acetigenes. The sequence goes on from NZ_JAPZVM010000007.1 coordinate 110,804, forward strand.
AGATACTGGGAAGACTGTACATATCAGGAAATATCCAATAGAACAGGAATAAATATGTCTACTGTAATAAAGCGTTTAAGAACGGTTTGTGCGAAAATGAAGCGCTTGATGAAAGGAAGAGGCATAGATCTGAGTTCATGATTGAAATAAGTCGACAGGGAGGAGAAGAGAAGACAAAAAGATTATTCTCTTCTCCTTTTTTACTTTTTTTAATGAGAAATTCGGGGTTAACATACACTATAATACAATATTTATAGTACATTTGTCACGCATTTGTAAAGTGTACTTGACAAAAATGGCCAATAAAATAAAACATCTGGGTATTGTGGAAAACATTCAAGGTTCTTACGTTCGGGTAAGGATTCAGCAAACATCTGCTTGTTCGTCTTGTAGTGTGAAAGGTCACTGCAATGCTTCAGAAACAAAAGAAAAATTAATAGATGTATATAATCGGAATAATCTTGATTGTCAGGTTGGCGATCAGGTATGGATTGTAGGGGCAACTTCAATGGGGATGAAGGCTGTATGGTTGGCATTTGGCTTTCCTTTTCTGATTTTGTTGTCTGTCTTGTTTATTGCTATGAGATTGACCGATGGTAATGAGGCTTTTTCGGCTTTAGTGGCATTGGTTATGTTAATTCCCTATTATCTTATTATATATATGTGCCGAAATAAGTTAAGTCGGACTTTTGTATTTGTGTTGGAAACTATAAAATAATTAATAACCTACTTTTTATTATGAGTTTAATTTTGGTGGCAGTGATTTCATTGGGCGCTATAGGTCTGATTGCAGCAGTCATACTTTATGTGGCTTCAAAGAAGTTTGCTGTGTATGAAGATCCACGTATTGGGCAGGTTGCGGAAGTTTTACCGCAAGCCAATTGTGGAGGATGTGGTTATCCTGGATGTTCTGGTTTTGCTGCAGCTTGTGTAAAGGCCGGTTCATTGGAAGGGAAATTATGTCCGGTAGGTGGACAACCTACTATGGAGAAAGTGGCAGCTATTTTGGGATTGGAGGCTACGGCTTCAGAACCAAAAGTAGCAGTAGTAAGATGTAACGGTACTTGTGCGAACCGTCCAAAGATTACTCACTACGATGGAGTACGTTCGTGTGCTGTAGCACATGCAACTTATGGAGGTGAGACCGGATGTTCTTTTGGTTGCTTGGGTTGTGGAGACTGTGTAAAGGTCTGCCAATTTGGTGCAATTCAGATTAATCCGGAGACAGGTCTTCCGGAAGTAGACGAAGAAAAATGTACGGCTTGTGGTGCTTGTAGCAAAGCATGTCCGCGCAATATTATTGAAATTCGTCCGAAAGGTAAGAACAACCGCCGTGTGTATGTACAGTGTGTGAACAAGGAAAAAGGAGCGGTAGCTCGTAAAGCATGTACTGCTGCTTGTATTGGTTGCGGTAAGTGTGTGAAGGTTTGTCCGTTCGAAGCCATTACGTTGGAAAACAATTTGGCCTACATCGATCCGGCTAAATGTAAGTCGTGCCGTAAATGTGAGATGGAATGTCCGCAGGGAGCAATCATTGCGAAGAACTTTCCTCCTCGCAAAGCTAAACCTGCTGAAGCAGTAGCAACTTCGGTAGCTCCGAAGGCTCCGGTTGAATCTGCTCCAAAAGCAGAAGTTGTCAATCCGGCACCTGCATCAGCTACTGAATCGGCACAGGCTCCGAAAGCAGAAGCTTAATTAACTTAAGTCGTAAATACTAATAAATAATATAACAGTGAAGACATTTAGAATTGGTGGAGTTCATCCAGCAGAAAATAAATTGTCAGCCGGTAAGGCAATCGAAACATTGGCTCTGCCCAAGCAGGCTGTGTTCCCTTTGTCTCAGCATATTGGTGCTCCTGCTACTGCTATCGTGAAGAAAGGCGATGTGGTAAAGGTTGGTACTAAAATTGCTGAGGCCGGAGGCTTTGTTTCGGCAGCTATCTTCTCTTCTGTATCCGGTAAGGTGAGTAAGGTTGATAGCGTAATTGACGCAAGTGGTTATCGTAAACCGGCTATTTATATTGATGTAGAAGGAGATGAATGGGAAGAAACTATCGACCGCAGCACAACTTTGGTTAAAGAGTGCAGTTTATCTCCGGAAGAAATTGTTGCAAAGATTAAAAATGCAGGTGTCGTTGGTATGGGTGGTGCATGTTTCCCGACTCATGTGAAACTGACTCCTCCTCCGGGTTGCAAGGCCGAATGTGTTATTATCAATGCAGTAGAATGTGAACCTTATCTGACTGCAGACCATCGTCTGATGCTTGAAAAAGCAGATGAAGTACTCGTGGGTGTAAGCATTCTGATGAAAGCTGCTAAAGTAACAAAGGCATATATCGGTATAGAAAACAATAAGCCTGATGCAATTAAACTGATGACTGAAAAAGCTGCATCTTACCTAGGCATTGAGGTAGTACCTTTGAAAGTAAAATATCCGCAGGGAGGTGAAAAACAGTTGATCGATGCTGTAATCGGTCGTCAGGTTCCTGCTCCTCCTGCTATTCCTATTAATGTAGGAGCTGTGGTGCAGAATGTAGGTACTGCTTATGCCGTATACGAAGCAGTTCAGAAGAACAAACCTTTGTTCGAACGTATTGTAACCGTTACAGGTAAGTCGGTGAAAAATCCGTCTAACTTCCTTACTCGTATGGGAACTCCGATGAGCCAGCTTATTGAGGCTGCCGGCGGACTGCCGGAAGATACCGGAAAGGTAATCGGAGGTGGACCAATGATGGGTAAAGCTTTGGCCAATACAGAAGTTCCTATCTGCAAAGGTAGTTCAGGTGTATTGCTGATGAACGAGAAGGAGGCACGCCGTGCAGAACCAGATCCTTGTATCCGTTGTGCGAAGTGTGTAAGTGCCTGTCCGATGGGACTGGAGCCATTCCTTTTGGCTACTTGTTCGGCACATGAAGACTGGGAACGTGTAGAGCACGAAATGATTATGTCTTGTATTGAGTGCGGTTCATGTCAGTTTACATGTCCTTCACATCGTCCGATGCTGGATTATATTCGTTTAGGTAAAGGTAAGGTGGGTGGTATTATCCGCGCACGTAATGCTAAAAAGTGAGTTTTTAAGTTCTTAAGTTCCTAAGTTTGTGATGGATGCACGGTTTGCAGCCATATAGACTTATAAACTCGGAGACTTAAACTCAAAAACTTACAAACTCAAAAACTCAAAAGTTATTATGGCAAATAAATTAATAGTATCGTTATCTCCCCACGTGCATAGCGGCGACAGCGTACAGAAAAACATGTACGGTGTAATTATCGCTTTGATACCTGCCTTGCTTGTATCGTTTTATATGTTCGGCCTGGGAGCTGTCATTGTTACGCTGACATCGGTTGTAGCCTGTATGTTCTTTGAATGGGCTATTACCAAATTTATATTGAAACGCAGCCGCAATACTATTCTGGATGGCTCTGCCGCTCTTACAGGTTTGTTGCTGGCATTCAATCTTCCTTCCAATCTTCCGTTATGGATTATTATTATCGGTGCGTTGGTAGCTATCGGTATAGGTAAGATGACATTTGGTGGTTTAGGATGCAATCCTTTCAATCCAGCATTGGTAGGGCGTGTGTTCCTGCTTATCTCTTTCCCTGTTCAGATGACTTCATGGCCACTTACTTCTCAGTGGACTTCTTACACTGATGCTGCTACAGGTGCTACTCCTTTGGCCCTGATGAAACAGGCTGTACACGGCGATACAGAAGCACTGAGCCAGTTGCCAAGTGTACTGGATTTGTTCCTGGGAAATAATCCTGGTTGTGTGGGCGAAATCAGTGCAGTCGCATTGTTGTTAGGTTTGGTCTATATGCTGTGGAAGAAAATCATTACATGGCACATTCCGGTTTCTATCCTGCTCACCGTATTTGTATTTGCTTCTATTCTGAATCTGGTTGATCCGGTGAAATATGCAGGAGGACTGACTCATCTGTTTACCGGTGGTTTGATGTTGGGAGCTATTTTCATGGCAACCGACTATGTGACTTCTCCGATGAACCACAAGGGAATGCTTATTTATGGTGTAGCAATTGGTTTCCTGACTGTAGTAATCCGTACATTCGGTGCATATCCGGAAGGTATGTCTTTTGCTATTCTCATCATGAATGCATTTACTCCGCTGATTAACACCTATTGTAAACCTAAACGTTTTGGGGAGGTTGTGAAGAAATGAAAAAGTTAGAATCATCTTTAAAGAATATGGCTTTGTCGCTCACCGGATTTACAGTTGTTGCCGGTGCATTGCTGGGATGGGTGAACGAAGTAACAGCCGAACCGATTGCACAGGCCAATGCCAAGACATTGAGTGATGCAATTGCTGTGGTGGTACCCGGATTTGACAACAATCCGGCTGAGGCTCCCGAAACTATCGAGGTAAGTGGAGTATCGTACAAAATCTATAAGGCTACTAAAGGTGGAGAATTTATCGGTGCGGCCGTAGAATCTTCTTCCAACGGCTTTGGCGGAACGCTGACTGTGCTGGTAGGTTTCGATCCGGAAGGAAACATCATCGATTATTCTTTGTTGAGCCATTCGGAAACTCCAGGCTTAGGTTCGAAAGCAGCCGACTGGTTTAAGAAAGGTGCCAAAGGCGATATCACCGGAAAGAATCCGGGTAATGCTCCTTTGGTAGTAAATAAAGACGGAGGAGAAATAGATGCCATTACTGCTTCTACAATTACAACCCGTGCATTTCTGCAAGCTGTAAACAATGCGTATGCGGCTTACAAGAATCAGCACGTAGACGGAACCAGTGGTGCTACTTCTCAGGCTAAGAGCGAGAATACAGAAAACGTAGAAAACAATTAAAAGGAGGAATAGACTATGAATAATTTTAAAGTATTGATGAACGGGATTGTGAAAGAGAATCCTACGTTTGTACTCCTTTTAGGTATGTGTCCTACGTTGGGTACTACTTCTTCTGCCATCAATGGTATGGGTATGGGATTGGCTACCATGTTTGTATTGATTTGTTCGAATGTGGTTATTTCATTAATCAAGAAACTGGTGCCTGATATGGTACGTATTCCTATCTTTGTGGTAGTCATTGCTTCGTTTGTGACTTTGTTGCAGATGATTATGCAGGCTTATGTTCCGGCTTTGTATGCTACATTGGGATTGTTCATTCCGTTGATTGTAGTAAACTGTATCTTGCTGGGACGTGCAGAAGCCTTTGCTGCCAAGAATACTCCGTTGGCTTCTTTCTTCGACGGATTGGGAATGGGACTTGGTTTTACCATTGCACTGACTATTCTGGGTGGTGTACGCGAATTCCTGGGTACAGGAAAATTGTTTAATATAGCTTTGATGCCCGAAAATTACGGTATGCTGATTTTCGTATTGGCACCGGGAGCATTCATTGCATTGGGTTACCTGATTGCAATTGTAAACAAACTGAAGAAAGCTTAACTCCTAAAAACAAAAAGAAGATATGGAATATATATTGATATTTATCACCGCTATATTTGTGAACAACATTGTGTTGTCACAGTTCTTGGGTATCTGTCCGTTCTTGGGAGTTTCTAAGAAGGTGGAAACCGCAATGGGTATGGGAGCTGCCGTGGCTTTCGTACTTACACTGGCTACTATTGTAACTTATCTGATTCAGCATTTTGTACTGAATCCTACAGGATTGGGTTACTTGCAGACTATTGCCTTTATTTTGGTAATTGCTGCATTGGTACAGATGGTGGAAATTATTCTGAAAAAGGTATCTCCCTCTTTGTATCAGGCATTGGGAGTATTCCTTCCGTTGATTACAACTAACTGCTGTATTCTGGGTGTGACTATTCTTGTTATTCAGAAGGAATACGATCTGCTTACAGGTGTAGTATATGCTTTCTCTACAGCACTTGGTTTTGCTTTGGCTCTGATTGTATTTGCAGGTATTCGCGAACAGTTGAGTCTGGTAAATATTCCGAAGGGAATGCGTGGTATGTCTATCGCTCTGGTAACAGCTGGTTTGCTGGCTATGGCCTTTATGGGCTTTTCCGGAGTAGATAAGGGCCTGGCTGTATTGTTTGGCTTGTAATAATTCAAGACCTTCTCTCCGAGAAGCGGAGAGAAGATTTTTCTGATACACCGTCGGCGGTGTTGGTTTCATGCTTAGAAAGCAGAGGCCAGCACCGCCGATGTTTTTTTGCATCCTTTCCTCCAATGTTGGTTTGTGATAGGAAGTACTGCAAGAAAGATAGTTTGGTGTAGCCTTTCGCGAAGAGTAGAAGAATGTGTACTTCACTTTATCCGATGTCGTCGGTTTTACAGCCACTGTCGTTGGTTTTATAAACGACGGCGTTGAACGTAAAATCGACGTCGTCGAATGAACTCTCTGATTGATACCATGCCTTTATGTGTCAGCTATCGGAATGTGCAGGAGAGGGGAGAGTAGAAGAATGAGAGTAAAAACAAAGCTTCCGAAAACGAAGGTTATTCATCTCCAATTTTCGGAAGCTTTTATAAAGAAAGGCAATGACCTTTATCCTTTCTTAATATATGCGTTTAGTCGATAAAACGTTTGGTCAGGTTGCCGAACTCATCAATTCGTCTGTCGCGCAGGAATGGCCACCAGCGGCGGACATTCTCACTACGGTTCATGTCAATTTCCACTACCAGGTTTTCTTCTTTCAAGTTGCTTGCCTGTGCCAGAAGTTCACCCTGCGGACCGGCTACAAAACTGTTTCCCCAGAATTGGATTCCGTTGGTCTGTCCCGAAGGATCCGGTTCCAGTCCTACACGGTTTACTGCAATAACCGGCAATCCGTTGGCTACAGCATGGCCTCTCTGTACGGTAACCCATGCTCCCAACTGGCGCATTTTTTCTTCCTGTGTGTCGGTACTTTCCCATCCGATAGCGGTAGGATAAATCAGCAGTTCCGCTCCCTTCAGTGCCATCAGACGAGCTCCTTCCGGATACCACTGGTCCCAGCAAACCTGTACACCCAACTTTCCGATGGATGTCTGAATCGGTTCGAAGCCAATGTCGCCCGGTGTGAAATAAAATTTCTCGTAATAGGCAGGATCGTCTGGAATATGCATTTTGCGGTATTTGCCGGCAATACTTCCGTCTGCATCGAATACTACAGCCGTATTGTGATACAGTCCGGCAGCACGTCGTTCGAACAGGGAAGTCACAAGAACGATATGATAAGCAGCCGCTATTTCACTATAAAAACCGGTAGAAGGTCCGGGAATAGGTTCTGCCAAATCGAACAGGTTAGTGTCTTCTGTTTGGCAGAAGTAAGGAGTGTTATGCAGTTCCTGCAAAACTACGAGCTGAGCTCCAGCCTGTGCCACAGACGCAATGTTGCGGTGCAACTTTTCCAAATTGAATTTGAGGTCGTTGGTGCATGATTGCTGCACGATACCTACTCGGATAGTTCTTTTCATAATTTTATAAAGTGTTAGGTCTTACATTTTCGGGATATTGCATTGTTACACAGTGCAGTGAACCATGCTGTTTGATCAGTGCTTGGCAGTCTATGCCTACAATTTCTCTTCCGGGGAAAGCTTCTGCCAGTACAGATGCTGCCTTACGGTCGTTCTCCGGCTGATTGTAAGTAGGGTAGAGTACAGCCTCGTTCATAATCAGGAAATTTGCATAAGTAGCCGGAATACGGAGTCCGTCTTCGTCGTATACGGCATCTGCCATTGGTAACGGAAACAGGCGATAAGGTTTTCCGTCTATTGTACGGAAGCTCTTCAGCTGTTCTTCCATGGCATGCAGTGCTGTATAGTGCTCGTCGGTTTCGTCGGTACACTGTACATACACAATGGTATGATCCGGACACAGGCGGGCTAATGTATCAACGTGACTGTCGGTATCATCTCCTGCCAGAAAACCATGATCCAACCATAATACCTGACGAAGATTAAAGCGTTCTTTCAGATACTCTTCTATCTGTGCGCGGTTCATGGTATCGTTACGGTTAGGGGCCAGCAGACACAGCGAAGTAGTCAGAAGAGTACCCTCTCCGTCGCTTTCTATAGAGCCTCCTTCAAGAACAAAGTTGCGGCAGTTGACATATTCTCCCTGTACCATTTTCTGTTCGTACAGATGGCTGTTGATAAGATTGTCTTTGTCGGCTGCAAACTTCATTCCCCATCCGTTGAAACAGAAGTCAAGCAGGATAGGATGGTTCTGTGCATCCAGCAGAGTAATGAAAGAGTGGTCGCGGGCCCAAGTGTCGTTGGTCGGACAGCTTGTAAAATGAATGTTTTCCTTGTAAGGAGAGTCCTTTAATACCTCGGGAAACTCAGGGGCAACCAGCAGCAGCGGTTGTCTGCTGGCTATTGCTTCGGCTATCTGAAGGAAGCAAGCTTCTACTTCGTCCAGCATATAAGCCCAGTCTGTATCAGCATGAGGCCATGTAAGCTGGATATAACTTTGTTTGTGCCATTCGGCAGGCAGAAAAAACGTTGTTTCCATATTTATCTTGTTAGTTTGTATTTTTTGTTTTTTTATCTTGTGAGGTCGGTTGGATGGCCTCGGGTTTATAAGATGCATTTTCTTTAGAACTTCGCTTGCCTCTTCGGCGAAGGAAAATCCAGTCGAAAAGCTCTCTCCAGTTAGTGAAATCTTTCTTGTACATAAATCCGATACCTTGAGTAGTCAACGTAGATTTGGTAAAGTATCGGTCGTTTGTTTCGTTGTATCCTTTCAGACGGAATTCTCCGTTTTTGGTAAGCAGCCACATTGCTTCGAAGTCGCCCACAAAGTTGGTGTTCCGCATCGGATTGTCACGGTATCCGAAGTTTCCGTTTATAATTAGCCGGTTGTTCAGCAATCTTCCGGACAAGATGGCTTCGGCTTCTACATCTGTCCATCCTTCCTGACCGGTACTCAGACTGGTTCCTACGTTCCAGTTCTGGCTGTCTATTACCTGCGAGAGCATGTTGTTCAACTGACCGGAGAGCGTACTGAAAGCCAGTGAACTGGTTGCATTCGACGACTGTGCATTGTTGGCATAATCGTAAGTGTAGAATTTACCAATTCCCAGCAGGTAGATAATCTGAGTATTCATCTGTTCTTCCGTACTGGTCAGACTGCGTACCAGTTCCCGGTCTTCGTCGCTGACAGTCGGCAGGTCGAGATCGAACGTTAAGGTAGGTGCGGTCAGATTGCCGGACAAGTTCAGAATACAGTTAACCCTTACTGTTCCCTTATTTGTAGAAGCATCTGCAATCAAGTCGTTCAGCGAAGCAGAGTTGACAGTATAAATAGCCTGCACATTCAGATTCGCCTGCTTAGGATTACCATTGAAAGATACCGTTCCTCCGGACTGGAGTATAAAGTCTTTTCTGATGATATTCTGCATACTCATCTTATAGATACCTTCTTCGATGTTATAATTTCCGAACATCTGGAAATCTCCTTTGTTGAAGAAGTTGATACGAAGGTTGCCTGTTCCGTTTGCAGAGATATAGTCGCCTGCGGCAGGGTCCATTACAATTTTCATGGTAGCAGCCGGTGTGGCCTCTATCTGGAGGTTCAGACGAATATCCCCCGGAGTATCATCTTCATCATCTTCCTTTTCTTCATTGAGATGATGGTATAAGTCGGTCTGTATATTTTCCTGCAGCCGGTGTGGAGTACGGTCTACAAATGTGATGAACTGCGAACTGGTAGCTTCAGCAGCTGTAGTGGTTACGTATACAAATGAAGTTTTTGCATCGGTACGTAAGTTTCCGTCTACACTAAGTCCGTTGGCTCCTCCTCCTTGCAGACTGACATTTCCGCTTGTATAGATTTGTCCGTAGAAAGGGAAGTCGGGAGTCTCTTTTTCAGATTTATATACCAGCATGTTGTCTGTATCGAAACGGAAACGGTACAACAGATTCTTGAGTTTTGTATGGTTCAGATCGCCATTTACAGTTCCGGTATGTCCCTCCGGGTCTGTTAGTCTCACATCTCGGAAAGCAAAGTGTCCGGGGGTAATTCGCAGTGAATCGCAGCTGGCCTGAAAGCTCGTATTCAGAATATTCACTTTCATTGATACATTGGCATTGGCTGTTCCCTCTAAGTCTAATTGCGAAAATGGGCCGAACAGTCGGATATTGCCATATGTACGTCCCTGTACGTTACTGAAAATATCTTCGATGAATGGTTGTAACAACGCAAGGTTTGTTCCTCCGGCTTGTATATGGAGGTCAAGACCTTTCATTTTTGGGGACACATAGCCGTTTACTTTAGTGAACGAAACTGTATCTTCCTTGATGTCTGCAAACAGTCGTACTCCTCCCAGCTCTTTGTCCCATTTACCGGTAATGTCGGCTCTTCCCAGCAGTGCATCATTCAGAGAGAATCCCTTTACATCGAGCCGTGTGTGCATCACCGGATCTTCAAGTACGTGATTCAGATGTACTTTTCCGGTTATCATTCCGTTGAATTTCACGGCATGAAACTCGATAATATCCATGATGTATTGCAGATTGATATTCTTCAGATCTACAATGCAGGAGTCGGTTTCTTCCTTGCCGATTTTTCCGTTGGCTCTCAGATGCTGGTCTGCATGCTCAAAGAGGAAGTTGTTTACCTCTATATTGTTTTTTTCGACAATAATTTCTGCCGGGTGAATACGCCATACCGTATCATTTAAAATAATTTGACTTGGCTGTATGTCGATAGTGGTATGCAGTTGTTTTTTTTCTTCCGACTGTTTGAAATGAGCCAAAGCTTCCACTTTCCCGCTGAATGTTGTGTTTGTATTATTTCCCCAGTTTATTGTAGTGCGAAGCTTATCGTCTTTGGCTCTGGCTGTCAATGCCAGGTTTACCATGGCACCTTTCTTCATTCTCTTGTTTGCCCTGACGTGGCATTGAAGCATATCTTCGCTGTTCTCACACAAAAGTACTCCTGATTCATAGTAGGAGCCATTGTATGTAAATTCGGGCACATATCCTCGGATTTGCAAACGGGTCTGCTCATCGTCGAAATAACCGCTTATATTGGCTGGCATAGACAATTCTACCGGCATATCCAGTACTTTCGAAAAGAATTCTGCATTTTCCAGTGCAAAACGGAAGCGGAAATTGTTGTTGGTTTCAGGTAATTTTTTCTTAGAAGAAACCAATGCCGGTACGTATCGCTGTGCGGTTTTGAGAATACTGGTCAACAGTGTACGGTAAGAGTAATTTCCTTCTACGCTACCTTGAATAAAAGGAGAGTCAATGCGTATTTGTTTCTCACTTCTATCTTTGACACTACCGGCAGTAACCGACAAATTAGGCAGGAAATATCGCTGGTCTTCTTCTGTAGAGTTTACCAGTAAACTGTCTATACTGATTTTGCCTTGCATATCGTCGATGGAATGACCGCTGAAATCGGCTGTAAGACTTAATGACAAGTCTTTATTTTTGTACTTGGTTGTCAGGTTCAGATCATTCGGGCGAAAATGTTGTACTACGGCTCTTAGGTTAAAATCGGGAGTTTGCTGTGAAGTGACAAACTTTCCATTGATTTCAATATTTCCGTTGGGGTCGTTAAGGGCTAACCGTCCGTTGAATCCTCCTCGTGTATACTGTCCGTCCAGACTGATGTTATGATATTCGTATTGTTTGTATTCAAACGAAGCAATGTTTCCTTTTATGTACGATTCGGGTTTGTTGTTTCTGTATTTGAATCCTTTCAGTTCTACGTCAAAGCAAGTTTTTCCTAAGGTCTTTTCCTGGTTCAACAGAATACCCAAATTCAGCTCTTTACTGGAAATCTTCCCGGAATATGAACGTAAGCCTGTGAGGGTATCTGTATGCATGGTGACGTTACCATTGATTGTTCCTGCGTTTGAGGTGAAACTTCCTTTTGTGGTGAGTTGCTGTAAGTGGCCGGAAATGTTACCGTTGAACCGGACAAAATCAAGACGTTCTAAAGTTTTTTCTTTATCCTGTTTTCCTGTTAAATTTTGAAGGAGCCACTGCACTCCTTCTTTATTGATTTGAGCTGTTTCCAGATTGCCGGATAAATACATGTTACGCTTGCTGTTCCATTGGTCGGCAGTAGCGTTTCCTTTTATAAGCAGGCTCTGAGACGGATTGGTAACATACAGCTCTGTACATTCCGTACGATTTCCTTTTCCTTTGAATGCAAGGCGCAAGGTAACCGGATCGTGGAAATGCTGTAAAGCCGGAACAAAAGATGCAATATCGGATGGGGTAATTTCTGCATGAAGTTTACCCATGTAGCGTGTTTGTTCGCTGAGCTTAGGCAGAGAGTCGAATCCATTGTAGAAGGCTGCAATGGTGTCAATTTGTAATAATGTTTGTGGAAGTGCTACTTCAATGTGGTTCGCTGCCAGATGGCGACGATTGGCCGTAAGTTTAAGAGCTAATTTCTTCAGCGTAAATCCACTTTGCTCATTGAAACTCATACGGCGGATTTGTGCATTCAAAGAGTCGCGGCTGAAAGCTTTCAGTGAAAGTGTAGCAGAAAGATTTTCAATACCAATATGATTGCCGTTGAATACTCCTGGAGTAGCAGGAGCCGAAAGCAAATCATAATGTATTTGTCCACGGCGTATCAATACGGCATTAATACGAAGGTCGATGTTGGATTCTTTTTTTACCGTATCTTTTGAAGCAAAAGTGTCGAGTATAAATTGAAAATTAGGTGCACTATCGGGGGTAGGACGATTTAAATGTGCATTGAGACCGAACAGTTGTACACTGCTGATACGGATTTTTCCAGATACAAGTGAATGGATATCAAACTTAGCTGATAGGCGTGCTACTTTCAGCAGTTCTTTTCCCTGCCGGTCTTGTAAGGTTACATTCTGAATGATGATACGGTTTAGTAATCCTAAATCAATGTTACCAACATTTACTTCTGTCTGTAAAATCTTGCTTAATTCTTGACTAGTATAAACAGACATTTGACGCTGAATATAAGGAACATTCAGAATGCCTATTATCCCGAAATACAGGACAAGTAGCAGAATGATGGTAAACTGTATGATATGTTTGATAGGTCTTAACCGCATGTTAGTAACAAAAAAGTCATCAAAATTACGAATATCGGAGAAGTTTTCCTACTTTTGGCGCAGAAAACATTATTAATATAAAATAAAAGACAAAAATCGATGAAAAAACACATGACATTGGCATGTCTGTTGGCTACTGCACTTGCTGTACAGGCACAGGATGGGGGAATTACTCAGGAGATGCTCGGGAAAATAAAAGGAGCTTATAAACATACGGCAGCCGATAAGGCTATTCATAATGCAATGGCTGGTACTGATATCAGTGTGTTGGCGCGTAATCAGGAAAGTCTGGCTAATTTTGATACTCATTTTTCTCATAAGGTGGTGTCACATGGCATTACTAACCAGAAGCAGTCAGGACGTTGCTGGCTGTTTACCGGATTGAATGTGCTTCGTGCCCAGATGATGGCTAAATACGGACTTGATGAATTGACTTTTTCTCAGAATTATTGTTTCTTCTATGATCAGTTGGAAAAGGCCAATTTGTTTCTGCAAGGTATTATCGATACCAGTAAGAAGCCTTTGGATGATAAAATGGTAGAGTGGTTGTTCCGTAATCCACTGAATGATGGAGGGCAGTTTACTGGTATTTCTGATATTATTGGCAAGTATGGTGTCGTACCTTCTGAAGTGATGCCGGAAACATATAGCAGTGAAAACACAGCTCAGATTAGCCGGTTGGTAGGATTGAAGTTGAAAGAGTTTGGTCTGCAACTTCGTGAGGAAGCATCTAAAGGCGTAAAACCATCTGCTCTCGAAGCTAAAAAAACAGAAATGTTGGGTACAGTATATCGGATGTTGGCTTTGGCTTTTGGTGAGCCGGTTGAACGCTTTTCTTGGACTATTAATGGAGTGACAAAAGAATATACGCCGCAATCCTTCTACAAGGAATTCTTGGGTAATGATTTGACCAACAACTATGTCATGCTGATGAATGATCCAAGCCGTGAGTATTATAAATGTTATGAAATTGATTTCGACCGCCATGCATACGATGGAAAGAACTGGACTTATGTGAACTTGCCGATAGAGGATATCAAGGCGATGGCAATTGCTTCTATTAAAGACAGTACGATGATGTACTTCTCGTGTGATGTAGGTAAATTTATGGATCGTCAACGTGGTGTTCTTGATTTGCGCAATTTTGACTATGACTCATTGATGGGGACCACATTCGGCATGAATAAAAAACAACGTATTCAGACTTTTGCCAGTGGCTCAAGTCATGCAATGACTTTGATGGCTGTCGATTTGGATGAAAACGGTAAGCCTAAAAAGTGGATGGTGGAAAATAGTTGGGGAGCATCTTCTGGATATCAGGGACATATGATTATGACTGATGAATGGTTTGATGAATATATGTTCCGCCTGGTAGTAGAAAAGAAATATGTTCCGGAAAAAGTATTGGATATCCTGAAACAGAAACCGGTTCGCTTGCCGGCATGGGATCCGATGTTTGCTTCTGAAGAATAACAGTTTCGGCTATGAAATTAAGTTACTTGTTAGGAGTGTTGTTTTTTACCTCGCTGGTCTCTTGCTCTTCTCAAAAGGGGAAAGATGGCTGGAGACTTGTTTGGGAGGATGAATTTGAAGGAACAGCGTTTGATACAGCTACATGGTCAAAGATTCCCCGATGGCATCCGGAATGGGCACAGCATATGTCCGATAATGAGGCATGTTATGAAATGCGTAATGGCAATCTGGTGCTGAAAGGTATTATGAATCCCGACAGAACCAAGGATACACTTGCCTATATTACAGGAGGATTGTATACCAAATGCAAGCGGGCATTTTATGGGGGCCGCATTGAGGTGAAGGCAAAGTTGGAAGGATGTACAGGAGCATGGCCTGCTATTTGGCTGAAGCCTTTTGAGGAAGAGAAATATGTATGGCCGACAGGGGGTGAGATTGATATCATGGAACGGTTGAACTATGATTCAATTGCTTATCAGACTGTGCATTCGGTTTATACCCAACATTTGGGAATATTGGATAATCCGAAACGGGGAACAACTGCTTCAATCAATCCGAATGATTATAATGTATATGCGGTGGAAATGTATCCGGATAGTGTAGTGTTTTTTATCAATGACAAACATACGCTGACTTATCCTCGCATTGAGACGGATAAAGAAGGGCAATTCCCGTTTGATCGTCCTTATTATCTGCTTATTGATATGCAGCTGGGAGGAAACTGGGTAGGAAAGGTTGATACTCTTGATCTTCCTGTGGAAATGCAGATTGATTGGGTACGTTATTACCAGAAAGAGAAATAACAAATGCTTGAAGGCTGTAAGGGAATGTCCTTGCAGCCTTTTTTTTGTTGCTGGGAATTAGATGGTAATTATTGTATTTTTACATCTTTATCGGATATTGATACCATTCTGCTGTGGCGGTCGTTTTTATCATTGTGATAGGGAGGCTGTTTGTTTGGGTGTTGCTTTGAGGTGCCCGGTATCTCTTTGTGGATAAATCTGTAAGACTTCTTTATTTTAAAGAAATATTTCTCTAATTCGCAGCAGAATTGTTCTTTATTTACTTATTTTTTCTTTAATTTTGCACGCAAATTAGTAAACCATTTTTATAACCCAATATGGCAAATGTAATTAAATTGCGTAAAGGCTTGGACATAAACCTGAAAGGCAAAGCTGCTGCTGAGGTTATGGCTGTAAAAGAGCCGGGATTCTATGCTTTGTGTCCCGATGATTTTACAGGTGTTACACCGAAGGTTGTAGTAAAAGAACAGGAATATGTAATGGCCGGAGGACCCTTGTTTATTGACAAGAATCATCCTGAAGTGAAATTTGTATCGCCTGTAAGTGGCGTAGTGACATGTGTGGAGCGTGGTGCCCGCCGTAAAGTGTTAAGCATTACAGTTGAAGCTGCTGCTGAACAAGATTTCGAAGAGTTTGGCAAGAAAAATGTAGCTCAGTTGGATGGTGCTGCAGTGAAGGAAGCATTGCTGAATGCCGGTATGTTTGCATTTATCAAACAGCGTCCGTATGATGTAGTAGCTGATCCTACTATTGCACCGAATGCAATTTTCGTATCTGCATTCGATAGCAATCCGCTGGCTCCCGATTTCGAAGTGGCTTTGAAAGGTGAAGAAGCTAATTTCCAGACAGGACTTGATGCTTTGGCTAAAATGGCCAAGACTTATTTAAATGTGAGTGTGAATCAGAAGTCATCTGCTTTGACTCAGGCAAAGAATGTGACTGTTACAGCATTTGACGGTCCTCATCCGGCTGGAAATGTGGGCGTGCAAATTAACCACATTGCACCTATTAATAAAGGTGAAACTGTATGGACTATCGATCCTCAAGCAGTTATCTTTATTGGTCGCTTGTTCAACACAGGACGTGTGGATTTGACTCGTACCGTAGCTATTACTGGTTCAGAAGTAAAGAAACCTGCTTATTGCAAGTTGAAAGTCGGTGCATTGCTGACAGATGTGTTGGCTGACAATGTAAACAAAGACAAAGAATTGCGCTATATCAGTGGTAACCCGTTGACTGGTAAGCAGATTCCAGCAAACGGCTTCTTGGGCGCTTTCCATAGCCAGGTGACTGTAATTCCGGAAGGAAATGATGTACACGAAATGTTGGGATGGATTATGCCTCGTTTCAATCAGTTTAGTGTAAGCCATTCTTACTTCAGCTGGTTGATGGGTAAAAAAGAATATACACTCGATGCACGTGTGAAAGGTGGAGAACGTCATATGATTATGGCTAATGAATACGATAAGGTACTCCCGATGGATATCATGCCTGAGTATTTGATTAAGGCTATCATTGCTGGCGACATTGACCGCATGGAGCAGTTGGGTATCTACGAAGTTGCACCGGAAGATTTCGCTCTTTGCGAATTTGTTTGCTCTTCAAAGATGGAATTACAGCGTATCGTTCGTGAGGGACTGGATATGCTCCGTCGTGAAATGTGTTAATAAATAAAGGTAACAAGGAGTGGAAAAATATCAATCTTTTCCCTTGTCAACTAATTTAAAGAATAAAACTAAATGAAAGCATTAAGAAATTATCTCGACAAGATAAAGCCGAACTTTGAAGAGGGAGGCAAATACCATGCTCTTCGTTCTGTATTCGACGGTTTTGAAACATTCTTGTTCGTTCCGAATACAACATCGAAGACAGGTACGCATATCCACGATGCGATTGATAGTAAGCGTATCATGTCAATCGTGGTTATTGCATTGATACCGGCATTGCTGTTCGGTATGTTTAACGTAGGCTATCAGCACTATCTTGCAGCAGGTATCGAAGGTAGCATTATTGAAAAATTTGTATATGGTTTCTTGGCTGTATTGCCGAAAATCATTGTTTCTTATGTAGTAGGTTTGGGTATTGAGTTTATCGTAGCTCAGTGGAAGAAAGAAGAAATTCAGGAAGGTTTCCTGGTTTCTGGTATGTTGATTCCGATGATTGTTCCGGTAGACTGTCCGTTGTGGATGCTAGCTGTTGCTACTGCCTTCTCTGTAATTTTTGCAAAAGAAGTATTCGGTGGTACAGGTATGAATATCTTTAACCCTGCATTGATTACTCGTGCATTCTTGTTCTTTGCTTATCCTACTAAAATGTCTGGTGATGCTGTATGGGTATCAGGTAACAGCATCTTCGGTATGGGACAGACTGTAGACGGTTTGACTGCTGCTACTCCTCTTGGTGTGGCTAAAGTTGCAGAATGTCCTGCATTCTCTTGGGATATGGTGACTGGTTTGATTCCGGGTTCTATCGGTGAAACTAGCGTAATCGCTATTGCAATCGGTGCAGTAATCCTTTTGTGGACAGGCGTGGCAAGCTGGAAGACTATGTTGTCTGTATTTGTAGGTGGTGCTGTAATGGGATGGATTTTCAATACAATCGGTCCTGATACTTCAATCGCTCATATGCCTTGGTATGAACACTTGTGCTTGGGTGGCTTCTGCTTTGGTGCTGTATTTATGGCAACAGACCCTGTTACTTCTTCACGTACAGAAAACGGTAAGTTTGTATATGGTTTCCTGATTGGTGCTATGGCAATCATTATCCGTGTATTGAACCCAGGTTATCCAGAAGGTATGATGTTGGCTATCCTGCTGATGAACATCTTTGCTCCGCTGATCGACTATGTAGTGGTTCAGAACAATATTTCCCGTCGTGCAAAACGTGCTATGTCTAACAAGTAAAAACCGAATATACAATGAATACTAATAGTAACTCTTATACTATCATTTATGCTTCGGTAATGGTTGTTATCGTAGCATTCTTGCTGGCTTTCGTTAACTCTTCTCTGCGCGATATTCAGGGAAAGAACGTAGAGCTGGATACTAAAAAACAGATCCTTTCTTCATTAGGAATTAAAAATGTTCAGGATGCTGAGGCTGAATTTGCTAAGATTGTAAAATCTGATATGCTGGTAGCAGCAGACGGTACACTTACTCCGTATGAAGGAGCTTTTGTAACTGCTTATGAAAAAGACTTCAAGGAAAACGGACGTTCTCATTTGTTCGTTTGCGAAATCGAAGGTCAGACTAAATATGTAATTCCTGTATACGGTGCCGGATTGTGGGGCGCTATCTGGGGATATGTTGCATTGAATGAAGACAAGAATACTGTTTACGGTACTTATTTCTCTCATGCTTCTGAAACTCCGGGTCTGGGTGCTGAAATTGCAACAGAACATTTCCAGAATGAATTCAAGGATAAGAATGTACTGGATGGTGAAGCAATCGGTCTGGGTGTTGTAAAGAACGGTAAGGTTGAAAAACCGGAATTCCAGGTAGACGGTATTTCTGGAGGTACAATCACATCAGTTGCAGTAGACAAAATGTTGAAAGATTGTATGGGACAGTATACCAAATTTTTAACTACTAAAGAATAAAAAAGGAGGAGATAATCATATGGGAAGTTTATTTTCAGCTAAAAACAAAGAAGTATTTTCTACTCCGTTGGGCTTGAACAACCCGGTTACCGTTCAGGTATTGGGTATCTGTTCTGCATTGGCCGTAACTTCTAAGTTGGAGCCGGCTATTGTAATGGGTCTTTCAGTAACAATCATTACAGCATTTTCCAATGTAGTAATTTCATTGATCCGTAAAACTATTCCTAACCGTATTCGTATCATCGTACAGTTGGTAGTAGTAGCTGCATTGGTAACAATTGTAAGTGAACTGTTGAAAGCATTTGCGTATGATGTAAGCGTACAGTTGTCTGTATACGTAGGTTTGATTATTACAAACTGTATCCTGATGGGACGTCTGGAAGCTTTTGCAATGTCAAATGGTCCGTGGGAATCTTGTCTGGACGGTATTGGAAACGGTTTGGGATATGCCAAGATTCTGGTTATGGTAGCATTCATCCGTGAACTGCTTGGTTCAGGAACTCTGCTTGGTTTCAATATTTTGAATTACGATGCAATTAAGAGTGCCGGTTATGTAAACAACGGTTTGATGTTGATGCCTCCTATGGCATTGATTATCGTTGCTTGTATTATTTGGTACCAGCGTGCAAAACACAAAGAATTGCAGGAAAAAGAATAATAAAATAAGGAAATAATTATGGAACACTTTATAAGTTTATTCGTCCGCTCTATCTTTGTGGACAATATGATTTTCGCGTTCTTCTTGGGTATGTGTTCATACCTTGCTGTATCGAAGAATGTGAAGACTGCTCTTGGTTTGGGTATTGCCGTTACATTCGTATTGGTAGTAACATTGCCGGTAAACTATTTGCTCCAGACAAAAGTACTTGCAGCAGATGGTATTCTGGGTATCGACTTGAGCTTCTTGAGCTTTATTCTTTTCATTGCCGTAATTGCGGCTATCGTACAGTTGGTTGAAATGATTGTAGAACGTTTCAGTCCTTCTCTGTATGCATCATTGGGTATTTTCCTTCCTTTGATTGCTGTAAACTGTGCCATCATGGGTGCTTCTTTGTTTATGCAGCAGCGTATTGGCTTGGGAGCTTCCGATCCGAAGTTTATCGGTGGTATCGGTGATGCTATTTCTTATGCATTGGGATCTGGTATCGGTTGGTTGCTGGCTATTGTAGGTTTGGCTGCTATCCGTGAAAAGATGACTTACTCTGATGTTCCTGCTCCGTTGAAAGGATTGGGTATCACATTTATCACTGTAGGTCTGATGGCAATGGCATTTATGTGTTTCTCTGGTTTGAACATCTAATAAAGAAAGGAATAAAACAATGGATATGAATTTTATTTTAGCAAGCATTGGAGTATTCCTTGTGACTATTCTTGTGCTGGTCGTTATCCTCTTGGTTGCCAAGAATTTCTTGGTTGCATCGGGTAAGGTGAAATTGACTATCAATGGTGAGAACCAGCTGGAAGTAGAATCTGGTTCTACTCTGTTGAACACATTGGCTGTAAACAATGTATTCTTGCCTTCTGCTTGTGGTGGTAAGGGTTCTTGCGGACAATGTAAATGTCAGGTTGTAGAAGGTGGTGGTGAAATTCTTCCTTCAGAAGTAAGCCACTTTAGCCGTAAACAGCAGAAAGACCACTGGCGTCTGGGATGTCAGGTAAAAGTAAAAGGTGATATGGCTATCAAGGTGCCAGAATCTGTAATGGGTGTAAAAGAGTACGAATGTACCGTTATCTCAAACAAGAACGTGGCTACTTTTATCAAAGAGTTCAAAGTGCAGTTGCCTAAAGGTGCTCACATGGACTTTATCCCGGGTTCTTATGCTCAGATTAAGATTCCTAAATTTGAAATGGATTACAACAAGGACATTGATAAGAGCCTTATCGGTGACGAATATTTGCCAGCTTGGGAAAAATTCGGTTTGTTTGGCTTGAAATGTAAGAACCCGGAAGAAACTATCCGTGCTTACTCTATGGCCAACTATCCTGCAGAAGGTGACGTGTTCATGTTGACAGTACGTATCGCTACTCCTCCGTTCAAACCAGACCGTAGCGGATTTATGGATGTAAATCCGGGTATCGCTTCTTCTTACATCTTTACTCTGAAACCGGGTGACAAGGTGTTGATGAGTGGTCCTTACGGAGACTTCCACCCAATCTTCGATTCTAAGAAAGAAATGATTTGGGTCGGTGGTGGTGCCGGTATGGCTCCGCTTCGTGCACAGATTATGCATATGACTCGTACATTGCATACTACAGACCGCGAATTGCACTACTTCTACGGTGCTCGTGCATTGAACGAAGTATTCTATCTGGAAGACTTCCTTGCTTTGGAAAAAGACTTCCCGAACTTCCACTTCCACTTGGCTCTGGACCGTCCGGACCCTGCAGCAGATGCAGCTGGTGTAAAATACACTGCCGGATTCGTTCATCAGGTAATGTTGAATACTTACTTGAAAGAT
Organism: Phocaeicola acetigenes; assembly: GCF_027529745.1. Lineage (NCBI taxonomy): Bacteria > Pseudomonadati > Bacteroidota > Bacteroidia > Bacteroidales > Bacteroidaceae > Phocaeicola > Phocaeicola acetigenes. The sequence goes on from NZ_JAPZVM010000007.1 coordinate 132,112, forward strand.
CACGAAGCTCCAGAAGACATCGAATACTACATGTGTGGTCCTGGTCCGATGTCAAAAGCTGTGGTTAGCATGTTGGATAGCTTGGGCGTTGAAGAATCTTCTATCATGTACGATAACTTTGGTGGATAATTTTTCACTCAATCGAGATAAAGAAAAGAGAGCGTTTCAGATTCTGAAACGCTCTCTTTCTTTTTTTTATATCGGACTAAGTGACTGCGATTACTGTAGTTTGAATTACCAGCAGGGAATGGTACTTTTTATAGTAATATCATGCTGTGATATTGTTTGCTGGTTTAAAACGACGACGTCGTACGGATAATCGGCGCCGTTGGCTGTACAGTTGGCGCCGTTGATTTTCCGTACGACGTCGTCGATTAAATTATTCGACACACATCACTCTCTTTCCATTCTTGCTATCTTAAAGCAATCTTTTCTTGACTACAGCCGGATTTCCCACTGCCACACAATCCGACGGGATATCTTTGGTCACTACACTGCCTGCCCCAATGACGGTACGGTCTCCGATAGTAATGCCGGGAAGAATTATACTTCCACCTCCTATCCAGCAGTCACTACCTATACTGACAGGGTAGGAGTATTCTTTCCCTTCACGGCGTTCCAGGTAGTTCAGAGGATGATGAGGCGTGTATATCTGTACGTTAGGACCTATCAGTGTATGTGCCCCGATAGTAATGAAGGCACCATCCAGAAAGGTACAATTGGCATTGATGAATACATGCTCTCCCAAACGTATCCCATTGCCGTGGTCGCAATGAAAAGGAGGCATGATGACAGCACTTTTCGGTATTCCCGGTATCAATTCTTCCAGAATTGTTCTATACTCATCATCATACATGGAGAGCATACGGAATTTTGCCAATAAGGTTTTGCAGTGCCGGAAACTCTCCTGTATATCGGGAGCAGTAAAGTCGGCAAGCAGACCATTCCTCATTTTTTCCAGTTCGTTCATGGTGCGTATTGAGTTTATGTGTTATTTCTCTTTCAGCATTTCTTCCATACGGAGCAATTCGTCGCGATATTGTGCAGCTTCGATGAAGTCCAGTTTCTTGGCTGCTTCCTGCATCAGCTTTCGGGTACGTTCTATGCTCTTCTGCAGTTGCTCTTTCGACATATATTGTACAATAGGGTCTGCTGCAGCGGTGATGGTTTCCGGAGCATCGGAATAAGCTTTGGGAGCTTTTGGAGTTTCCGAAGAAGCCGGTTGCAGATTGGAAAGCGCATTGTTTCGTGCACGTTTAATCTGCTTGGGAGTAATGCCATGCGCTTCGTTGTAAGCCAGCTGTTTTTCCCGTCGGCGGTTGGTCTCGTCGATGGTTTGTTTCATACTGTCTGTAATTTTATCGGCATACATAATCACTTTACCGTTGACATTACGTGCTGCACGTCCGGCTGTCTGTGTCAGTGAACGGTGGGAACGAAGGAAGCCTTCCTTGTCGGCATCCAGAATCGCAACCAGCGACACTTCGGGCAGGTCCAGTCCTTCACGCAGCAGGTTTACTCCAATCAGCACATCATATACTCCCGCTCTCAGGTCATCCATGATTTTTACACGCTCCAAAGTCTCGACATCGCTGTGTATATATGCACAACGGATATCGTGGCGCAGCAGATAGTCACTCAGTTCTTCGGCCATACGCTTGGTCAGAGTCGTGACAAGTACACGTTCTTCTGCTTCGATGCGCTGTTGTATTTCTTCCATCAGGTCGTCTACCTGATTCATACTGGGGCGTACTTCGATGACCGGATCCAGCAAACCGGTAGGACGAATGACCTGTTCCACCACAATACCTTCACTTTGTATTAATTCGTAGTCGGCAGGAGTAGCACTGACGTAAATCACCTGTTTGGCCATTTCCTGAAATTCCTCAAACTTAAGCGGACGGTTGTCCATGGCGGCAGGCAAGCGGAATCCATATTCTACCAAGTTGGTTTTTCGGGCACGGTCTCCACCATACATAGCCCGTATTTGCGGTACGCTGACATGGCTTTCATCGATTACGATGAGGAAATCTTCCGGGAAGAAATCCAGCAGACAGTAAGGCCGTGTGCCGGCTTCTCTTCCGTCGAAGTAACGCGAATAGTTCTCTATACCCGAACAATGTCCCAGTTCGCGGAGCATTTCCATGTCGTACGTCACGCGTTCGTAAATACGTTTTGCCTCATAAGGTTTTCCTATTTCTTCAAAATAGGCTACTTGTTTGGTCAAGTCGTCTTCTATCTGATGGATGGCACGTAAGGTACTTTCCTTGGTTGTCATAAACAGATTGGCCGGATAGATTTTGTATTCGTCGAAACGGCCCAGCCGATGTCCGGAAATGGGGTCGACTTCTTCGATGGCATCTATCTCGTCATCCCAGAAAATAATACGGAGCAAATTGTCGGTATATGCCAGGTAAATATCCACAGTATCTCCTTTCACGCGGAAATTTCCTCGGTTCAGCTCGATATCGTTCCTTACATAAAGACTGTCTACCAGACGTCTTAAAAATACGTTGCGGTCTATCAGTTTTCCTTTCTTTACTTCGATGACATTGTTATAGAAATCAGACGGATTTCCCATACCGTATATACAGGATACCGATGATACTACAATGACATCCTTTCTTCCCGACAGCAGGGCCGAGGTAGCAGCCAGACGCAGCTTGTCTATTTCGTCGTTGATGGCAAGGTCTTTTTCAATATACGTATCGGTAGACGGGATATATGCTTCCGGCTGATAGTAGTCGTAATAAGACACATAGTATTCTACGGCATTATTGGGGAAGAAATTCTTGAATTCTCCATATAATTGGGCTGCCAATGTCTTGTTATGACTCAAGATCAGTGTAGGCTTATTGATATTCTTGATTACGTTGGCTATGGTAAATGTCTTTCCCGAACCGGTTACCCCCAATAAGGTCTGTGCCGGTGTGCCGGCTTTCACTCCTTCAGTCAGTTGTGCAATAGCTTCCGGCTGGTCACCCATCGGCTGATAGTCTGATACAAGTTCGAAATTCATAAAATACGGACAAGATTAGTTGATTTGTAATATATCGTGTAAAAATACACAATTATTTTTGTTCATCCGACAGACGGGGGCAAAAGTAAAAGAAATTCTCTCTGCAGTTTCTTTAATTTCCTTTTGTGGAATGTTGCTTTTTGCAGCTTTTTATCCAAAGGAGGAAAGAGGAAACAGAAGCTGGCCTTTCCGTTGGAACTATGAGTGGAAGTAGCTCTTTCTGTCGGCAAACTTACGGAGTTTGAACCCGTTTCGCTGAAATTTAAACAAGCTTTAATATAAAAACCGTGTTGCTGTATTGTATTATTCGGTGGAAAGACGTAATTTTGCACAACTATATTTATTAGCATGAAAAAGTACATCGTTATAGGTCTCCTTTCTGCCGGAGTTTTATCTTCGTGCGGAGAGTATAATAAAGTGCTGAAAAGCACAGACTACGAATATAAATATGAAGCTGCAAAAGCTTATTTTGCGAAAGGACAAAACTCGAGAGCGGCAACTATTCTTGAAGAGTTGATACCTATTATGAAAGGTACATCCAACGGAGAGGAGTCTTTGTATATGTTGGCTATGACTTATTATAATCAGGGAGATTTTGTAACAGCTTCTCACTATTTTAATACCTATTATACGACTTATCCTCGCGGTACCTATACCGAATTGGCCCGTTTCCATAGTGGTAAGGCTCTTTATCTGGATACTCCGGAACCTCGATTGGATCAGAGTAGTACATACAAGGCTATCGATGAGTTGCAGATGTTTTTGGAATATTTCCCGACAAGCAATCGTCGTGATATAGCCCAGAATATGATATTTGAACTGCAGGATAAACTGGTAGAAAAGGAATATCTTTCTGCCAAGTTGTATTACGATTTGGGGTCTTACACCGGAAATACCGTATACAGTAGTACGGGTAATAACTATCTGGCTGCTGTTGTGACTGCTCAGAATATTCTTCGTGAATATCCGTACACTCAGAGACGTGAGGATTTGTCTATTTTGATTCTCCGTGCCAAATATGATATGGCAAAGGAAAGTGTCTTGGAAAAGAAAGCTGAGCGTATGCGCGAAACCATTGACGAATATTATGCATTCAAAAATGAGTTTCCTGATAGCAAGTATATGAAAGAAGTAGAGGCTATCTTTAAAGATGCCAGCAAATATGTGAATGACGAAAATTAATCAGTTTATAATTAAATAAGAAATTATGGATTACAAAAAAACAAACGCTCCGACGAATACTGTTACTCGTAACATGATGGAATTGTGCGAAGATACTGGTAATGTATACGAAACAGTGGCAATCATCGGTAAACGTGCAAATCAGATTGCAGTGGAAATGAAAAATGATCTTTCAAAGAAATTGCAGGAGTTTGCGTCTTACAATGATAACTTGGAAGAGGTATTTGAAAACAGAGAACAGATTGAAATTTCTCGTTATTACGAAAAACTTCCGAAGCCGACTTTGATTGCTACTCAGGAGTATATCGAAGGAAAGGTATATTATAGAAACCCTGCGAAAGAGAAAGAAAAACTGCAGTAAAGATAGAATACGGTTTACGATTATGATACAGCGTATTCAAACAGTTTATTTGCTGATCGTAGCTATCCTGATGGTAGTTATGATGTCTTTCCCGGTTGGTAATCTGATTGCTGCCGACTATACGGTAACAGAGTTTACCAATTTGGCTTTGGTAGCCGCTGACGGTACTGCCGATTATGCTCCTTGGGCTATGTTTGTAATTTTGCTGGTGGTAGGATTTGTAGCTTTAGGAACAATTTTCTTGTATAGAAAGCGTATGCTGCAGATTCGTTTGACTTTGTTCAGCATTATTCTGCTGGTCGGCTATTATGCTACATTGGTAACTTTTGTACTGATGTTGAAAGGGGAGAATAGTTTTGCTCCGTCGTGGACACTTTGTTTGCCTTTAGTCGCTATTGTATTGAATTGGTTGGCAATACGTGCTATTGGTAAAGATGAAATGCTGGTAAAGGCGTACGAAAGACTTCGTTAATAGAGAACTTATTTATAATATAAAAAATCAAGCTTGGCTTTGTGAAGCGGTTGCTTTTCTCAGCCAAGCTTGATTTTTTTGTATTCCTGTATAAGGGATAATGATATTAATTGGATTAAGAACTATTATTTCTTTTCCAGCCATTTTAGATTGAACTGGTAATATAGGTTGCTACTTACAATATGTATTGTATTATCCGGGGTTTGTGTTCCTGCCAGATAACCTCTGGGTTCTGCATGAGTGGCATCCATAATGAAATGTCCAGTCCATGCTCCTCCATTCAGAAAACGTGTTGTTCCGTCTGTCAGTAGCTTTTTAACGGGCCAGGTCTTTCCCTCGTCGTAGGATACGGCTGCGTACATTCCATATCCGGTGTACGTGGTTCCATCGGCAGCAGTAAAGGTCAGTCCTTTTTCTTTTTTCGGAGTACGTTGCGGATGGTCGGTAAACGAAACAAGAAGAATAGCTCCTTCATTCAGTCTCATCAATACCAGTCGCTGTCCTCCGTCGATGGGAGGGAAGGGAGAAGGAGAGTAGGTCCATGTTTTACCCAAATCGTGTGACAAACTCATAGGCATTCTTTTCTTTCCTTCCTGATTGACGATACTGTTACCTCTTCCTAAAGCCATAAGCGTGCCGTCTTTTAAGGCCACTACTCCTGCATGTATTCCTGCAATAGTACTTCCCTGCTTATCTTTGTTGAAGTCGGGCAAGGCTTTTCCGTCCCAAGGGTCAGTCCATGTTTTACCTTCATCTTTACTGATATGAATGGCACTTCCGTCATGACTTCCTGGTCCGGCATCACATGCCTGGATAAGGTATCCTTCTTTCGATCTTGATGTACCTGAAATGACTTGATGTCTTTTGGTATGCTCTGAAGCTATGATTTGTGGTTTGCTCCAGCTTAATCCATTATCATGGCTTCTGCGAAGTATCATCATCAGGTTTTGCCAGTCGCCTGCAGCTTCTACTCCATTCAGGTGAAGCAGTTCTCCTTTGCCATTGTTGAACAGAGATGTTCCTGTCAGATTCCGGCCCGGTATTTTGAGAAAGAGTTCAGCTTCGCTCCATTGTCTTGTGCCTTTCTTCAATCGGGATGAGAGTACAGCCATCTCTCTGCTGTTTTCCTCATTGGCAGAAAACCAGACGGCGAGTAAGTCACCGTTATCGCACCAGGTAAGAGAGGGTTGATGGTTGTGTTTGTAGAAAGGAATTTTTTTATTGGAAGGAGGTATGACATAAGGAATAGGAGGAAGAAAGAATGCTTTTTCTTTGTCTATTCTGCAAGATATGGGGTTGAAGTCGCTCTCTACCACTCTGAATCCGGTCAGACTATGTTTATCTTCCGGAATCATAGCCATTCGGGTTGCACTTCGTAAATATTGTACAGGGGTATGGTGACTTCCGCCTCGGGTTATTTTGTATTCTCCTTCGTCCGGGCCTACCGGATTGGTTTGAGCTTCGCTGCTATATGCTCCATACCAGTCGTAACACCATTCTTCTACATTGCCGTGCATATCGTATAACCCGAAAGCATTGGGTGCCGACTGAGCCACCTTTAGAGAAACAGGTTGATAATCTCTGGCAATGACTTGGTTCTTGCACATTTCTTCCGGAAGGGCATCTCCTGTATTATATGGAGTATAACTTCCGGCACGACAGGCATATTCCCATTCGGCTTCGGTAGGCAGTCGGTAGTTTTTTCCTTCTTTTTTACTGAGCCATGTACAGAAATCAACGGCATCTTGATACGAAACATAAACTACTGCATCATTATCGTTGCAGGAAAGTCCGTTTTTCCCTCTGTACTTCTTATGACTGGGCATAAATTCTTCGAACTGTGCATTGGTTACTTCTGTAACACCCATTCTGAAAGAATAGGTCAGTGTCACAGGATGGATGGGAGATTCATCGGTTCCGGCAGTAGCATCTGTACTTCCCATGTAAAAAGTTCCGGCAGGAATATTTACAGTCTCTATACGTTGGCTGTATAGATTGTTGCATATCAAGCAAGAACAGCAGACGGTTAAAAAGGTTTGTAGTTTTTTCATGTAATTATTAGTCAAAGTAGTTCTTATTCAAATTCTTTTATGTTGCCATGTTCCTTTCTTTATATAGAAGTAGCTGACTATACCGATGCAAAATGCATAAAGATGTTCAGTTGTCCAACAGATAGCAACATCAGCTTTTAGCCCCATTACAATGATTGATGTATAGATCAGGTAAATGCAAAGTGAAGCCATCTCCAGTATGAAGGCTGCCCTTGTGTTTCCGGTACCGGATACAGCTTGAAAATAAATATGACCAGGTATCATGAACAGATACGAAGAACATAGTACCCATAAGGTAGGTATGCAGGCTTGTTTCAGTTCTTCAATGTCTGTATAAATACTTAGTACCGGAATCGGTAGTAAAGCGATTAGCGCTACAAGAGGGAGTACGATGTAGGCGCACAAGCGGATGTGTTGGCGGATAAGGGCAGGTACTTCATGTACATGGCCTGCTCCAATCTGATTGCTTATCAAAGAACCGCAGGTAGAGGAGAAAGCCGCTACTGTCATGAACGGTAAGCTCGATACACTGCGAATAATGTTGGAGATAGCTAAAGGTCGTTCTCCTAAATGCTCTATGAAAATGAAAAACAGAAACCAGGTAGACAGTGATACGAAGTTCTGTATCATGGTCCATAAGGAAATATGCATTATCTGTACAAGTTCTTTGGCTCGGAATGCTGGAATAATATGTAGGGCATATTTCCGGTAATCAATTCGTCTCCTTGTATAAATGATGAAAAAGATGACAGAGACCAGTTCTGCGAGTGAAGAACCGATGGCTGCTCCGGCAATGCCTAAAGCAGGAAAGCCGAACTTACCGAATATTAATGTGTAGTTGAATATCACATTAGAAAGTACCATGACTATAGAATTCAGTGTCAGTGTCTTTGTCTGTGTGGTACCGACAAAGAAGGCACGGAACATAGCTCCGATGAAAGAGAAAAAGAAACCGAATACTCTCCAGTGGATGTAGTCGGCTGCTGCATCTCTTACGTGAGGAGACGAAATCAGGAATCCTAAAATCTCATCAGAAAAGATTTGCGACAAGGTAAACACAACTGCACTCATGGTCATCAGAAAATAGATGCCTTGATAGAAAATATTTCCTATGGCCTGATATTGCTCTTCTCCATTGCGTCGGGCTATTAAGATTTGAGAACCGATGGTAAAACCGAATCCAATCATGAAAATAGCAAGGTAATATACACCGGCAATGGCAGATGCTCCTAACTCAACTTCTCCTACACGTCCTAAAAAGGCAGTATCGGTAATTCCAATCATCTGCTCCATCAACAGACTGATTAGAATAGGATAGGTTATAAGCCAGATTTGTTTGTGGGTATAATGTGTTGCTGATGATTTCATCCGAATAATGGTTTGCTTTTTCCACTTATTTCTTGTATGTCAATGCGGATAATCTCAGTCCGGAAGAAAGATTTTTCAGCATATGTCATGCCTTTTATCTTATGCTCCGGGCAGTATTTGCTAATGAATAAAGAAAGGGCCGACATACGTTCTGCATCCGGTAGACTATGATAGGCTTCTCCCTGTACGACCACACTTTCGTAGGCCGTAGTAAACTGTTCCGGAAGTACTTTGGTTCTTCCTATTACGCAAAAAGAAACCCGATTGCACCGATCGATACAATTCAGTTTTCTGCCTACGGGAGCACAATGTATATAAATGGAATTTCCTCTGTCCCATACGTAACTTAAGGGGATACCATAAGCTCCGTCTCCGTTCTCAGATTGCATGGAAAGTATTCCAAATTCCCCTTCTTTTAAAATCTCAAATGCGCGTGTTTCGTTTAATGTACGATCCTGACGTCGTACATGCTCATTGGTGAATTTCATAATGCGATATATTCTGTTTATTTATGCACAAAAATGATGCGGCAAAGTTATTTATTTTTTCGTATCTTTGCGCTTTCTAAAATAAAAAGAACACTATGAAATCAGACATCGAAATTGCTCGTAGTATTGAGCTGACTAAGATTAAACAGATTGCACGTGACTATGATATCCCCGTAGAAGAAATTCAAAATTACGGACGTTACATCGCAAAAGTTCCTGAAACATTGATAGACGATGAAAAAGTAAAGAAAAGTAACTTAATACTGGTTACTGCTATTACTCCGACTAAAGCCGGTATTGGTAAGACTACGGTGTCTATTGGTTTGGCTTTAGGTCTTAATAAGATTGGCAAAAAAGCAATTTGTGCATTGCGTGAGCCTTCTTTGGGTCCGTGTTTCGGTATGAAAGGTGGAGCAGCCGGAGGTGGATATGCTCAGGTTCTTCCGATGGAGAAAATCAACTTGCACTTTACCGGTGACTTCCATGCCATTACTTCTGCCCATAATATGATTGCGGCTTTGCTGGATAACTATATGTATCAGAATCAGGATAATGGCTTTGCCTTGAAAGAAGTTTTGTGGAATCGTGTGCTTGATGTAAACGACCGTGGCCTTCGTTATATTGTGACCGGATTGGGAGGAAAAACCAATGGTATTACCCGTGAATCTGGATTTGATATCACTCCAGCTTCCGAGATTATGGCAATTTTGTGTCTGGCTACAGATGAAGATGATTTGCGCCGTAGAATCGAAAATATTTTGTTGGGCTTTACTATCGACAATAAGCCGTTTACTGTAAAAGATCTGGGTGTGGCTGGTGCCATTACTGTATTGTTGAAGGATGCGATTTCTCCTAACCTGGTACAGACAACAGAACATACAGCTGCTTTCGTTCATGGTGGTCCGTTTGCTAACATTGCTCACGGTTGTAACTCTGTGCTGGCTACCAAACTGGCTATGACATTCGGCGATTATGTAATTACAGAGGCTGGTTTCGGAGCTGACTTGGGAGCAGAGAAATTTTATGATATCAAGTGTCGCAAGGCGGGATTGCAGCCTAAACTGACTGTCATAGTAGCTACTGCACAAGGATTGAAAATGCATGGTGGAGTCAGCCTTGACAAGATAAAAGAACCTAATATGGAAGGTTTATATAAAGGACTTGCCAATCTGGAAAAACACTTGCGTAACTTACAGTCATTCGGTCAGACCGTTGTAGTTGCATTCAACCGCTATGCAAATGATTCGGATGAAGAAATCGAATTTGTACGTTCTCACTGTAAATCTATTGGTATTGGTTTTGCTGTAAACAATGCCTTTGTGGAAGGTGGAGCAGGAGCGGTAGAGTTGGCTAATCTGGTTGTGGATACCATTGAAAACAAACCTTCTCAACCTCTTCATTTTGCATACGAAGAAAAAGACAGCATTGAAGAAAAAATCCGTAAAGTGGCATGCGATCAATATGGTGCCAGCATCATTACATATAGTGCTACAGCTAAGAAGAAAATCAAGATGGCAGAAAGTTTGGGATATGAAAAATTCCCTATCTGTATTGCCAAGACTCAATATTCATTCTCAACCGATGCTAAACAGTATGGTGTGGTAGAAGGTTTTGAATTCCATGTACGCGACATTGTACTGAATGCAGGAGCTGAGATGCTGGTAGTAATTGCCGGAGAAATTATGCGTATGCCGGGATTGCCTAAAGAGCCTCAGGCTTTACATATCGATATTGTGAATGGAGAAATAGAAGGTTTGTCATAAATTTTGGCCGTATAACGAACGAACTTCAGGAATAATTTCTACTTTTGTAGAAGATTGTTTAGATTATTCCTGATTAATAAAATAATTGTTCTTATGAAGAAAAGAATCCTTGTCACTGGTGGAACCGGATATATTGGTTCGCATACAGTAGTGGAATTGCAGAATAACGGATATGAAGTGATTATTGTCGACAATCTTTCAAATTCACGTGCGGAAGTCGTAGACAGTATTGAAAAGATTACAGGTATTCGTCCGGCTTTTGAAAAGGTAGATTGCTTGGACTATGCTGGAATGGATGCTGTGTTCAGCAAATATCCGGGAATTAAAGGTATTATTCACTTTGCAGCAAGCAAGGCTGTCGGTGAGTCTGTACAGAAACCTCTGTTGTATTATCGCAACAATTTGGTTTCATTGATTAATCTGCTTGAGCTGATGCCGAAACATGAGGTAGAAGGCATTATCTTCTCTTCTTCATGTACCGTATACGGACAGCCTGACAAACTGCCGGTTACAGAGCAGGCTCCTATCAAGAAGGCTGAATCTCCTTATGGAAATACCAAACAGATTAATGAGGAAATCATTCGTGATACAGTAGCTTCAGGAGCTCCGATACAGGCTATTCTGCTTCGTTACTTCAATCCGATAGGGGCACATCCTACTGCATTGATTGGTGAACTTCCTAACGGTGTACCGCAGAATCTGGTTCCGTATCTTACCCAGACTGCAATGGGCATACGCGAAAAACTGAGTGTTTTTGGCGATGATTATAATACTCCTGACGGTTCTTGTATTCGTGACTATATTTACGTAGTTGATTTGGCTAAAGCCCATGTGATAGCAATGAACCGTATCATGGATAAGAAGCAGAAAGAAAAAGTGGAAGTGTTCAATATCGGAACAGGCCGTGGAGTTTCTGTATTGGAACTGATTCACGCGTTCGAAAGTGCTACAGGCGTAAAACTGAACTATCAGATTACAGGACGTCGTGCCGGAGATATCGAACAGGTATGGGCAGATCCTTCATTCGCAAATAATGAATTGGGATGGAAAGCCGATACAACAATAGAAGAAACCTTGCGTTCTGCTTGGAATTGGCAAGTAAAACTTCGTGAAGAAGGAATACAATAAATTTTTTTGGAGAATATGCGAACAAATAACACTCTTTTTGTGTTATACTAAGTGCAGACACTTTTAAGGCATTTGTAGATATGTGAATATGTGTAAATGCTTTCTGCTCCTTTGGGTGCAGAGAAGTGTCGATGCATAGTAGTTTTGTCGTGTTTTATTTTGTGTTTGTGTTGTGACTGTTCTCCGGCGTGAGCCGGGGGACAGTTTTTTGTTTGTCACCTCAATGGGAATTTGTATCTTTGCGCCCGAATTGTGAGAGAACATGGAAAAAGATACTCGTTATAGGTGGGCCTGGCATAAGGTAGAACAGTTGCCTTTATTGGCCTATTTGGTAAAATGGTTGTTGCTGTCAGGTGTGGCAGGAGTGTGTATTGGCTCAGCATCCGCGTTGTTGCTGGTCTCTTTAAATTGGGCAACAGATTATCGTGAAGCTCATAAATGGATTATAGCAGCTCTTCCTTTAGCCGGATTGGTTATTGGTCTGATGTATCATTATTGGGCTGGTACAGCAGCTAAAGGCAATAATTTTCTGATAGAGGAAATTCGCTCTCCTCGTGACATTATTCCTTTCCGTATGGCTCCTTTGGTATATATCGGAACGGTTCTGACTCATCTTTTCGGAGGATCCGCCGGTCGTGAAGGTACCGGAGTACAGATGGGTGGAGCCATAGCCGACCAGTTTTCCCGCTTGTTCCGTTTGCATCGCCGCGATCATAAAGTAATGGTACTGATGGGTATCAGTGCCGGTTTTGCTTCCGTATTCGGTACGCCTTTGGCGGGAGCAGTGTTCGGACTGGAGGTTATTGTAGTAGGACGAATGCGATACGAAGCCATTCTTCCGGCTTTTCTGTCGGCTGTTTTTGCTCATCTCACTTGTCATAGCTGGGGAGTAGCTCATACACATTACCCGGCTCCTGTAGTGCCGGAACTTCAGGTTGCTCCTATTCTGTGGGTTTGCGTGGCCGGTATTCTTTTCGGACTTGCTGCGATGCTTTTTTCCCGCTCCATTGGTTTTTGGGGAAATCTTGCCAAGAAATACATTGCTTATCCTCCTTTACGTCCGGTAGCAGGAGGTATCATCATTGCACTGGCTGTATATGCATTGGGTACAACGAAATACATCGGTTTGGGAGTGCCTGCTATTGTGGCTTCCTTTTCCGAGCAGCAGATGTGGTACGATTTTCTGCTGAAGCTTCTTTTTACCACCTTTACTATCGGTGTCGGTTTTAAAGGGGGAGAAGTTACACCGTTGTTCTTTGTCGGTGCCACATTAGGCAGTGCGCTGGCTTTTGTTTTGCCTTTGCCTATGTCTTTGCTGGCTGGAATGGGTTTTGTGGCTGTTTTTGCAGGAGCAACAAATACTCCGGTGGCTTGTACGCTGATGGGGATTGAACTTTTTGGTATTGAGCCGGGTATTTACATTGGCATAGCCTGTGTGGTAGCTTATCTGTTTTCAGGGCATACCGGAATCTATACAGCACAGGTAGTAGGCAGTCCCAAGCATCTGCTGTATTTAAGAAAGAAGGGACATACATTAAAGTAAGCATAAGAAAGATTGTTTTTAAGGATAAAGAGTTATGGCACACTCTAAAGAGATGACATCCGGCGCTTCGTTGCCGTTGATATTCAATTTTACAATTCCCTTGTTGTTGGGAAGCCTGCTGCAGCAAACCTATTCATTGGTCGATGCTGCTATTGTAGGAAAATTTTTAGGAATCAATGCACTGGCATCAGTAGGAGCCAGTACCTCGGTTGTATTTCTTATTTTGGGATTCTGCAACGGCTGTTGCGGAGGATTCGGTATTCCGGTAGCGCAGAAGTTTGGCGCGCACGATTATGTGACGATGCGCCGTTATGTGGCAGTCAGTCTGAAACTGGCCGCATTGCTTTCTGTAATCATAGCTTTGATTACCAGCTTGCTTTGTGCATTTATTTTGTGGGTGATGCAGACGCCGGAAACAATATTCGACAATGCCTATTATTATCTGCTGATTACTTTTATCGGGGTACCTTGTACCTTTTTCTATAACCTGTTGTCCAGTATCATCCGTGCATTGGGCGACAGCAAGACACCTTTTTGGTTTTTGCTGTTTTCTACAGTATTGAATATTTTACTCGATTTACTCTGTATCCTGGTTTTCGGTTGGGGTGTGGCAGGGGCAGCCATCGCTACTGTCTTTTCACAAGGCGTGTCGGCTGTATTGTGCTACCTGTACATGAACCGAAAGTTTGAGATTCTCCGTATGACTCCGTCCGACCGTAAATTCCGTCCGGAATTGGCCAAGCAGCTCCTTTATATCGGTACACCGATGGGACTGCAGTTCTCCATTACCGCCATCGGGAGCATCATGTTGCAGAGTGCGAACAATGCCTTGGGAACTGCTTGTGTGGCTGCTTTTACAGCTGGTATCCGTATCAAGATGTTCTTCCTCTGTATGCTGGAAAGTTTGGGTATCGCGATGGCTACCTATTGCGGTCAGAATTACGGAGCCGGAAAGCCGGAGCGAATTTGGCAGGGAGTAAAGTCGGCTACATTGCTTATGGTTATTTATGTGGTGATTGTAAACGGTATTCTGTGGGGATTTGCAGAACGGTTTACTCTGCTTTTTGTCGATGCTTCCGAACATGAGATAATAGAGAAAGCTGCTTTATTCCTTCATGTATCCGTTTCGTTCTTTCCGTTTTTGGGTATGTTGTGTATTCTCCGCTATTCTATTCAGGGAGCAGGATATACCAATCTGGCCATGTTCTCCGGTGTGGCAGAGATGATAGCACGTATCTTGGTTAGTGTGGTAGCGGTTCCTTTGTGGGGCTTCTGGGCAATTTGCTTTGGTGACCCTACGGCTTGGGTTTTTGCAGTAATATTCCTTGTGCCAGCTTTTGCATATATGTATCGCCGGTTGAAGGTGATTGTTGCACGCGAGCGGGCTGACAAAATGTAATATGTCGTTGCTCCTTTTTCCTTTGTAAATGAAGATTTCAAATTGTCAAATCAGACCTTTCTACATGGCGTTATTTGGAGTCGGATACGGTACCGATGACAAATTTCTCCATTTTTAAGGGGTTGGGGAAATCAGGAAGATAGCAATAACCTTTAAAAATAGAAATCGTGATAGATTTGATTGCAGTAAACCGTGAGATGGGAAGGTGAATACGTCTTTTTCTCCCCTTTTATCAGAATAAAAATGTATGCTGAAATCGGGAGTTGGAGGCTAAAATCATGTAGAAAAAGGCTTGAAAATAGATTTTCTGCAGCATCAATCTACGCGAATGGTCGCGTGGACTGATGCGATTAGTCGCGTAGGCAGATGATACAAGTATCGTAAGCCCTTTATTCAGGTATCGTAGGCTGTCATTTCAGGCCTTATTAATCTGCTGTAAAGCATGTATTTGCCTGCTTTTTGAGTGAAAAATGCTACCGGATTTTCTCGTGAGTGCACTTTGTATTGAAAATACGCGTTAGCGCGAAATGCGGATTCCTCACATTTGTATAGTTAAAAATGTATTTCGGAATAAAAGTGTCAATCTAAAAAATACCTCCGGCCTGCTCTCTTTCTGACTGGCAGGTGAGGGCAGACCGGAATGCTTAGTTCCTGACAGGCAACCGTTTCCATATCCAGCGTGGGATGAGGCGCCATCCCCATACCAGCAGCCGGTATCTCCAGTCGATAATTGCCACCCGTTTTTTCCGTTTCAGTGCACAGACAATGTGTCGGGCAGTGGTTTGTGCATCCATCAGCATAGGATAGTGCTTGTTGTCATTCAGGATATCTGTTTTTACAAAGCCGGGGCGTATGTCTGTAAAGCGAACCGGTATCTTCTGCATATAGGCCAGTTGCTCCAGTGCATCGATGTAGATGTTCTGAAAGCGTTTGCTTGCAGAGTAAGCGGGAGCAGAACCTAAGCCTTTGGTACCGGCTATGGAACTGATTACGGCAATGTGTCCGTATCCCTGCTTGCGGAAATAGCGGAAAGCAGCACCTACCATGCGTACAAATCCTGTTCCGTTGGTTTCCAGTGTACGTATTTCGATGTCTGCATTCAAGTCTCTGTTCTGACGGCCGATACCCGAACTTTGAAGAAACAGATCCATTCCGCCTACCTGTTCTATCAGTTGGTAGAGTCGTGCTTCGGCCTCGTCCTCTTGTACATCTATACACTGAATACTGATTTGTGAAGGAGCTTCGGCTTGCAGTTCTTTTAAGAGTGCTTCCCGGCGTCCGGCTATGCCGATGTGCCAGCCTTCTGCCACGAGCTGTCGGGCTACTTCTTTACCGATGCCCGAGGTGGCTCCTACAATAATGGCGCGTTTATGGTTCATGGTCTTTCTCTATTGGTTGGTTCTTATTTCATACATAAAATCGTGTGCGGTTGGTGTCGTTGTTTCTCCTTGCGCATAATGGAATTTTCCGGCAAAAGGCATCTTCTCGTTGACCGGCCGCAGCTCTTGCGTAAGATGATTGCAGAATACCGTATACGAATGGTTGTTCATTCGTGCTCCAGCATCATCCCGGAAAACGGTAATGTAGTGGTTCAGCGGATAGGCATGTACAATCTGATTGATATCGAGTGCTAGTGCCCGTGCTTCGGCAGGGGTGATGCGGTCGAACAGATTCGACAGATTGAATACAACCAGCTCGGACAATACCGAATGTGCCATCCAGAACTCTGCTTTCAGGGCCGTAAGCTTAGGGTAGAAGGCACATGCTACATGGCGATAACTTTCGGTCCGGAAAAAATGAGCCGCGGTTTCTCCCATTTCCTGAAGCGGATAAATGCCGATGTACGTCAGGGCGGTACGCGGCAACTGGCGGCAGGTGTCGGCAAATGCCAGACCCGATGCTCCTGCTTCATAAGAAAGATCGCAGAATACGGTTCTTCCCGATGCATTTTTCATGGCAGTGGCAAAAAGGTTACCGTTGCCCTCCCATAAAGATCGGGCTGCCGCATATTGACGTGGCATATAATAATGGTTGTACAGCAACGCATAGTCGGCGGGTGCAGACAAGGCAGCTTCCGAACGGAAGGTACAGCGCCCGTAACCGGTTATTTCACGATGATATACTTCATCCTGACGGTTGTTTTGCTCTTGGAAAGGTTGTTCGACGATTTCCGTAAAAACTTGCCGGAATGCGTCGGGCAGCGGGTATACAGCCGGATTCAAGTCCCATCCGGCTGTATAGTCTGGTATATCGAACCGTCCGTTGCAGAAATCATCTGTATTCGTTTCAATGTATCCGTTTCGCATCCGGATGTATTCCATCAGCTTATAGAAGGTGATATGGCTGCCCAATACTTGTGGATTTCCCGTCAGGATAAGTTGCTTACGGGCACGGGTAATGGCCACATTCAGTTTGCGGTCTATCAGAAAATCCCCTTCCCGGAAGGTATTGGCGGTAAGGAAATTCAACTGACTGAAATTGCGTATGGTAAACGAGTAGATGATGACATCGCGCTGACTGCCCTGATAGCGTTCTACGGTATCGATGGAGATATCGAGCAAGGCAGGTATTTCCAGTCGGGCGATTTCCTTCCGGATCATGGCTATCTGGTTGCGGTAAGGTACGATGACACCTACTGTTTTATGGACATCAAAGTTGGCCTCTGTCAGTCGGTAGATGTGTTGCAGCAGACAGGCTACGATACGTGCTTCGTTTAAGTTGGTTTTCTCTGAGAGATGAACCTCTTGCGGAGTTTCTGCCGGGATAAATATCATACGGCGGTTGGCCAGCAGGCGGTCGGTGCTGTCTTGTACTTTTGTAGTATCCGGATATGGAAAAGCTTCTTCCTGATGAGGCAGAGGAACAGGCTCCAGCTGCTCGTAATAGTAGAATGTCTGATTGGGAAATTCGGACACGGCCGGATGCATACGTCCCTGTTTGTGTAGAATGCTGCGGTGGGTGTCCGCACATTGCTTGTACAGACGCTCGAACAGCGAGTTACGGCAGTCGTACAGCCCGATTTGTTGTAAGATAGGGTCATTGACAGCTGCTTCTTCTGCACTCTGCTGTGCGATGGCGGGCAACTGTTTGTAGTCGCCTATCAGTACAAACTTGTCGATGGCATTTGCCTGTCCGCAGCGTGCCGATAAAATTCCGGTCAGGTCTGGTTCCAGAATCTGTGAGGCTTCGTCGATAATCGCCAACTGGAAATGTTTCAGATTAAACAGATGCAGGCGGTTGTTGATGGCCGTAGTAGTTCCTACAAAAATGCGTGTATCGGCAATTTTCTGTTTGATGTCGGTCAGTTTGGGGCAATCCGCCAGACTGTTTTTCAGCAGATAAGGCAGAAAACGCTTGTCGCAGGAGAGCTCGTTTCCGATGCGGATAAACGGAGTCTGTGCGGCGATGCCTGAGTCGACCAGCATACTGCATATCTCGTCTACAGCCCTGTTGGTATACGACAGCAGTAAAAGTGAAGCATCCGGTTCTGTCAGTGCTTCTTCTACCATATAGCGCAAGGCGCAGGAGGTCTTTCCTGTACCCGGAGGACCTACCAGCAGAAAGTAGTCGTCGGCTTGTTTCTCTTTCAGAATCAGCTCATCAAAGCGGCCGTAAGAGCCGTTCAGCTTGCGCTCTGTGCAACAGGAAGGCATACGCTGGCAGAGAATGAGTGCTTTGCGGTCTGCACGTGCCGACAAAAAAGCATACAGTCCACGCATGGCGGCGGTAGCAGAAGAGTCGGAGAAGTCGTGCTCAATGGCAAACGTTTCATGTTCATCTCCTATAATATCTTTGTTCTGCTGCCCGTTTCGCAGCAGAATTGTAATCCGGTCGGTCTGAATGCTGACAATGTTTCCTTTCATCAGAATCTGATTGCGGACATCGGGTTGCTCTTTGTAGGAATAGAAGATAATGATGTCGCCTGCACGGAAATTGGGCAGGAATTCATCGTCTTGCTGGGGAATACTCAGTTCGATGAGGTCGTATCCTTTGTTGGGACTGCTTTGTGCTTTGGAACGGATGGTCAGTCCCAGTAAGATGTTGCCCGATTCCAGTTTCTCGGCAAGTGGCATATGCCATAAGGAGGCAAATCCGTTGGAGGGGTCGACACGTCCTCCGGTCTTGCCTAAAATCTGCTCTTTGGATACGAAGGTGAAGAAGCGCTGGAAATAAGCTCGTTCCAATGGGGTACAGCGCTTTAAAGTATTGATGGTTTCTTGTAGCTGAGGCTCCTGGAAGTCGTTCCACAACCGGTTGCACACCTGTCTTTCGTTGAGCAGGTCTGTATTGAGTTGTTCTACAACGGGGGTAATGGCTCCTTCTCCGAAGCTGATTTCATTGGCAACGATGTAATTGCGCAGTCGCATGCTTTCTCTAAACAGTGTTTCAGCAAAGTGTTCTATCATCAGGCCGTCGGTATATTTAGAGTAAAGAAGGAAGGTCTGCAAGTCGTTGGTCTCTTTCCCGAAGTTGTACATCAAGACTCCCTGATAGAGCATCATCTGTACAAAGTGGTCTTCCTTGTGCTTGCGGTTGAACTCATCTCTTTTACCCGATTTCTGTTCTATCAGCACTTTAAAGTCTTTCTGTAGCATATCGACACGTCCCTGCAAACCTAGTTTTTCGCAGATGAAAGAGGCTTCGAGCAGGGTGTTGTGCTTGTCGAAGGAATGGATATTGTGTGGAAGTATGTCTTGTACAAACGATCGGATATTGACCATCTGTGCCTGTGCCTGTTCATGAAAGTTGGCTGGGAGCGGGCAGGTACAAAACTCCAGTGCCGATGAGGCAAAGAACTTTTTGATGGTACGGGCATAGGTAACCGGTTCTTCGCTGTGTTCGTTGATGTAATCGTCAAGAAACTGGCTGGCCAGGTTACCCATCAGAATGGGGGCGGTATTGGCCTTGGGCTTTACCTTGTTGAGGAAAAAGTTCAGCGGATGACGTCCGTATTCACGGAAGCAGGCCGCCAGTGAACTGATGTCAATCAGGTAGTCCGGATGAATGATAATGAGCTGTGGGATGTAATGGTTCTCCTCATCAATGTGCACATCGAGCAGGTTGATGGGAAGGTTTTCTGTCAGCAGTTCGTGCAGATAGGATAAATCTCCGTTGCATCCTCCTTTCATATAGTCGATGATGATGAAAGGGTCTTCTTCACTGTCGGTCGCAGCAAAGATGTGGTTCTCGTTCCAACTTGTAACCGAAGCTCGTATGTAGGGAATACGTGAGTGCTGCGTACCTTTATAAGGACGGTTGGAATGAGGTATCTGAGGAAGCAGACTGGCAGGAATGTCTTCTTCGAAGGCCAACGAAATGAAACGTACCAGCGCGCGCAAATCGTAAAGATATTCTTCCATCAGGGGCTGGAAGTCGTTTCGCATGGCTGCATTGCAATTGCGGCGCATCGTTTGTATGGCATATTTGTCCGAAGGAGTCATGCGTTTCTCCTTGCAAATGTAGTCGATACGGGAGAACAGATTGGCAAAAGAAAAGGTTACCCCCACTGTCAGTTCGTAGCAGGCTTGTTCCAAAACTTTATACAGAAGTATGTATTTGGCCCGGAGATTTTCGGGAGTTGCTGCGGGCTGGCGGTGTATCTGTTCAATACGGTTGTACAGATCGAAGGACTGTATTTCGATTCGTGAGGTAGAAAAGTCAAACATTATCGGGCAGATACATTAGAGATATTCAGAGAACTGTATGTGTGGAGCTGTGTAAGCTGAAAACGAGGATAAGATATAGTGTATCTGTCTGTGTGAAAGTAAGTTATAAAATTCATACTATCTTTGTTTTTACTATGAAAAACAAAGATAGTGTTTTTATTTTATTTTGTCCGTACTTTTTCTTTTCGCAGTGGCTTGTTGCGGAGGCGCAGACTGTTGGTTACTACGCTTACACTACTCATGGCCATGGCTGCTCCCGCCAGCATCGGATTCAAAAGAAAACCATTGATTGGGAACAGGATGCCGGCAGCTACCGGTACTCCGATTAGATTGTAGATGAATGCCCAGAACAGATTCTGACGGATGGTGCGGACGGTAAGCGCAGACAGACGGATGGCTTCTGGAATTTTGGTCAGATCGGATGAGATTAATGTAATCTTTGCCACATCCATGGCAATATCGCTTCCTTTTCCCATTGCAATACTCAGGTCGGCCTGGGCAAGAGCAGCACTGTCGTTTATTCCATCGCCTACCATGGCTACACATTTGCCTTTCTGTTGCAAGGATTTGATGTATGCAGCTTTTTGTTGAGGTAATACTTCTGCTTGGTAGTGATTGATGCCGGCTTGTCGGGCAATAGCTTGTGCGGTAGAAGGGTTGTCGCCGGTCAGCATCACGACATCGATTCCCTGTTGTTGAAGGAGGGAGATGGCTTCTCTGGATGTTTCTTTAATGCGGTCGCTGATGGCTGCGATACCCAGGACTTGCTTCTCGTCGGCAAACCAGATGATGGTCTGTGCGTCATGGGTAAAGGTTGCTGCGGTTTCTTCCTGCTCGCTGGAAATCCGGATACCCTGTGTTTTAAGCAACTGCTCGTTTCCTGCCAGATAATACTGGTTGTTGAAACTGGCTTTTACGCCTTGTCCGGTGAGACTTTCGAATTTGGTAAGGGGCAGGAATTCTCCTTTCAGATGGTGGGTGACGGCGTTGGCCAGTGGGTGTTCGGAGAGTTTCTCCAGACTGTAAAAGATATTGCGGATTTCTTCGCTGTTGTTCCACCATACCATGTGGTTTACAGTAGGCTGTCCTTCGGTGATAGTACCGGTTTTGTCCAGTACGATGGTGTCAATTCGTTTGGCTGTTTCCAGACTTTCTGCGTCTTTTATCAGGATTCCCTGTTCTGCTCCTTTTCCTATTCCTACCATGATGGCTGTTGGAGTGGCCAGTCCCAAAGCACAGGGACAGGCAATGATGAGTACGGTAACTGCGGCCAGTAGTCCGTGGGTGAATCCGTTCTCTGGGGCAAGTATCAGCCATAATACAAAGCTTAGAAGGGCAATACTGAGGATGACGGGTACAAATATTCCGGCAATCTTGTCGACCAGTTTCTGTACCGGAGCCTTGCTGCCTTGTGCCTCTTGTACCATGTGGATGATATGGGCAAGCATGGTATCAGAGCCAACTTTTTCGGCTTTGAACTGGAAGCTTCCTTTTTGGTTGATGGTGCCTGCAAAAACGCGACTGCCTTTTTCTTTATAGACAGGCACCGGCTCTCCGCTTAGCATACTTTCGTCTACATACGAATTGCCTTCGCAAACCATGCCGTCTACAGCAATTTTTTCTCCTGGTTTTACGAGAAGAGTGTCGTGTACACGGATTTGTTCGATACTGACTTCCTGCTGTTTGCCATCAGGAGTAAGAAGTGTGACGGTTTTAGGTTGAAGTCCGATTAGTTTTTTGATGGCAGCTGATGTGTTGTCTTTGGCTCTTGCTTCGAGCAGTCGTCCTAATAGGATGAAGGCAATGATGACACTGGCTGCTTCGAAATATACGTGTGGCTGTACACCTCGCTCCAGCCAGAATTCAGGATAGAAGAGATTGAAAAGACTGAACAGGTAGGCAATGCCGGTACTGTTGGCTACTAAAGTGTCCATATTGGCAGAGCGGTGCTTGAGTTGCTTCCAGGCGTTGATGTAAAAGTCTCTTCCTAACCAGAATACGACAGGGGTGGAGAGTATCCACATGATATAATTGGCATAAGGTATGTCCATAAAGAACATTCCGATAAGGGCAATGGGCAGTGACAGAAGAATAGCCCAGATGGTACGCACTTTCTGATGGTGCAGTTTTTCTGTATGAGTATGTTCTGCTTCTTCTGGTTCTTGAGGTTGTATGTCTACGATTAAGTCGTATCCTGCTTTTTGGATGGCAGCTTTCAGTGCTTCGGGTGAGCAGAGTGAAGTATCATATTCTACTGTAGCCGTAGCTGCTGCATAGTTTACTGTGGCTGATAATACTCCGGGTTGTTTGTTCAGGGTTTTATCAACGCGTGCCGCGCAGGCGGCACAACTCATCTCGAGTACGGGAAAGGTTTGTTTGACGATTTTATTGTTTGCCATAATTCTTTTTTTATTGGAAGCAAAGATACAATGGCAAACGGTAGGAGGTGTTATATAATTATGGATATGATTTATACGATTTGGTCAATGGCTTTTCTTTTTTGTTCTTTTATTTTCCTGAATTGACTGGGAGTGGTTCCGGTTACACTTTTAAACTGTGCGCTTAAATGTGCTGTGCTCGAGTAGTTGAGTTTTATGGCTATTTCGTTGAGGGATAGCTCGTTGTAGAGTAGTAGTTCTTTTACTCGTTCTATCTTTTGGGCGATGAAATACTTTTCAATGGTCATACCTGTGGTTTCTGAAAATAGTTTGCTGAGCAGACTGTACTCGAAGTGGCATTGTGTAGTCAGGTAATCCGATAGATTGGTCTTGAGATTGTTATCCTGATAGTAAATCAGTTCGATAATTTCTTTCTTTATTTGCTCAATTAGCCGGATACGTTTGTCGTCTATCAGCTCAAATCCGATGGGGCGCAGTTGTTCGTCTATTGCTTTATAGTCGTTGGGTAATAATTGTTCTTCAACGATAACTTTACCCAATTCTATGTGTCGGAGGGTAAATCCCATATTTGTGAGCAATTGTTCTACAACCATGATGCAACGGTTGCAGACCATATTTTTTATATAAATAGTACTTCCTTCCATATCTGTATAACAAACTTTATTTACAAAACTATAAACAATTTGTGAGAAGATGATGTTTTCTTTTATATTTATGGCGATTAATATTGATATAAAGAAATATGAAGAAAATGCTTTGTCCGCAGTGTAAGATTGCTGCAATGTATGTAAAGAACGAGAAAGGGGAACGTTTGTTAGTGTATGTAACAGATGAAGGGGAAGTGGTGGTCAAGAATCCGGAACACTCACTTGATGGGTATGATACATCAGAAGTTTTTTGTTTGGGATGTTCGTGGCATGGTTCTCCCAAACGTTTGGTGAAGTATTAAGATGTTGGGAAAGGAGGAAAAATATTGAGATTATAATTTTCGTATAGCTGTTTGCCTTATTTTTATGCTTTGTTTTTTTGGGAGGGTATACCTTCAGTAGGATGATAATAAAACTATTGAGTGTTGTTTATTTGGTTTTTTGTAAGCAAAGTAGGGCGTTTTTTCTGTGAGTTTTTCATTCTTGTGTCATTTGAGGGTATGTTTTTTCATAAAGATGTTTTTTCCTTGAGGAAAGATAAATATGCTTGTATTTATAATAATGTATATGGAAATCTCCATTGTATCCTCCTTTGCATAAAAACAAGCCATAAAACCTGCTGTAAAACAGTTCTTTGCGAAAATAT